>JAVEYH010000149.1:0-7371 GCA_034003585.1 Kiritimatiellia bacterium
TGCCAGTTGCGATGAGCTGGTCTTTAATGCCGATCGCCATGTCAATGGGCACCGCGAACCCGATTCCCATGTATCCGCCGCTACGGCTGTAGATCGCTGTGTTGATTCCGACGACCTTCCCGTCGATGTTCAGCAGAGGTCCGCCGGAGTTTCCGGGATTGATCGCGGCGTCCGTCTGGATGAAGTCCTCGTAATCCGTGATCCCGATGTTACTGCGTCCTTTAGCACTCACAACCCCTACGGTCAGTGTCTCCTTCAGTCCGAACGGGTTGCCGATGGCGATCACCCATTCGCCGATTTTCAACTCGTCCGGCTTACCGATCTCCAGATAGGGCAGATCCTCTTTCGCCTCGATTTTAATCAGCGCGACCTCGGTTTTCGCGTCGGCACCGATCCGTTTCGCGGAAAACTCGCGGCCGTCCGCCAGCCGCACCGTGATCTTATCGACATCTCCGACCACATGAGTGTTGGTCAGGATGTACCCGTTCTTGCTGATCAGGAACCCCGAGCCCTGTCCGGTTTGCTTGAACATCTGTTGCGGCTGGCGCCGCCGCGGCATCGGCTGACGCGGCCGCTGCTGACCGAAGAACCTCTCGAAGAACTCCTCGCCGAAAAGGTCATAGGGATTGTTGAAGTAGGACCGCATGTTGCCGGCAGGCACCTGTTTCTCAACCTGGATGAAAACCACCGCCGGCGTGGCTTTGGAAGCGACACCGGAAAATCCCTGCCTGAATTCAAGCGCTTCCGCGGCCCGCACCGCGCCGTGCGGGAGCGTCAAGAACAGAACCGCCGCAAACAGGGTCATTCCCGCAACTCGAGTTTTCGTCTTTTTCATATTCTTCCCCTTCTACTTCACTGCGGGCGCAGCCCGCAACCCGATTCTATTTCATATACAAGGCCATAACCTCATGCGGTGGCGGCAACCTTCTCTTTTTCCAACCTGACTTCGCAAGCGTATGAGATTATGGCCTCTACGGACCTGTTTTGTGACGCCTCTTGCCGCCTCTTGTAAAGTCGGCTTAAGTAAAGCACCATCCGTGCCATTCAACAAAATGTAGTCTTTGTAGCCGTAACAAAGTTAAAATCGTGAATATAAAATCTAAAATTAGCTATTTCTATCATTTTTTATTGGTCTCTCTTTTTTTTCGCGGGACACCTTGTCCTCCGTACCGCGTCAGGTTGTCGCACACAAAAACAACAGGGGCCAGCGTTGCCGCGGACCCCTGTTTGTCTTGTTTCAGCTTCGAGTCAGGGCCGGGTTATTCGACCGTGGCCTTGATGAAGCTCCCCTCGGCGAGAGGCACCGTAACCGTCGCCGTGCCGTTCGCCCCGGGTGTGATATTGAAGGAACCTGCCAAGCCGAAGGCGGTGCCCAGGTCATCCGTGGTGTAGACGTTCAGCGTGCCGTTGATGTCGCTGAAGTCGACCGCCGTCGAGGAGGCCGTCACAACGATGGTCGCCTCTGTCGCACCGACCGTGATCGAGGTGATCTCGATCGTGCTGGCCGCCTCATCCGGCGCGATGTTCAGCAGGTACTCGTCGTACCACACGGCAGCGTTCGCCTGAACCGCTGCTTCGGTGAGAGCCGGATCCTGCGCCGCTGCCCATGCCGCCAGATCCTCGGCGTCAACCGACTCTCCGCCCATGGAGATGTTGCCGGTGACATTCGTGAAGGTCACCGCGACATTCGCGGACGCGGTCGCGCTCACGATACCGGTGCAGGAACTCAGACCGGTCTCGCCGACATAGGCCGCATCGCCGTCGCCCGTGACGCTCAGCAACCGGTGCCACTCCGCGGCGTTGATCGTGAGGAGCGTGCCGCTCTCCACCGTTCCGCCGTTGCCGACCGCCGCGCCGTTGGTCAGGACCGAGCCCAAGCCCGCATCATACGCCAGCGTCAGCAGGATCGCGGATGTGCCGCCAAAGTCGGCATCATTCGCCACGGCCAGGTCATCCACCAGACCGGTGCCCTGGAAGGCGACGGCGTTGAGCGTGCCGCCGGTAGCAGCGGTTAGGAAGAAGACATTATCAATCGCATTCGCATGAGTCAGGTTTTCCCCATCGAGATAAACCTTACACGCCGGGGTAAATTCATCATACCCAGTCATTTGAATGGTCAGACGATACCATTGCTCAGGGTTGATGGCGATTGTATCAAACACACTGTTGGTTTTGACTGTCTCTGTCGCGTGGTAAACCACCAAGTTTGAGTTGATGTTCACGTAGACCGCGACCTTGACGTCCTCTCCGATCGTGGGCGTGTCCTCGCTCGGCCGGAACTGGATCAGCGTGTCGACATAGACCGGAGCTGCCACAGTGAACGCCTTGCCCGTCGAGACGCCGTCATCCCCGATCACATGCCGGGTGAGGGTGCTGCCCTCGGTCGCGAGATCCAGGACATACTCCGCAGGCGCGGAGTTGGTTCCCGGTCGGGTCCCGCTGTAGGTGGAGTTGGTCGCGATGATCTTGGAAGCGTCCAACCCGTCCGCAACCCAGAGGAAGTTGGTCGTTTCCGTCGCGCCCTCAACCGTAATCGTGTCCTTGTACTGCGAGATCGGAAGATCCGCGGCCCCGCCCTCGGAGGTCTCGAACGAATCGGCGACCCACCATGCCGTCGGCGCGCCCGCAAGCGTCACAGACGCCAAGGCGCAAAGCCCCGCGCATGCCGCCGCCACCATCATCCGCTTTGAAGTCAGGTTCATTTAAGAAACCCTCCTATCGTGTTCCTGCGTTATTGACTGTAAACCTTCAAAATCCTGTCCGGCCGCAGAAAAGCACCCGCTCCTTTGCCGCCTGACAAGACCATTCTTTCGTTGTAGTCAAAGAATACGCCGGGATGGCCGCGCAACGCAAGCCCGAAAAGCATTTTTCTGCGCTTTTTTTTTTGCCCCTCCTTGCCAGCCCGTCCCGGGATGTGTCATAATCTATTCTGGTTTGTCCTAAAGACTCCGGAACGCTCATTCCGGTCGGCACAAAGGCCGGGGAAACGTGACGCGCCGCTTTCCCCCGGGGAGGCCCGTGTCGGATTGCGCGCGCCGAGGCTGACGTGACCGAAACCGTATTCGTCGAACTGTGCGACCATCTTGCCGACCATCTTTGGCTCCAAGCCTTGCTGGTGGCGGTGGGGACCTGCTTTCTTGAGGATGTGGCCCGGTGCGGCGTGAGCCTTCTGGTCGCGGCGGGCCATCTCGGCTGGGGTCTGGCTTTCGCCTCCATGACGGTCGGCGGGATGGCCGGAGATATCGGCCTCTATCTGACCGGACGGTATGCGACCTCGCTTTTGTTCCGTCTGCGCTGGGTATCCCCCTCGCGCCTGGAGTGGATGGAGGCCTATTTCAGCCGCCACGCCATCAAAACCGTAGTCGTCTCTCGCTTCCTGCCGGGGGCCCGCACCCTGGGTAATGCCGCGGCCGGTGCGGTGCGGTATCCGCTCCCGCGCTTCCTGCTGCTGCTGTTTTTTTCCGCCGTGGCGCAGTCGCTGCTGTTCCTGCAGTTGGGGGCATTCATCGGCGAGACGGTCCTGCCCTATCTGCGCGACCCGCGCCTGCGTCTCGCGGTCTTCGTCCTGGCGCTGCTGACGCTGCTGGCGGCTCACCGCGCTTTTGTGCGCCGCCGCAAACTGCCGCCTCCTGACACGGGAGGGGATGCGCGTCCGGACGCGGTACGGAAAGCGTGATTTTCCGGAACCGTCGCGAAAGCCCCCGGCGCCTGTCTGCGCGTGCACGCACGCAGAAAGGGAGGAGCTTTCCTGCGTTGCCGTTACCGGCAGCCGACCCCGAGTTCCTGGGTCAGACGCTGGTCCAGATCATACGCGTGCAGCGCGTCCAGAAGAGGCCCGAGCTCCCCCTCCACGATCCGGTCCAGACTATAGAGAGTCAGATTGACGCGGTGATCGGTCATCCGGTTTTGCGGAAAGTTGTAGGTCCGGATGCGCTGGCTTCGGTCGCCCGAACCCCGTAACCCCAACCGGGTCAGTCCCAGCGCCGCCTCCTCGGCCTGACGCCGCTGGTCCAGAATCCGAGCCTTGAGCACCGCGAGCGCCTTCTCTTTGTTGCGGTGCTGCGACCGCTCGTCCTGGCACTGCGCGACCAGCCCGGTCGGCAGGTGGGTGATGCGGATCGCCGAATAGGTTGTGTTCACGCCCTGGCCGCCATGCCCGCCCGCGCAGAAGATGTCCACCCTCAGTTCGCTCTCCGGAAGCGGAATCTCGTCCGCCTCGTCCGCCTCGGGGAAGACGATGATCGTGGCGGCGGAGGTGTGGATGCGGCCCTGGGCCTCGGTCTCCGGCACGCGCTGCACCCGGTGCCCCCCGCTCTCGAATTTGAATGCGCCGTAGGCCCCCTCGCCGCTCACCGTGAACACGATCTCCTTGTAGCCGCCCAACTCCGTGGCGTGGGCGTCCAGAACCGCGATCTTCCACGCCTTCGCGTCGCAAAACCTGGAATACATGCGGAACAGCACTGCGGCGAACAACGCCGCCTCCTCGCCGCCGGTTCCCGCACGGATCTCGAAAACCGCGTTACGCGCATCGCGCGGCTCGGGCGGCAGCAGACAGGCGAGCACCTCGCGCTCCGCTTCGGGCAGCCGTCCGCTGATCCGCACGGCCTCCTCGCGCGCCAGCTCGGCCAATTCCGGATCGCCCCCGGGCTCGGATTCCAGCGTACGGTTCCCCTCCAACTCGTCCAACAGCCTGAAATAGGCGTTGGCCGCGTTCTCCAAACGCTTCAGGGCCGCATGCTCACGGACCTTCTCCCGGTACGCCTTGGGGTTTCCCAACACGGCGGGATCCGAGAGGGCCGCTTCCGCAGCCTGAACCCGGGCGAGGGCCTGAAGGATGTGGGCCTTGTCCAGCATGGGCAAAAGACAAGGCGGGCCAGGATACGCGACTGCCGCCCCGCGGCAAACGCCCCCGGCCCGCCCCGAACCAAGCGCACTAAGCCTTCTTGATATTGTACCGCTTCATGAACTGGTCAACACGGCCCTCGGTGTCGAGCATGGTCTGCTGCCCGGTGAAATAAGGGTGGCAAGCCGAGCAGGTGTTGACGCTCATCTCTTTCCGGGTGGACCGCGTCTTGATCACATTGCCGCAGGCGCATGTGATGGTCGCGTCATCGTAGTTGGGGTGGGTATCCTTCTTCATGTAAAACGCCTTTCCGTAACACGGATGGATAAGGATAGCGCAAAGCCGTGCTCCGGCGCAAGCGCGAAAAATGGTGGAGGGTGCGTCGACCTGGCGCAAACCAGCCTCCACCCTCAACTTGCCCTATAAGCTACTGATGTAACGTCAAAAATAATGCTCGCCGACATCCGGCGGCGGTTCATGTCAAAGGAAGCGTTTTTCTCCCCCGATTTCTCAGCACCGGACGAGGGTAACGGGTTTGCAGTTCAGCCGGACACCGGAAATAGCCCTCCAACTTCCCCGTCTTATTGCCTCCCAGCGACATCGTTTCGTTGTATTTTCACCCGATCCGTGGCATGGATTGTCGGCTTCTTTTCGGCTCGGTTTGCCGGAGGGACAAAATCGGGTCTTTCCTAGGGGTGCGGAAACATAAGCATCGCTTAAACACTATTAAAATCAACAGGATATGAATCCTGTGCAGTATCGTGGGTTGGGCATGAAATTCAATCTTTTGTTCGTTCTTTTCACCTTTCTGGCGCATCGGTTCCTGCCGAAATACGACGTCCGGATGCAGCTGCTGATGTTTCAGATCAAAATGCTGCGCGACCGGATCGACGACCAGCGCATTGTCCCCACGACCGAGGAGCGGGCCGAGCTCTTGCGGCTGGGAAACGAGATCAAACACGACGTCGCCGATGTCATGCTGGTGGTTAAGCCGCAGACCTACCGGCGCTGGCTGAGTCCGAAGACCAAGACCCGCACTCCAAAACCGGCCGGACGGCCCGGCACCGCTGAGGATATCGTGACGCTGATCCTGCGCATGGCGACCGAGAACCTCTCCTGGGGCTACAAGCGCATCTTCGGCGAGCTCAAGAAACTCGGCATTTCCGTTGGGCTCACCACCATCCGCGACATCCTGAAGCGCTCCGATTGCCCGCCGCCGCCCGAGAAGACCAAGAGCAGGCCGCCAGTTTCCTGGTCAAAGTTCGTCAGCGCCCACATGGAATCGCTGGTGGCCTGCGACTTCTTCACCAAGCCGGTCTACACCCTGCGTGGCAAGTTCGACGCCTATGTGCTGGTCTTCATCCACCTCGGCAGCCGCAGGGTCTACCTGAGTCAACCGACCTTCCACCCCGATGAAGCCTGGGTGATGCAGCAGGCGCGGAATGTGACCATGTGGTTCGACGACCACGGCATCGAGGCCCGATACCTGATTCACGACCGCGATACCAAGTTCACCCGCCAGTTCGACGCCTTCTGGAAAGGTGCCGAGGTGCGCTGCATCCGTATTCCGCCGAAAGCGCCGCAGGCCAACGCCTTCTGTGAATCCTTCATCGGCACTTGCAAGCACCAGTGTTTGAACCACTTCGTCTGCTTCGGCCTCGGTCAGTTGGCCCACATCAACCGCGTCTGGCTCGATTACTACCACACCCAGCGACCCCACCAGGGCACGGGCAACAACGTCATCTCCGCCGATTTCCGGCGCACATCCGCAGGACCGGTCACACGGCAGGAGCGGCTCGGCGGCATCGTCGCCTGGTACGAGCGGGAAGCGGCGTAAACCACACTTTCTCTATGTAACATCCACGCCTGTTTTCCGCAAAGCGGGATTGCCACTTGTCAAAGATTTCGGACTGCGGTTCGGTTCCTGAAAACGGAATCGAACAGAATCGCTCATCGTTTCGACAAACCATTTGCTTTTTCTGGCACGCCAAGCATGAATGACACCGGTTGCCAAAACGAACAGGGAGCACCGGGCCATGTCATGATCGAATGCCTGAAACAAATCATCCGCGAATACCAGAACCTTGAACCGCCGGACGGACTGCTGCCCCGGCGTGTCGCCATTGGCAGCCTGCCTGGCAAGGTTTCTGTGGTCACCGGTGTCAGAGGAAGCGGCAAGACCACTTTGCTGCGTCAGCGTATCCGGCAGCTGGTCGAGGAAGGGGTGCCCCGTGAGAACATCCTCTCTCTCGATCTGGCCGACGACCGGCTTTACTGGTTGCGGCACGAAAACCCTGCCCTCATCCTGGCGGCGTACTTCGAACTCCACCCTCAGAAGCGCGGCAACGAGACGGTCCACTGCTTCTTCGATGAGGTTCAGGCGCTCCCACACTGGCAGCTTTTCATCGACCGCTTGATGAACACCGAAAAGTGCGAGGTCACCGTGGCCGGTTCCTTGCTGCCATCACCGGAGGAGGAAGCCACCAGCCCTTTGACCGGCCGGATCGTCTCCTGGGAGATCTTCCCGC
>JAVEYH010000150.1:0-2536 GCA_034003585.1 Kiritimatiellia bacterium
CCGATCGGCGGGGCGGCATTCGGAAACGAGTTCGGACGCCCGCAGTTGTGCGGATTTTTCCGGACCTATGAGGAACAGGTCGCGGGGCGTTGCCGCGGGTATCACAAACCGATCATGCTCGCGGGCGGCATGGGCGCGATTGTCCGGGAGCAGGTGCGCAAACTTCCGGTCCCCCCGGGATCGCTGATCGCGCAGCTCGGCGGGCCCGCCATGCGCATCGGTCTCGGAGGGGGCGCGGCCTCGTCGATGGCGACCGGCAGCAACGACGAGGCGCTGGATTTCGATTCCGTGCAGCGGGGCAACGCGGAGATGGAGCGCCGCTGCCAGGAGGTGATCGACGCCTGCGTCGCGCTGGGCCGGGAAAATCCGATTCTCAGCATTCACGATATCGGGGCGGGCGGGCTTTCCAACGGCTGTCCCGAACTGGTCGAGAAGACCGGCGCGACTTTCGAACTCCGCGCCATCCGGAACGAGGACCGCTCCATGAGCCCCATGGAGATCTGGTGCTGCGAGGCGCAGGAGCGGTACGTTCTGGCGATCGCGCCGCAGGACCGCGAGCGGTTTGAGGCGCTCTGCGAGCGGGAGCGCTGTCCGGTCGCGTTCATCGGTGTGGCGCGTGACGATCAGCGCCTCGTGTTGCGCGACGCGCATTTCAACGATGAGCCCATCGACATGGATATCCGCGTGCTGCTGGGCAAGCCGCCGCGCATGGTGCGCGAGGTGCGGCGCGCGTCTGTGCGTCCGGAGGCGCCGCACTGGGACGGGGTCTCCGCCGAAGAGGCGCTGGAACGGGTGCTGCACCTGCCCGCGGTGGCGGACAAGACGTTCCTCATCGCGATCGCGGACCGCACGGTGACGGGACTGGTGCACCGCGACCAGATGGTCGGCCGGTATCAGCTTCCGGTGGCGGACTGCGCGGTGACGGTCTCCGGGTTCCGCGCGGTCACCGGCGAGGCCATGGCGACAGGCGAACGCACGCCGATCGCCCTGATCGACGGGCCCGCCGCAGGGCGCATGGCGGTGGCCGAGGCGCTCACCAACATCGCGGGTGCCGCCATCGGCGCGATCGGCAAGGTCAAGCTGTCGGCCAACTGGATGTGCGCGTGCGGCGAAGCGGGGGAGGACGCGCTTCTGTTCGACACCGTCGCGGCGGTCGGTCTGGAGTTCTGCCCGCGTCTCGGAATCGCCATTCCCGTGGGCAAGGATTCGCTCTCCATGCGGACCGTCTGGCAGGACGCGGCCGGGCAGACGCACCGTCAGGTGGCGCCGTTGAGTCTGATTGTCAGCGCGTTTGCGCCGGTGCGGGATGCGCGGCTCACCCTGACGCCCGATCTCAAACCGGGCGCAAGCGTGCTGATGCTGGTGGATCTCGGGGACGGGCGCAACCGCATGGGAGGCAGCGCGCTGGCCCAGGTTTACAATCAGGTGGGGTGCGAGGCGCCGGACGCGGACGACCCGCTCCGGGTGCGCGCCTTTTTCGGGGCCATGCAGGAGTTGGTGGCGGCGCGGGCCCTGCTGGCTTATCATGACCGGTCGGACGGCGGTGTGGCGGTCACGCTGGCCGAGATGGCGGTTTCGGGCGGACGGGGCGTGGCGGCGGACCTGCCGGGGGGTGACCCGCTCCCCGCGCTGTTCAGCGAGGAGTTGGGCGCGGTGCTGCAGATCGAGGAGTCGCGGCTGGATGAGGTGCGCCAGGTGATGGCCCGTCACGGGCTGGACAGCCGTATCTGTTCTGTGATCGGACGTCCGACCGATGACCGGTCCTTCCGGCTTGCGGTGGGCGGGGTCCCGGCGGTCGCGAGCGACCTTTCGCGGGTACGGCGCGCCTGGTCGGCCCTGACCTGCCGCATGCAGGCGGCGCGCGACAATCCGGTTTGCGCCTGGCAGGAGTATGAGAACGGACAGGACGCGGAGGATCCCGGCATGACCTTCCGCGTGACTTACGACCCCGAGGCGCGTCCCGGGGTGGAGGTGTGCCGCAAGCCTCGCATGGCGATTCTGCGCGAGCAGGGCGTGAACGGGCATGTCGAGATGGCCGCGGCCTTTGCGTTGGCCGGGTTCGATGCGGTGGATGTCCACATGACGGACCTGCTCGGCGGACGGGTCGACCTGGCGGACTTCAGCGGTCTTGTGGCGTGCGGCGGCTTCTCGTATGGCGACGTGTTGGGCGCGGGTTCGGGTTGGGCGCGCAGTATTCTCTATAACGACCGGCTGGCCGAGATGTTCCGCCGGTTTTTCGCGCGGCCGGATACGGTGACCCTGGGGGTCTGCAACGGGTGCCAGATGGTTTCGCAACTCAAGGCCATCATCCCGGGCGCGGAGCACTGGCCGCGTTTTCTGCGCAACGCCTCCGAGCAGTTCGAGGCCCGGTACGCGACGCTGGAAGTGCTCGATTCCCCGTCCGTGCTGCTGCGCGGCATGGCGGGGTCGCGGCTGCCCATCGCCGTTGCGCACGGCGAGGGCCGGGTGGCCTTTGATTCACCCGCGGACGCGGAGCGCGCGCTCGCCGCGCTGCGGTATGTGGACGGCCGGGGCG
>JAVEYH010000150.1:2636-7333 GCA_034003585.1 Kiritimatiellia bacterium
GTCAGCGCGGGCGCGGAACCGTTGAAATCGGCCCACATCATCTGCCAATCGGTCGCGCAGGCGCTGCTGGACCTGGAGACGTTGTGCGGCGCGGTGAAAACGCCTTCGCTTGCGCTCACGGTGCCGTTCGCGCCCACGGAACAGGGCGCGGAATATTTGGCCGGCTGGTTGCGGCAGGATCTGGGCATCGGCGAGGCGGCGGTGTACGATTATCTGGAAACGTTTGAGAACGCCGGGTTGCGTGTAATCTTCCTGGACATGCCGGAAGGGTGTTCGACTTTCAGCGGGTACGACCCGCAGAACCGGAATGCGCTGTTTTTCGTCAACAGCCGCCTGAAAAAACAGCCGGAGCACCAGTTGTTCCGCCTGGTGTTTGAGCTGGGCCGGATCTGCTGGCATACGCGGAAAACGGGTGCGGGGCAGGGTGCCGTCGAACCGCTTGCCGAGAACGGTGTCGAGCCGTTGAAGGAAGCGGAGTTCGCGCGCCGGTTCGCGGCGTTTTTCCTGATGCCCGCGCGCGCCGTGCAGGCCTCCGTCTGGCAGTTGGGTGTGACGCCAGCGGGATGGACGTGGGATCTGCTGTTGCGCCTGAAAAGGCGCTACGGCGTTTCCGCGCAGAGTTTCGCGCTGCGGTTGCAGACGTTGGGGTTGAGCTGGACGGACAAGCAGAAGAAGACCCCGGGCGCGTACCGGTTCAAGGAGGAGATCGAGGCGTTTTATGATGCGAACGGAAAGACGGCCGAGCCGGGCGGTAACCGTCCGCCGCTGGCGATGAACGGCCGTCTCGGTGATCTGCTGCTGTGTGCCGAGCAGCTGAAGGAAAAAGAAACGGCCAAGGCGGTCCATGCCGTCAAGCGGGTGTTGCGTCAGGCCGGGGTGCGGGTCGACGTCTGATTCCGTGTCGGATGAGCTGAGCGGGAGACGCCCTCCGCCCTTGCGGGTGGGGGGCGTTCGCGTTTACGGCGCGGGATCGGCGGAGGGCGCCGGCCGCGGCGCGGGCGTAGACCCCGGAACCATCAGACGCGTCAGGCGCGGGGTGATGTCCGTGAGACTGGACGCGTGGTTCTTGATCTCGTCCGCGCCGGGGCCGAGGGCGATCAGCGGCACCGGGTTGCGGGTGTGGCCGCGCGTGCCCATGTCTTCGATGTTGCCGTGGTCACTGGTGAGGATCAGCAGCAAACCGGTGGTCTTGCAGAGTTTCACGGCCGTGTCGAGAAAAAGGTCCAGCGTGCGGAGCGTTTCGCACGCGTGATCGTATTGGCACGAATGGCCGGCCAAATCCGTCTGGAAGAACTCGAACAGGGTGAAGTCGTTGGCCAACGCGACTTCGATGAGGTGTTCGGCGGCCTGAGGCGGGGTGACCAGCGGAATGGTTAGGCCTTTTTCGCGCAGGCTCTTGCGGGTGATGTCATGAAAAACCGCCTGATTCGCCGTCAGGTCGTCCTGGATGGAGATCGTTTCCGGTTGGGTCAGCGCCATCACGGTTGTTACGGATTTGAAACGGCGGCCCCGCAGTTCGTCCACGCTGTCCACCAGATAGGCGTCCGCAAACCGGCAGCGCAGCCCCTTGCGCGAGAGTTCCATGAACAGGTTGCCCTGCTCGATGAGTTTGCGGAGCGTGGGCCCGGGAAAGCCCTCACAGTGGCGTCCCATGATCTGCGAGGCGTTGACGCCGGTGAACATGGCCGTCTGCCCGGTGGCGCTTTGCGGCAGGCCTTTCATCTCCAGGCATGCGTCGATCGACACCCCGTGTTGCTCGATGAGATGGCACAGCGCCGGACAGATGCCGGAATGGACCGGGTTGTCCGTTGCGGGCGGGCGCAACCCCACGCCATCGATGAACAGGAAAAGGACTTTCACTTTGTTCTTTTGTATCTGAACCCGGCCCGGCATGCAAGCCCCGAATCGGGGGTGCGGGTCCGTTTCGTGGAAACGGACCCGCACCCAAGGAAGAATGAGGAGTTGGGAGGGAGGAGTTTGAGAACTGACAGTCAGGAAGCGGATGCCGCGTTGGCCCGCTCGGCTATCGCGTTCTCGTGGCAGTGCATGGCCCCGGCATGCTGGTCTATAACTTGGACGTTGCGCGTTGGGAGTTGAGCGTTGAGCGTTTTCCAGTCGTTTTTGCCGTTCCGGCGGGCGGCGGGCGAAATACGAGCTGCCCCTTTTCTGGACCCCAGCCCAGCACTTCTACTTTTGCGAAGAGGCTCAGTCGCAATCGCTATCGTTATCGGGATCGCTATCGAATCCCGGCGCATTTCATCGATTCCGGTCCCGATAGCGATAGCGATCTCGGGGGGGGGGGAACCCATAATGAGAATTGCTGCCCCCAGCCATCTTTCCGATGCCCCGCCGCTCCGAATTGTGTATGATACTAAGCATTCCGAATCACAGAAGGATTGCCCCATGCCCAAAGTAGTGATTATCGGCGCCGGCGGTGTCGGCGCGGTCGTGGCGCACAAGTGCGCGCAGGTGCCCGAGGTTTTTACCGACATCGTGATCGCTTCCCGCACCCGCGCGAAGGTGGATGCGCTGGCCGCGCGGTTGCCGCGCAAGGTCGCCACCGCGCAGGTGGACGCGGACAACGTGCCGCAGACGGTCAGGCTGCTTAAGCGGCACAAGCCGGACCTCGTGATCAATGTGGCGCTGCCGTACCAGGACCTGCACATCATGGACGCCTGCCTTGAGGCGGGCGTGAACTACCTGGACACCGCTAACTACGAACCGCCGGACTTGGCGAAGTTCGAGTACAAGTGGCAATGGGCCTATCAGGGCCGGTTCAAAAAGGCCGGTCTGATGGCCCTGCTCGGCTCGGGGTTCGACCCCGGCGTCACGAGCGTGTTCTGCACCTACGCCCGCAAGCATTTCGTGCCGCGGATCGAGGAAATCGACATCATCGACTGCAACGCCGGCAGTCACGGTCAGCCGTTCGCGACCAATTTCAATCCGGAGATCAATCTCCGCGAGGTCACGGCCAGGGGCCGTTATTGGCAGGAAGGCGAATGGAAAGAGACCGACCCGCTCTCTGTCTCTTCCCCCTTCACGATGCCGGAAAACCTCGGTTCGCTGAAGATCTACCTGATGTACCACGAGGAGCTGGAGTCCCTGGCCCGGCACATCCCGGGGGTGCGGCGCGCGCGGTTCTGGATGAGTTTCTCCGATAATTACCTCAAACATCTGGAGGTTTTGGGGAATGTCGGCATGACGCGCATCGACCCCGTGCGCTTCAACGGGATGGACATCGTGCCGGTCCAGTTCCTCAAGGCGTTGCTGCCCGATCCCGCCTCGCTCGGCCCGCTGACGAAAGGCAAGACCTGCATCGGCTGCCAGGTCCGGGGGGTGGACGCCCGCGGCCGGCGCAAGACGGTGTTTCTCTACAACGTCTGCGACCACGAGGCGTGTTACCGCGAGGTCCAATCCCAGGCGATTTCGTACACCACGGGCGTCCCCGCCATGATCGGCGCGAAAATGATGCTCACCGGCCAGTGGCGCGGCAAGGGGGTTTTCAACATGGAGCAATTCGACCCCGACCCCTTCATGGCGGCCCTTGCCGCGCACGGCCTGCCCTGGACCGTGCTCAAAAAAGCGGTTTTCAAAAAATAATCGCAGATTTTCCGCTATATTGGGGCTGTCTTGGCTGAAGAGTGATAGGACGAGATCACTCTGGTGAGGAAACCCATGCGCGGCGGATTATCGCAACAGGCTTTTGTGGAAGAACTGACGGACGCGCAGTTCGATCTGCTGGCATTCATCTCGATGCTGGTGGGGAACAAAAGCGACGCCCGCGATGTGCTGCAGGAAACCAACCGCATGCTGTGGGCCAAAGCCGGCGAGTATGACCCGGAACGGCCCTTCCTGCCTTGGGCGCGCGCCTTCGCCCGGTACGAGGTGCTCCGGTACCGCAAGACGCTGCAGCGGGAACGTCTCCTCTTTTCTGACGCGACGTTCGAGACGCTTGCCGGGGAGGATGCGGACCCCGGGGAACGGTTCGACCGCCGCTTGGAATGGCTCGACCAATGCCTCGAAAAGCTGACTGACGCGCAGCGCACCGTGATCCGCGCCAAGTATTACGAGCGCCTCACGGTGGCCCAGATGGCCGGGCGCTTCGGCTGTTCCGCGGCCTCTGTGGTTTCCCTGCTCTACCGGATCCGCCAGGCGCTCGGGCAGTGCCTGGAGCGGCACCGCAAACGGGAGGCGAACGGATGGCTCTGATCCCCCCGGATTTCGACGCGCTGTGCGATGCCGTGATGGAGGGACGCGCCTCGCCGGACGAGGTGTCCCGGTTCCGCACGCTGGTCGAAATGCGTCCCGCATGTCTGGAGCGCTACCGGTGTCAGATGGAGGTGGATGTTCTCCTGACCTGCGTGAGCGGCGGCAGGTCCTCGATCCAGACTCCGCCGACAGCGGTCCGGAAGCGTGTCCGCGCCGTAGCGGAACCGCTGCGCGGCCGCTTCGCCGCCCGGCGTCTGCCGGCCGTCGCGGCGGCCGCGGTCGCGCTGCTCGGCGTCGGGGTGTGGCACGCCTCGCGTCCCTCCCCGCGCACCGGCACGCCGCATGCGTTCCGCGAAGCCGGAACGGGTGCGGTCCCGTTGGTGCGCACGCTGGCTCTCGACGCGAACGCGCGGAGGTTGGACCTTCCCGCTTCCCTGCCCGGACGCCTGCGGCTCGAAAGCGGCATCGCGCGGGTGTGCCTGCCCTCG
>JAVEYH010000151.1:0-7029 GCA_034003585.1 Kiritimatiellia bacterium
CCCGCTACAGTCTGCTCGACCGCGCCATCGAACGCGCGTTGCTGCCGTATTGCCGCGCGCGGGATCTGGCCGTGCTGGTCTATTCGCCGCTCGAGCAGGGACTGCTCACCGGGAAGATCGGCATGGAGACCTCGTTTGACCCGGAGGCGTTCCGGAACCGGCTTCCCTGGTTTGCCCCGGAAAAACGGCGCAAGGTGTTGGATATGCTGGACGGATGGCATGACCTGACCGTCAAATACGCCTGTACCCTGTCGCAACTGGTTATCGGCTGGACCCTCTCCCAGCCCGGGGTGACGGCTGCCTTGTGCGGGGCGCGCCGGGCGGCGAACGCTGTGGAGAACGCGAAGGCGGGCGATCTGCTTCTGGAGGAGGCGGACCGGGAACGGATGCGGCGGGATGCCGAGGCGCTCGCGCCATCGGCGCCCTGAGGCGAGGCACGCGGCAGTCCAATATGACACACCTTCGGATTCTGGTTCTTCTGACGCTCTGCGCGGCGGGTTCGGTGACGGGCGCGCAACCGGAGCATTCCGTCACGCGGAGCCGTCTGGCCCGGATCGATCCCGGGGCCGTGCGCCTTGCGCTGGAAGACATGGCGGCGCGCTGGCCGGACCGGTGCGGCCCGACGAACCGCGCGTGGTGCGCGGCGCTCGGCGAACAGCGCGACGCGCTCTTGCGGCGTCTCGATGCCCGGGACCCCGTTGCGGTTGCGGAGGCCGATACGCTGGTGCGTCAGGTCCGCGATGCCCTGCTGGCCAATCCGCTGCTGGATGCCGGACGCTTTCTGCTGGTGCGCCGCGGCGCGAACAACCTGGCCTTGCCCCAAAACTGGCAGCAGCAGCGTGACGTCAAGCGCAAAGGCCTCACCAACGAGATCGCTGTCCTGACGGATCTTCGCGGTGCGCCGGTGTTGACCCCGTTGCACCGTGCTGAACCGGGCACCTATGTCGGCGATCTGCAGCTCCACTGGGACGCGCGGCGCCTGATGTTTACGGGGGAGAACGGGAAGGGGCTGCACCGCGTCTACGAACTTGACCTTGCCGCACCGTCTCATCCCAAGATGTTCCCCTTCATTCCGGACGACGATGTCGACAACTACGCCGGATGCTGGCTGGCGGATGACTCGGTGCTCTTCCTCTCGAACGCCACGATGATCGGCGTGCCCTGCGTGGTCGGCTCATCGTATGTCGCCGCGCTCTACCGCTGGATGCCGGGAGACGGCACGATCCGGCGCCTGACCTTTGATCAGGACCACAACTGGTGCCCGTCGCTCATGCCGGACGGCCGGGTGATGTATCTGCGCTGGGAGTACAGCGGGATCGTGCACTATGTCTCGCGCCTGCTGTTCACTATGAACCCCGACGGGACCGGGCAGCGCGAACTGTACGGCAGCAACAGCTACTGGCCCAACGCGCTCTTCTACGCGCGTCCGGTCCCGGGGGACCCGCACCGCTTCACCGCAATCGTGTCGGGCCATCACGGTGTGCCGCGCATGGGGGAACTCGTGCTGTTCGATCCCACACGCGGGCGCCGCGAGACGCAGGGTGTGGTGCAGCGCATCCCCGGCCGGGGCAAGCCCGTGGAGAATCTCGTGCGGGACAACCTGGTGGACGCCTCCTGGCCCAAGTTCCTGCACCCGTGGCCGTTGGGGGGGGGGTACCTTCTCACGGCCTGCAAACCGGAGCCGGAAGCCTTGTGGGGCCTGTATCTCGCCGACACGTTTGACAATCTGACCCTGATCCATGAGGAGCCGGGCGCGGCCCTGTTCGAGCCCATGCCGCTCGAACCCCGTCCGCGTCCGGTCCACCTGCCCGATCTCAAGCCATCCGGCACCGCGGCCGGCCGCGTCAAAATCACGGATCTGTACCAGGGGCCGGGCCTCGCGGGCGTGCCGCGCGGCACCGTCACGTCGCTGCGGCTGATGACCTACTCCTTCGCCTATCGCGGCATGGGCTCTGAGACCGACCGTGTCGGGTTCGACGGGCCGTGGGATGTGGTGCGTATTCTGGGCACCGTGCCTGTGGAGCCGGACGGGTCGGCCTACTTCGAGGTGCCGGCCAACACCCCGGTCTCGATCCAGCCGCTGGACGCGCAGGGCCGCGCCATACAACTGATGCGGAGCTGGCTGACGGTCATGCCGGGCGAACTCCAATCCTGCTCCGGTTGTCACGAGCCGCAGAACAGCAGCGCCGGCCCGCCGCGCCGGATGCTGGCGATGAACCGTCCGCCTTCGCCCATCCGGCCCTGGTACGGGCCGGAGCGCGGCGTCTCGTTCAACCGCGAGGTGCAGCCGGTGCTCGACCGTTATTGCGTGCGGTGCCACGACGGCACCGGCGGCCGTCCCGATTTCACGCGCAGGCCGGGCGTGCCGATCAAGACCCGTGAGGTCTATTACATCAACGCCAACAACCTGTTTCCGCCCGCTTATTTGGCGCTCTGCGCGTACATCCGCGGTCAGACGCAGGAGGGGGACAACCGTCTGCAGCCGCCCTGCAATTTCCACGTTTCCACTACGGAGCTGTTTCAGATCCTGGAGGCCGGCCATCACGGCGTGCGGCTGGACAGCGAGGCCTGGGACCGGCTGACAACCTGGATCGACATGAACCGTCCGAATCACGGCACGTGGACCGAGAATGTCGGCGCATCGCGCATGAAGGACCTGGCCGCGCGCCGCAGCGAGATGCAGCGCCGGTATGCCGGGATCGCCGAGGACCATGAGAAGACCTTCGGTACGGCCGTGCTGGGCGTGCCCGCGTGTCCGTCCGATCCGGCCCCGCCTCCCGCCAACCCGGCGCCGCAGGTTGCGGGTTGGCCTTTCGGCGAGGCGGAAGCCCGCGCGAAGCAGCGGGCGCCCGGAACGTTCACGCGCGCGCTCGAGCTCGGGGGCGGTGTCACGCTCGCGCTGGTGCGGGTTCCGTCCGGCGCGTATGTCACCGCGGACGGCCGTGCCGTCACGATCCGCCGTCCGTTCTGGATCGGCGCGGAGGAGGTGACGAACGGGCAGTACGCGCGCTTCGATCCCGGGCACGACAGCTTCATGGAGCGCGGCGAGTACATGCAGTTCACCCCGGAAGAGCGTGGTTATCCGCTCAACACGCCGACCCAACCCGTGTGCCGCGTCTCGTGCGATGCGGCGCAGGCTTTCTGCCGCTTCGTTTCGGAACAATGCGGCGGTCGGGCGCGCCTGCCCTCCGGCGACGAGTGGGAGTGGGCCGCGCGCGCCGGCGCCGCCACGCCCATGGCGTACGGCGGGATCGGGGACGATTTCTCGCGTCACGCGAATCTGGCGGACGCCGTGTTCCGCAAAATGGAGCGGCTGCGCGCCAATCTGCCGGGCGCGGCGATCCCGGCCTGGCGTCCCGCGGTCACCAACGTGTCGGACGGATTCCGGGTCTCGGCCCCGGTGGGGTGCTTTGCGGCCAACGCCTGGGGTTTGCGCGATGTGCACGGCAACGTGTGGGAATGGACCGCGGACCGCTTGCCGGACGGGCGCGCCGTGGCGCGCGGCGGGTCGTGGTGGAAGCGGCCCCGGTATGCCGCGCTGGACGCGCGGCTGCCCTACGCCTCGTGGCAGCAGGTGTACGATGTCGGATTCCGAATCCTGATGGAGGAGTGATTCGTGTGCGTGCCGGGAGAAGGTCATGAATGCCGATCGCGGGGAGCGTGAATCGACGGGGGCCGGTGAGGAGAAATCACGGGTGCTCTCCGTGCCTGTGCCCGCTGATGCCGGGGGACGCGCGGATGCGTGGCTGGCGTCACGGGTGCCGGACCTCTCCCGCGCCCGCCTGCAGGCGCTGATCCGCGAGGGCCGGGTGACCTGTGGCGGGGTGGCGGTCAAGGCGAACGCCCGTCCGCAACCCGGCAGCGTGATCACCATCAGTCTGCCCGAACCGGTCGCGGCCGAGCCCGCGCCCGAGGCGATCCCGCTCGACACGGTCTATGAGGACCGCGATTGTCTGGTGATCAACAAACCCGCCGGACTCGTGGTCCATCCGGCGCCCGGCCATGCGGCGGGAACCCTGGTGAACGCGCTGCTGCATCACTGCCGCGATCTGGGCGGGGTGGGGGGCGTGCAGCGGCCCGGCATCGTGCACCGTCTGGACAAGGACACCTCTGGCCTCATGGTGGTGGCCAAACACGATGCGGCCATGGCCGGCCTGGTGCGGTTGTTCCAGACGGGAGGCATCCGCAAAGAGTATCTGACCCTGGTGCACGGCGCGCCGCCGCAGGCTTCCGGCACGCTCCGGACGCGGATCGGGCGTCATCCCGTGCACCGAAAGAAAATGGCGGTGGTGAGCGCCGGCGGCAAAGAGGCGGTGACGCACTATGCGGTCGAAAAGCGGTTGGGCGAACTCTCCCTGGTGCGCTGCCGCATCGAAACCGGCCGCACGCACCAGATCCGCGTGCACATGCAGTCGCTCGGCTGTCCGGTGGCGGGGGATGCCCTGTACGGGAAGCCCGCGGCGGACAAGCGGCTGCCGCATGTGCCCCTCCGTCAACTGTTGCACGCCGCGCGCCTGGCGTTCGCGCATCCCGTCACGGGGGTGCCGTTGGATTTTGTCGCGCCGTTGCCGGAGGATTTCCTGCCGTTTCTTGCCCCACCGTGAATCGGGGCGGGAGCGTGGCGCGGTTGAACTTCTCCGGGAACGTCGTGACGTGTCCCGCCTTTTTATCTTGCCGGAGTACTCTTGCCGTAAAAGTCCGCCACGCTCGCGATCCAAAAATCCGCCATGCGGATATGCGCGGCGTAGGTGGGATGAACGCTGTCCCAACTCCAGTATTTCGGGTTCGGGTTCTCGGCGAGAAGCGAATCGAAGAGGTTCTGAAACCGCACGAACGGTGTGTGGTACTTCACGGACAACTCGGCCACACAATCCTGATACGTTCTGAATTCCGCCGCCTTGACCGGACCGGACGGCAACGACAGCCGGAACGGTTGGCAGAGGATGATCTTCAGTTTCGGATTCGCGGCCAAGGACTGTTCGATCAGGTTCGTGTAGTTCGACCTGAATGATTCGAGCGGAACTTTCACGGAGGAACCGAAATCATTGACGCCAACGAGGATGCTGAGCACATCGGGTTTGAGCATTGTGGTGTTCATCTTGAAGGCACCCAGAAAGCCGCGTTCCTTGAGGTCGATGCTGAGCCCCTCCGTCTTCCAGCGCTTGAGCATTTTCTCCGTCGTGTCGCCGCTGACCGCCCGGTTCGCGAACAGGATCTCCTTTTCCGGCTGGTAGCCGAGATAACGGTGGGCGACAACCGCCTGCCAGCCATGGCCGAGATAGTGATTGAGATCGCCGCCCCGTCCGCCGTGCGTGATCGAGTCTCCCTGGAACAGCACGACGCTGCGCGGCGCGAAGAGATCGGGCAGAGCCGGCTTCGCTGGCATGTTCACCGTTCTCGCCATCACGGGCCGCAGTCCCATCGCGGCGCCCGTAGCCCCCATCGCTCCAATGAAGCCTCGCCTCGTGATGTCCATTCCCGTGCTCCTTGACGTCTGTTTGATTGTTTCGTCTTTCCCTTTTGCGCCCCATAATGGCGTCTTGAGGCGGCGACGGCCGCGTGTATCCGATCGGCGAGATTACCGTGACGGAATGAAGGAACGTTCACTCAGGCACAGACAATTTATTGGGTTGTCTGCTTTGCGGCCCTGCACTTTCCGGATGCGGTCAATCAGGCGGTCACCTGTTTCCGCCGACCCTCCAACCGTGGCCGTCGGCGAAGTCGAGGTAGCATTCCCAGTCGTAACGCGTGATGTCGTGGAGGCCCGAACGCAAGTGGTAGCCCACGTTCCCGGCGTGGAGCGGATGGTCCGGTTTCGGGAACCCGTGTTCGACAAGACCGGACTTGCCGTACAGTTCCCACGCGGGGGAGGCGAGACGGGCGGACGCGAATTCGCCACGCGGTCCGGCCCAGGCGTCTTCGGTCGCGCTGGAGACGTAGAGGAGACGTGGCGCGAGGAGTGACAGGTACTGATGCTGGTCGAAAGGCATCGTCATGTCCTTGCCGATGTGTTCAGAGAAAGCGGGACAGAACCAGCGCGAGGCGGGCTGCATGATCTCTTTGATCGTTTCGGATCCCGGGCACCGCATGTGGTTGAGCTTCGCGCCGCCGCAGCCCGAACAGCAGGAGACGGCCATCGCGAAACGTTCGTCGGTGACGCCCGCGAGGAGCGCCGTTTTCCCGTTGCGGGAAAGCCCGACCACGCCCACATGCTTCGCGTCGATGCCCGGCTGGGTCTCGATCCAGTCCATGATGCGGCTCGCGCCCCACGCCCACGCGGAGAGAATTCCCCACTCGTCCGGCCGGCGGGCCTTCATGCTCTTGGGCCCGTACGCCTGGAAGACTCCGCTCGTCGGCACGTCGGGAAACATGTGGAAGTCGGGCGTGAAATCGTAGTCGCACGAGGCCAGCGCCGCATATCCCCGCGCTGTGATGTATTCGGCCGGAAGGTAATAGACCGGGCGCGGGCCGTCCAAATCGGCGGCGGTTTCCGCAGGCCGCGGCGAAACGTGGACGAATGCGGGGACGGGTTTGCCCGATTTTGGAATCCACGCCGCGAACGTGAAGGAGGCCGCGCCGCCGGGACCCGAATACGTGCCGCGGACGACCTTCTTGACCGCCTTGCCGCCGTACACCTCTTCGTCGGCCCCGAGCTGTTCGAACTTCAGATCCGCCGGACGCTCCACGGGCCGCACGCCATATTCCTCTTCGAGGAAGACCCGCAGGAGCTCGGGGCGGCGGATCTGTTCCCACTGTTCGCGGGTCGTCACGGCTTCACCGGCGGCGGTCTTCATCAGTTCGGGAACGTTCTGCGGCTCGTCCGGCTTTTTGAAATCGGCGAAGCCGATGGTTGAGACCGCGACTGCGGCCGCAGCGAGAAGCGTTTTGTTATTCATTGGTACCTAGTATGCAGGGCAAAAGGAGTCGAGCCTTGTCCCCGAAAATGCTGGTCTCGGGGCCGTCCGCCTGTAGCCTACAGGCCATGAAAAGTGGATACCCGGGTTGCTCGGGGGCGCGCCCCCGAAACCG
>JAVEYH010000152.1:0-6968 GCA_034003585.1 Kiritimatiellia bacterium
CAGGTGCTTACGAAGATGGAGCGGGCGATGGGAATCGAACCCACGTAAGAAGCTTGGGAAGCTCCTATTCTGCCATTGAATTACGCCCGCATCACGGAAAGCGCTTGGATCGTTTCGGCAAAAAACCTTTTGGTTCTTCGCGTCTTTGTCGGCATCAAAATGGCGGGGTGGACGGGATTCGAACCCGCGACCACCGGATCGACAGTCCGGTGCGCTAACCAATTGCGCCACCACCCCGAAAAAGTGGGCAGACTATAGCAAAGGGTTCCGATGATGACAAGGGGCAAAACGAAAAAATCAGCATTTCGCAAATTGCCGCCTGAGGGGGTACGATACGCGAACCGCAAACCGGATCGGATAAGCCGTTTTCACCCCGACAGCGCGCGGTTTTTTCGTTGACGGAAAAACGGATGCCCCGTACAGTAAGGCGTATCGGAAGGTAACAGGTTTCAGCCTGAAAGATTCGTGCTCCGGAGGGCGTGGTGCCCGGGGACGAAACGTGTGCGCCCGTGGCGCCTATCAGGAGAAAGAGAATCAGATATGGCCAAAATCCTCATCGTTGACGACGAGCCGGGGCTGCTGATGTTCATCCAGCGGTTCCTGAAGGCCAACGGGCATGATGCGGTCACGGCGGAAGACGGGATGGTTGCCTTGGACATGGTCCGCAAGACGGAGATCGATCTGATCATCTCCGACCTCCGCATGCCGCGCATGGACGGCATGACCCTGTTGCGCGAAGTCAAGGCTCTCAAGCCGGAGATCCCCGTGATCATGCTGACGGCCTATGCGTCGGACGAGACCGCGATCGAGTCCAAGCGGATCGGGGTGTTCGAGTACCGCTCCAAACCCTTCAATGCGGAGAAGCTCCTCGAGACCATCGCGGACGCGCTCGCCGCCGCCAAAAATAAAGAGGCCGGGCCGCTTGACAGCCGCGGGGGCGATCAGGTAAAGTAACCCCTCTTTTGTTGCGGTTGGGAAGGATGCGGAACCGCTCGGTTCCCCAGTGATGAAGGGTCAAAACATGGATGCGTATGCGGTTTTAGAGACCGGCGGCAAGCAGTATCGTGTGGCCGCGGGTGACACGATCGAGATCGAGCGCCTGGATGCCGAGGCCGGTCAGGACGTGGTGCTGGAGACGGTGCTGGCGGTCTCGGACGGGCAGGAGCTGAAAGTCGGCATGCCGTATGTCCCGGGCGCGAAGGTGACGCTCTCCGTGATCGGCCACAAGCGCGGCAAAAAGCTGATCAACTTCAAGAAAAAGCGGCGCAAGGGGTACTCGCGCCGGATGGGGCACCGCCAGGAGCTGACGGTGGCCGCAGTCAAGGCGATCGCCTAACCGGAGGAGTGTGACGTATGGCAGGCGCAGCAGCATCAAGAAACGGCCGGGACAGTAATGCGAAGCGGTTGGGCGTGAAGCGGTATGACGGCCAGGTTGTGCGCGCGGGATCGATTCTGATCCGGCAGCGCGGGACCCGGTACCACCCCGGACAGCATGTCGGGTGCGGGCGCGATTTCACCCTGTTCGCTTTGAAGGACGGCACCGTCAAGTTCCAGAAGGACGGCGCCGTGGTCAGCATCATCCCCGCGGCAGCCGCGGAATGAGCTGAACCGGGCCTGCGGCGGACCGTGACATGAAGACGAGAAAGTTTGTTGATCGTGTCGTGGTGCATGTCCGCGCCGGCAAGGGAGGGGACGGAAGCGCGAGTTTCAGGCGGGAAGCGTGCGTTCCCGAAGGGGGCCCCGACGGCGGCGATGGCGGCCGTGGGGGCCATGTGCTTTTCCGGGGCAGCCGCGATGTCGATTCGCTGATCGCTCTGGCCTTCGCGCCGCAACTGTTCGCCGAAGACGGGGTGTCGGGACGCGGTCAGAAGATGTACGGCCGGCGGGGGCGCGACCGGGTGGTGCGGGTGCCGTGCGGCACAAGTGTCTTCGATGCCGTGACCGGGGCCTTGGTCGCGGATGTCGTGGGCCACGACGAAGAGGTCGTGATCGCGCGGGGCGGCAAGGGCGGCCTCGGCAACGTGCATTTCAAAACCGCGACGCATCAGGTGCCGACCGAGCACACGCCCGGAGAGCCGGGTGAGGAGTTCCGGCTCCGGCTGGAACTGAAGACCATCGCGGACGCGGGCCTGCTCGGGTTCCCGAACGCCGGCAAATCCTCGCTGCTCGCCTGTCTGAGCGGCGCGCGCCCGAAGATCGCCAGCTACCCGTTCACCACGCTCAATCCGATCGTGGGGACCCTCGAATATCCGGATTTCTCCCAGCTCCGCGTGGCCGATGTGCCGGGGATTATCGAAGGGGCTGCCGTGGGGGTCGGTCTCGGCACCAGTTTTCTGAAACACATCGCGCGGTCGCGCGTGCTGGTTTTCGTGGTCGATATGGCGGGTACGGACAACCGCCTGCCGTGGAAGGACTATCTGGCGCTGCGGCACGAGATCGAGCAGCACAACGCCGAATTGCTGGACCGCCCCGCGCTCGTGCTGGCCAATAAGATGGATGTGGCGGCCGCCGCGGAATACCTGCCGCGCTTTGTGCGCGAGACCGGCGTCACGCCGATCCGGGTCTCCGCGGTGACGCCGGACGATCCCGGCGTGGCAGAGGTGAAACGCTGCCTTTGGGATCTGCTGCGGCCTGCGCCCCGCGGGGCGTGGGCCGCGGGCGGCGCTGCTGCACCGGAGCCGGAAACGCCGCCGGACGGAGGGGACGATGCGTGCCTGTCCGAGGCCTCGCTCCGGCAGGCGCCGTTTCTGGACCTGGCCAAAAAGACGCCGAAAAAAAAGCGGCGGTGAGCACAAAAGGGGGTGGGGGATGAGGATTCGTCGCGCGGCAACGGTACGGTTGATTCTGTGGGGTGCGGCGGTGGCGGCCGGTGTCGCGGCCGCCGCAACCCGGCCGGTGGGCGACGGATGCGTGCCGGATGATTTGTCGGATGACGCCGAGGCCATCAATCAGGCGCTGGCCGCGGCGCAGCCGGGGGATAAGGTGTTGCTTCCCGCAGGCTTGTTGCGCCTGTTCACTCCGCTCACCCCGCCTTCCGGCGTGACGCTGCAGGGCGCGGGGCAGGAGCAGACCGTTCTGGTTTTCGGCGGAGACAAACCGCACGCGCTCGTGCAGATGCGCGGCGTTTCCGGAGTGCACGTGTGCCACCTGACCCTTGACGGCGGCAACAACCCGTTGGCGACCCAGGGGGTGGTCGCGGGGAAGTGCGGCGCCCTCTCCCTCCATCACCTCACGATCCGGAATTTCACGGACACCGGGACGTTCGGGCCGCACGGAATCCTGTTGTCGCAAACCTCCGATGCGGTGATCCGCGACAACACCATCAGCAACATCGCGCCGGAGGACGCCTGGGGCGCGGGGATCCGCGTGGGCGACCGTTCGCTGCGGGCCGTGATCGAGCGGAACGTGATCGACCGGACGGGCCGCGGCGGGATCTTCACGAACAACGGGGCATCCGACGCGGTGATCCGCGAGAATGTGGTCACGCGCTCGGGCGGCATCGGATTCGCGATCGAGGTGCACAGCGGAAGCGTGCGGACCCTGGTCGAGGACAACGTGGTCGATCACGGCCTGAGCATCGTCAGTCCGCACTGCGCCGTGCGCCGCAACCTCGTGGCCGATGCGGGCGGGACGTGGAAGGCGTACGGCATCGAGGGTGGCGGGGGGCCGTACGGGGTCGTCACGGACAACGTCATCCACTACGGCCAAATCGAGGGGATCTCCGTGTCCGGCGCGTCCCACCACATGCTTTGGGCGCGCAACCGGTTCGTCTGCTGCTCGATGTGGGGCATGCAGCTTCAGGGACCTTCCGCAAGCAACCGCATCCACAGCCTGTATTTCCGCGACAACCTCTTCAGCCGCACCCAGAAGGGGCACCCTTCGGTGATCTACAAGGGGGCGGACGGCCACGCCATCCGGATCAACAACCACACCGTCCACGTCACGTTCGACGGCAACCGGATCACGGATAACGGCGGGATGGCGTTTCAGATTCTGGGGAAAGACGTCAACCATCTGACCTTCATCAACAACGTGATCGCCAACAACGCGGGGGCGTCCGTCCGGACGTATCCGGGCGACGCGGTGGTGTGGGAGAACAATCTGGTCGCGGGCAACGGGACCAACGTGACGCTCGCGACCTGCGGGGGGATGGGCGCCGCACCGGCCGCGGCGTTTGACGCGCCGGAGCAGGTGCGCGCGGGCGAGCCGGTCGCCTTCCGCGACACGTCGGATGATCCGGAAGGGATCGCGCAACGGCTCTGGGATTTCGGCGACGGGCTGCCCTGTCTGGAGGCCGATCCGAAACACGTGTACCGGAAGCCCGGCGTGTATCGCGTTACCCTGGTGGTCTGGAATCCCCGGCAGCGCGCGGCGCTCGCCGAACGCATCGTGCGCGTGTGCGGCGAATAGGCCTTTCGCGTTCAGGTTGCGGCGCGGCGGCCGCCGGTCCGCGGCTCAGGCGAGGCGTCCGAGCAGGTGACGCGCGAGGGCTTCGAGCGGCGCGGCGTCGCCGGGAAGGCCCGTGAGCGCCGCGATGGCCCGCCGTGTGTGATCCTCCGCCCACTGCCGCGCCTCCGCGGCCGTCATGACCGCCAGACAGGAGAGTTCGGGTTCGGTCCGCGTCCCGGCCGCGTCGGCGTCAAGCAGGTCGTCGCAAATCTGGAAGGCGAATCCGAGGCCGTCCCCGTATGCGGAGAGGCGCGCGAGGTCGGCTTCCGAGGCGCCGGCGGCGATCGCGCCGAGGCGGCAGGCCGCGCGGAAGAGGTCGGCGGTTTTGTGGCGGAACACGTATTCGATGTCTTCGCGCGTGGGCGCGGCCGCGCAGCGGATATCCTCGGCCTGGCCCGCGATCACGCCGGCCGCGCCTGCGGCGGAGGCGAGTTCGGTGATGAGCCGCCGCAGGGAGCCGGGCTGTTTTTCGGGCGTGCGCGCGAGGATCTCGAAGGCCAGGGTTTGCAGGGCGTCGCCGGCCAGCACGCCGAGCGCCTCGCCGAATTTCGCGTGCACCGTGGGCTGTCCGCGCCGCAGCAGGTCGTTGTCCATGCAGGGCAGGTCATCATGCGCCAGCGTGTACGTGTGCAGCAGCTCCACGGCGGATGCGGGGCAGAGGGCATCGCGGAAGCCGCCGCCCGCGGCCTCGGCCGCGGCGAGGCAGAGGATCGGGCGCAGCCGCTTGCCGCCGGAGAGGACCGCATGGCGCAACGCTTCGGTCAGGCGCCCGTTTCGGGTGTCGGGCGGGGGCAGGCAGGCGGAGAGGTGTTCTTCGACAACCGCGCGCCGTTCGGTGAGATAAGTTTCCAGGTCGGCTTCCATATTGGCAGTATACGCCAACCCTCCGGACCGGGCAAGCCGCGGCGTTTTGGGATCATGGAATACGCGCGGCATGCCGTACCCGATAAGCGAGAACCAGGGTCACCGTGAGCAGGAGCCAAAGCGAAACGGCATCACCCAAAGCGAACACACGGTTGAAATCCCAGCGGCAGACCAGTTGTGTCATCACCCAACCGATGGCCCCGGGGGCGGCAAAACCCAGATAGCAGGCGGCGGCGAATCGGGCACGGGCCCCGTTCGGTTCAGAAACGCATTCCGCCATCATCAGCCCCATCGGGATCGTAAGCAGCAAACGGTCGTGCGGCTGGGAATACGTCCACAAAACGGAACAGGCGATCGCCGGGAGCAGCCGCACAATCCATTCTTTGTGCCGCGAAACCCAATAGGAGCCCAGTAAACACCCTGCGCCACCCAGAATACCGTCGGCGACAAGGATGGCGGATGTGGGCACGGTGGTTGCGGTGAGAAACGAAAAGAGCCCTCCGGTTGTGAAGTCGACATAGGGGGAACCGATGTTACGGATATTCAAAATCATCTGAAAAGGCGATTTCATGACAAGCCATGCCGGCCATAAGGATGCCAGGAAACAACAGGAACCCGCGCAAAAGATGGTCTTCCAGCGGCGTGCGAACAACAGGGGGATCAGGAACAGAACGCCGATCTGGACTTTCAGCATGATCAACGCCCAAAGTAACCCGGCCGCCAGATCTTTCCTTTTTTCAAGGGCGGAGGACATCAAAAGGAGTAACGCGCAAAGAAGGAGGCCGAAATTCAACGAAATCAACAGCCAGAGCCATCCTATGCCTTGCGCAAAAGACGCGCAGGCGGTGACCCAGGCATCGAGACGGATCCCCCTTTTACGATATGACCTTTTCCAAAACCAGACGAATACGAAAAGCGCGGCCAGAAGGTTCAAGACGCAATAGATGGCGAGCGCCTGCGGCAAGGTAAGCCAAACCAACGGATAGAGGTAGGTGTACGCCCAGGGAGGGTATACGTGAACCGGTTTTCGCGGATCATGAGGCGGGGCCGGATGCGTGCGGGGAGCCCATGCGCGGAATGTGTCCGAAGCTACCGTGCCGCGCCAAACATCATAAGGGTCGGTTCCGCTGCGGACACAAATCAATTCGTTGTGGCGCAAGGTGAAATCCATGCCGAAACGCAACGGTCCGCTGTTGGGATCCCGTACGATCAGCCAAAGCAAAGGCAACACGGTATAGGCAAGTGCCGCAAGACAAAAAACGATTTTCGCGCCGCGTTTTCCAGTGACGTGAGGTGTTTGGTGGAGGATTGCCATGACCGGAAAAACTCCTCCCGTACGGGATCTTTCATACGGAATGCTGCGTTACGAAGGCATTGAGGGGGATCGCGCCGGTAGATGAGGTTAGAAAACATTTCGGCACCTCGCCGTAGAAGGAGGCCCAGGCGGTATAGGTGCTGGGCGGCCCGATCAGGTAATCGCAGGTCGCGAGGGCGTAGTTGTCCTCAACCGGGTGTCCGGTGCCGGTCAGGATGTCGAAATCCCGGAACGCGTCGGGGTCGAGCCGGATGTCCGAACAGAGGAGGAAGCGGGTTCGGCCCGGCAGTTGCCCTTCCATCTGCCGCATGAACCCTTTGTAGGTATCCAGGGAGTAGAA
>JAVEYH010000153.1:0-6761 GCA_034003585.1 Kiritimatiellia bacterium
GCCCCTCACCATGTCTGAAACACGCCGAACCAGCGCAGGCTCTTGGAGTCGCTGCCGACAACCTTCAACAGCAGGGGTTTCCCCGGCGTCACGTTGGCGGAAGGCAGGGTGAGGGTCAGGGTGCCGTACTCCTCCGTCGTTGTGTCGCGTACGTATTTCAGGCTCACCTTCTGATCCGCGCTGTGCCAGACCGTATCCTGCCGGCTGATCTCCGGGATGTCGATCACCTTCACGCCGTCCGCATACAGGGCGAAATGCCCCTGCGGCTGGGCGAAATACCCCATGCCGCCGCGCCAGGAGAACGAAACCTCCTTTTTCGCGCGGGCGTCTTGCGGCGCCGGCCGCGTTTCCCAAACCAGTTCGTTCTTGCCTGCCATCGCCCGCGCCACGTCGATCTGATTGGCCCCCAACGGCAGATTGTCGCGCCCCGTATCGCCGGCCGAAAGCGTCCGCTGCCAGCCGTTCCCGGTTTCGAACGTCAGTTGCACGAATCCTTTCGGATTGAAAGCGTCCGAACGAGAATGGCGGATCAGCCCGTCCAGAAGACAGGTGCCCTCGGGCGTGCCCGAAAGGAGGTCCAGGCCGAACGTCATCAGCACGCGCCCCTTGCCGGACCGGGCACCGCCAGCGTAGAGGAAATATCCGTTCCCGCCTTCGCCGACCACCAGCATGTCGTCGGACAAAAGCCCTGCGAACGGCAGGGGCTTACCCTGTTTCAGGATGCGGAACGACAGCGGCGAAAGCGTGCCGTCATGCGGGAAATCCCCGAACGCGGGATGTTTCGCGAACGCGGTCCCGACTTGGTTTCCCATCCACCACCAACCCAGACTGACATTGGGCTTGCTGGAAGTCCCGTTGATGAGCAGGACGCGCTTGCCCGCGGCCAGCGCGGCATCGACATCGGGTGACCGGGCCTGCGAAATCAGCAATCCCGCCTGTTCCGCGCCGGGAGTGCCCGAAACAACGAGTCCCGTGTAGAGCTTCTCCAGCGCCGTCCAAAGCGCCGGGTTGACGGCGATACCCCGCCCGTCCCGTTTCTCCCGCTTCGGAAAAACCCAGAAATTCCAGGTGTTCGCGATTCTGTCATCCGCACCCGGTATGATCGACGCCTCCAGCACCGCGTGGACAGCCTTCGCCACATTCGGGATCGCCATCTCGGTTTCGGCAAGGAGACGCGTGCTCCCCAATTCGACGTCGCCGCCCTCGCATTCGCCCTGCGCGAGCACTGCGTCTCCTGCCCGGAGTGCCCACTGGAGCCTGGCTTTCGCGATGCGGTGCTCGCCGTAATGGGCGATCCGGAACGCGGCCTTGACCTTCTCGCCCGAAACCGCGATCCGCACCGCCGGCTCGGTTTGGAGCAGCAGCGCGCTCGGGCCGTTGAACCGCCGGAACGCCTCTGCCGTCGAGCCGTTCCGCTTCGGCTCCCAAAAGGCGTTGAACAGGCCTTGGGCGCTGTAGCTCCTCCCTTGAGCCACCACCACGTCGACGATGGTCCAGAAGGAGTACCCGTCGCAGGCGGGGTCCATGCGGGCGGCCTCGACGCCCCGTTTCTGATAGTATCGCTGCAACGCGTGCGCGGCGTCCTGGATGGCGTCTCCCCAACGCCGGTCCAGCCCCGCCTCTTTCAGCCAGCCGTCGCGGAGCCCCTGCGTGACCGGCGGCATCCAGGGGCCGGAGAAACGCTCCGCAATGCGCGGGTCCTGCTTGACGCACAGATTCAGATACTCATGCGCGACAAAGGGAGCGTCACACTTGAAACTTCCCGGCTCCCAGACGTTGATGGGGCCGTTGCGGAAATCCGAATTCTCCGCGTTGTTGAACGTGCCATCCTGGTGGATCATCAGCCGGTCCGGGTCAAGCCGTTTGGCCAGCTTATAAATCTCCTTGTCCAAAGGCGTCCCCAGAAGCCCTTCGTTGCCGGTACAGTAGGTGGTGAACGACACATGGCGCCGGTAATGGCGATACAACTCGGTCAGGTCCCGGATCGGGTCAAACGGGAACGCCTCGGTCGGATAGTCGCCGTAATAGGGCAGTTCGGGCTGAATCATGATCCCCGCCTCGTCCGCCGCCTCGAAGTACTCCGGCAGTTCGCAGTGCGTGTGCAGGCGCACGTAGTTGAAGCCGGCCACGCGCGCGGTCGAAAGATGCTTGAGGTGTTCCTCCCTGGAAGCGGGCGAGGAGAGGGTCAGCGGATAGACGTAATCATCGCCGAATCCGCGCACAAAGAAAGGTTTACCGTTCAGGAAGAACCGGTCGCCGCGCACCTCGAACTTACGGACGCCGAACCGCTCGGTCCAACCGTGCACAGGCGTGTCGCCGTCGCACAGCGTGATCTCCGCCATATAGAGGTGAGGCCGCTCCGGCGACCACGGCTGGAAGGGATCCAACGGCACGCGCACCACCGCCTCATCCGTCTGCTTGCCTTCGGCAAACGCCACAGCACTCCGCGCCTCTGCGCCTCTGCGCGAAACATCGTCTCCACGCGGCACGATCTTCACGCGCAATACGGGGTTCTTCAACCTGCCCGCCTCCGTCGCGTACGCCACGGCAACGTGAACCTCGGCGGTCTGCCTGTCGAAATCGCCGCGCACCCAGGCGTCGTCGATCCGCGTGTCGGGCGTGGCTTCGAGTTCCACATCGCGGTAGAGCCCGCCGAACTGGTGCGAGCTGACCATCTGCCCTTTCCGGCTGGGGATCGCGTTGTTCACGGCCGCCACGATCACCGCCTGCGTGCCGGTCTGAATCAGGTCCGTAACGTCATACTTGTAAGTGCCGCAATAGTTGTCCACCCACGCGACCGTCTTCCCGTTGACCCAGAACCAGCCTTGCGAACGCACGCCGCCGATTTTGAGCCAGACGCGCTTGTCCCGCCACGCCGCGGGGATCTCGACGGTCTTGCGATACCACGCCTCGCCCATATAGACGTGGCGCATTTCCCTCGGGCCGTGATCCCACTTGCAGTCCCAGGTGACGCTGGGGCCAGGCGTCCCCACACCTTGCGCCTCCCAGCACCCTGGCACCTGAATGGTCCGCGAACCTGGCCACGGTTTGGCGTAAAACGCGCGCCACCCGGGGTGGCGTGACGGCGCGACGCCCTGCGTGACGAACTCCCACTCACCGCGCAGGGAGAGAACGGATTGCAGGGGTGAGCGCACCGCCGGATTCACCACCGCGGGCAAGGCTTTGCGATAGCCCCACGTTTCCACACCGGAGAGTTCCTCCGGCGCGGAGGATCCGGCCTGCACCGCCACGCCGATGAGGATACCTGCCATCCCGACTCCCGCCTTTGCTGTCAACCGCTTCATCTCTGTCCCCCTCCCGTTTCTTTATTCCCGTTCATAAGGATGACTTGTCCGCGTGCGGGGTCAGCGGACACTGATCAGGGCGCCGCGCGCGAGATACTCGAACGCGCCGATATCGACCCGCGGGCCGGAAAGGCGCCTCAGCCCGCCCAAATCCAAGGCGTCCGGCATCCACGCCGCATCGACTCCCTTGTCAATGCAGGGCGAGCCGCCTCGGAGACGGAAATCGCCGGATAGGGCCGCCGCAAAACGCGGGCCGGCATCCGTGTTTTCGGCACCGGACGCCGGGAGCGGGGCAAGACAACTGTTGCTGTAGACGTTCACCCCCTCCGTAAGCCCGTAATAATTGGACCAGACCTGTCCCGGACCCGCATTATCGTAGAGAATGGAATTGACCATCCGCAGGCCGTTGGTCGCATCCAGTCCCACGCCGTAATAGACGTTGGATGAGGTTTTGATCAGCCGGTTGCTGACCACGGTGCAATTCTCTACGAGGACGTGCGTGGCGGTCGCGCTGAACGCAAGCCCCGTGCCGCCCTTCCCGCGGTCGGTTCTGGCCTGGGTGACGTTCCCTTCGTTGTTTGCCACCAAACAATTGCGGATCACGGTTTCTGCGGAACCCGATGAGATGCCGGCCAGGGTTCCGGAATCACACCGGTTGCCGACGATCTCACACCGGTAAAGGAACGCGTTCGTTTCATTCGGGTCGCATTGGATCCCGCCATTGGAGATGGTGGCGCTGTTGTTCCTGAAAACGCAATCGAGGATCGACACACTCTTGTTTCCGCTATACTGTCCGCTGCGTGCGCCGAAGTAATCGGACGTGTTCGCGTATACCTGGCAGTTGCTGATGACTTCGCCCCCCGAGATGCCGCCGGCCGCGACACAATAATTACTGGCGACGACGCAATCATGGAAATACTTCTTCGTGCCGTTCGCAAAAACCCCGCCGCCGAAACTTTTGGCCCAGTTGCCCACGATGCGGCACCCCTTCACCCAGCCGGGATTGGTGGCTAAATAAAGGCCGCCTCCGTTCTGGAAGGCTTTGCCGTTGTTGGTGTTACACAGGATGTCGCAATTGACGATCAGACTGCTGTTGTTGGCGTAAATGCCGGCACCGCTTGATCCGCTGGAACAGTTCGTTGTGATGAGATTCCCGATGACGACACATGTGTCGCTGGTTCCGCCATCCAATACGAGGCCGGCGCCGGCAAGCCAGCTTCCGCCGTCGATGACATTTTGGGCGATCACGCAGTTGCGGAGGACACCGCTTTTGCACGATACCCCGGCACCGCTCATATTGGTCACGCAAAAGTTTTTCACCGTGAACCCCTCCAAGAGGCTGCCCGCGCCGTCCATGGATACACCGCGCAGATTGCTGCCGGGTCCGGGCCCGAGCAGCACCGTGTCCGCGGCATTGGTGCTCCAAGCGCGGATCTGACAAGCCTTGGCCGCAGGATTGTTGACGGTGGCGCTGATCCCGTACACGCCGTTCGAGACCCAGATGGTCTCGTTTTTGACCGCGCCGGCCTTTTCGAGTGCGTTGCTGAGCGTGGCGAACGGCTGTTCCCAGCTCAGCCCGTCGTTGCCCGTGTCCACACCGTTGGTTGCAACGTACCACGGCCCGGCAGCCCGCGCGGTCAGAACCGTTACCGCAACAAGCACCGGAATCAACATACGGATACCGGCCCGTCCATGATCTCCCATCCTTTGCATGTCACCCTCCTTGTTGGACTCTGTCGTTACTTTCTAACCATAACACCCGGCAGTCTACAGGCCGGACAGGCCGGGGTCAACTTGTCACGGGCACACCGTGAAACACGCCATTCGCAACACCGTGCAGCCGAACGGCACCAATTCGACGTTTTCGGCTTTCGCCCCCTCGTCAGCGGGGACCGGATTCCCATACGGCAGCAGCGTGTGCTTGTGCGATCTGAAATGACACGGATAGGCGTGCTTCTGAGAACGCACCATGGGCACCTCCAGTTTCAGGGGGCTGTCCTCCCAGGGGTAAGCGGATTCGCACCGTTTCTTTCGGATCGTCAGCCCGTTTCGCGCATCATCCCTGCGAAGCGAAAAGAAACCGGGCTCGCCGGCACAGGTGACATCAAACCACGACCACTCCTTGGGCAGCGGCGTCAGCGGCGTGCCGGCCGTCGGCGTCCATTTCTCTTGATACTTCAGCGCGAACAGGAGCGGGCCGCATTCGACCGCGCGCAGCGGTTCCTTTTGGAAATACACGTCGGGCACCGCGGTGACGCGCGGCGGCATGTCGAACGCGGCAACGAGCGTGTCGTCCTGCCATGTCCCGTTCAGCGACAGCCAGCCGTCAGCGACACGCGGCTTGGTCTCGGCGCCGTTTACGGTCATGCGGTACGTTTTGCACCAGCCCGGCAGCTTGAGCCTCAGGTTTCCCTTCCAGGGCGCCGAAGCCCGGATGCGCAGCGTGACGGTCTCGTCGAACGGATAGAGCGTTTCTTCGGTGATGGAGACCCGGGTTCCGCCCCGCGCGGCAAACTCCGCCGCGCACGGGCCGTAGACGGGGAATGCCAGAGTCCCGTCACCCTCGCGCAGAATCATCGTGCGCACGTATTCGGGATAGATCCGGACCGACTGCGCGGGACAGCAGGCCACATTGATGTTCGGCGCGTACACTCCGAAATGCCTGCCGTTGCCGAAAAGGCTGGAGGTCATGGAGGCAAAGAACTGGTTGGGGGAGGTGTTGTACGCGATTGCCCGCTCGTCCTTCTTCCGCGCGCCCTGCGCGCCGTTGAAGAGAATGCGCTCCATGTGATCGCCGTATGCGGCCTCGCCGGTGATGCGCAGCATCCAGGCGAAGGTGTTCAGATAGGTTGCGAAGTTGCAGTATTCGGTTTCGTGGATCGCGGAGGGCGGCGAGAGGTACTCGAAATTGGACGCCGGGGCCCCGGTGATCTGCCAGCCCTTGTCCATGACCTGCCTGATGCCGTTGCGCGCGGCCGCGAGATGTTCCGGGCTCCCCCCCGCCAGAAAGACCAGCGCGGGATGTTTGACGTTTTCGCCGAACGCCACCACATGGTCCTCGTTGAACTGCAGTTCAGGACGTTGCAGGGAAGCCATGCCGTGCCGGAATTTGTCATGCCTGTCGAGCCAGGCGAGATACTCGGCACACCAGTTGTAAAGACGCGGATCGCCGGTCATCCGATATACGGTGACCATCGATTCCATCAGCGTCGGCCCCGCATAGTCGGTTTTTTGATCGCCCGCCCAGTTTTTGACGTACCACAATAAACCGCGGTGAACGGCTTTCAGCACAACATCCTCGCCGGTCGCGTCATACCAGGCGAGCAAGGCGCGGTAACACCAGTTCGCCGACCATGCGCTGTAGTCCTCCAACCGGTTGTCCGTCTTGCGGTAACTGCCGAGATACCCGTCCTCTTCCTGAAGCGCGATCGTCGCGTGGACCCATTTGCCGGCCTT
>JAVEYH010000154.1:0-6692 GCA_034003585.1 Kiritimatiellia bacterium
CTGGCATCGCGCCACGCTGGATCTCCTGGCCGCGCTCGCGCTGATCGACACGGGCCGGTTCGCGGGCCGCGTGGTTTCGTACCGCGCCGGGCACACGCTCGATGTGCGCGCGGTGGGTCTGCTCTACAAGCATGACCTGCTGACGCCGCTGGCGTGAGGGTGAGCCGTTCCCAAAAAACTGGACGGGGTGCTATAGACGCGGCAACGAAATATTGTGATTTTGTTGTTTCTCTTTAAGAACGGTTTCGTTAAAATCGGGGGCATGGAAAGCATTGACGCAAGGAAGGCGCCCGCGGGGCTTTACGAAAGAAGGAAGCAAGTCGTCCGCTTGAGCAAGAAGGGATACGGCCCGATGGCGATCGCGGATCTGACGGGGCTGAGTTGGGGTGCGGTCAACACGGCGCTCAAGGCCTACGGTGAAGGCGGGCTTGAAGCGCTCAGGCCCAAGGCGCGCGGTCGGAAGAAGGGGACGAAAAGGCTGCTCTCGGCGGAACAGGAGGCCGAGGTGCGGAAACTGATCTGCGACAAGCGCCCGGAACAGATGAACATGCCTTTCGCCCTTTGGACACGCGACGCGGTCAAACAGCTGATCCTTGAACGATACGGCGTTCGCCTGGCGATCCGCAGCGTGGGCGAGCACCTGAAGCGCTGGGGGTTCACGCCTCAGAAACCGGTCAAACGGGCGTACGAACAGCAGCCTGAGGCCGTCAGGCGGTGGCTGGACGGGGAATATCCCCTGATCGCCGAAAAAGCCCGCGTGGAAGGCGCGGAAATCCACTGGGCGGACGAGACGGCGGTCGTCAACACGGATGTCAGGGGCCGGTCGCACTCGCCTCGCGGAAAGACGCCGGAGACGCGGGCGGTCTGGGGACGGCGCGAATCGTTTTCCATGATCTCCTCCGTGACCAACCAGGGGAAGTGCCGCTGGATGATGATCGAGGGGGCTTTCAACTCGGACCGGCTGATCGAATTCATGCAAAGCCTTGTAAAAGACACGGAGCGCAAGGTGCTCCTGATCCTGGACAATCTGCGGGTCCACCACAGCAAGCCTGTCAAAGCGTGGCTCGGGGAAATGAGTGACCGGATCGAGGTCTTCCACCTGCCGAGCTACAGCCCGGAACTCAACCCTGACGAGCGCCTCAACGCCGACCTCAAGCACGCGATAACCACCCAGGTCCCGGCACGCACAAGGGAACGTCTCAAGCGGAAAACGACGGACCACATGAAACTGATTGAATCGTCACCCGACCGTGTGATCGCCTATTTCGGAGACCCCAGGGTCAACTATGCCGCTAATCACAAATGATCCTTGCCGGAGCAATAAAACAACTTTTGGGAAGAGGTCGGTTTCTGTCCAGCCATCTTTGAGGTCGCTGACAAGATGCTGGTAGGCGGCTTTGCTGGCATCTGTGCCGAACAGTAGAACAGCCTCCCTTATGCCAGCCGCATGTGGACGCACACGGCGATGCCTGTTGCCGTACTCCGGAGTGCCGGCGGAGCTCGTTCAGTCGATAACGCTTCAGAGTGGAGGCCAAAACAGGCAAGATGCCTGTTCTCCCAGTGGCACTGACCGTTATCTTACCTAAATCCAATGTGCCCCTGCGGCATGCCTTGGCGTTTGGCGAGGCTTTCGCGCTCCAGACCTTCGAGGATCAGGTCGGGGGTGACGGTGGTGGCGAGATAGTAGAGGCTCTGGCGGACGGTGCGGAAGTCACCGGGGGTGAGGGAGGGGATCGCCTGAAGCCTTCGCTGCTCGGCCGTTGAGAGTTCGCTGACGCCCATGGCGTTGAACATCCGCAGCAGGAAATGCTCTTTCCCTTCATTGGTTAGGCAGTCGAACTCCAGCTTGAAGGTGAAGCGACGCAAGGTGGCGGGATCGAGGTTGGTTACAAAGTTGGTGGCGCCGATCAGGATGCCGTCAAAGTTCTCCATCTGGTGCAGCAGCTCGTTGACCTGCGTTACCTCCCAGGTGCGATGCGCCCGTTCGCGGGATTGGATCATCCCGTCAATCTCGTCCAGGAAGAGGATCGCCTTTTCGCGGCTGGCCTCTTCAAAAGCGCGCTTGATATTCTGTTCGGTTCCTCCCACGTACATGTCCAAAAGGTCGCTTCCCATGTGGATCACGACACGGGTGTTCAGTGTTGAACCCAAGTATTTGACAAACTCAGTCTTCCCGGTCCCGGGCGGACCTGAGAGCAGGAGGTTCATACGCGGACGGTCTACGCCTTTTTTCTCTCCTCCCTGTTCAGTCTGAAAGCGTTGGACGGCTGTGACGATCTGATCCAGCTTCATGCTGCCCTTGATGTTGAGTCCTTCTAGCGAATAATCTTGTGCGACCTGCGTTTTGGCTCTGTCGTCCTTGATGTTCAATAGTTTGCAATGGGGTTCAAGGATCCGTTTCAGGAGCGATTCCGTCTCGGTTGCAGGTACTGTCCCGCTGGTGATCATGTCGCTGAGGTTGCGGACCGCCAGGCTGATGCCGCCGGCGTTGACCTCGTAGCGGGCGGCAAAACTTTCAATCATGGTGTCCGTGATGATGCCGTCGAGCTTGTTCTTGGACACCACATTGCGCCAGATCATCTTGCGTTGTTCCTGCGTCAGCTTATCAAACTGGATGGAGTAGTCGAATCGCCTCCTGTTTGAGGGATCGAGCTGGTTTGCCCGCGAATTGGTAATCCAGATGCAGGGGGTCTTGAGGGTGTCTAGGATTTCATTGATATCCCCTTTGTCTTCGGATTTTGAACCGCGACCCATCAGCATCGCCATGAACCCGTCCCCGCCTCCTTCGAGCATCTTGTCCGCTTCATCCACGATCATGATGCTCTTCTTGCGGTCCACCTGGCTGTCGCACACCTGGACAGATGCGAACCTGAATGATTTGCTCAGCCTGCCCTTTTCGAGGTCATCCATCTGGGCTATGGTATAGGCGGTAAATCCGAGTTCTTTGGCCAGTGCTTGAGCGAAACTTGTTTTGCCAGTGCCGGGTTCTCCGTAGAGCAGGATGTTGATGCCACGGTTCTGAGCGCGGCCTGCGATCATTTGTTGGATGAGTGCGCCGTGCTTTTCTCCGAGCGCTCCGAAGAAAGACCAGGGCAGAACATCCTCTTCGTTTTTTTTGAAATAACGGTTTGCGAGGGGCTCATCGCTCAGGCCGTTGATGAAGGGCATAATATCATTGTTCAAGTCGAGATCGTCATCAATACATCCCAGACGGCGTAACGTCGACTGCCGTTTGGTGGTGTTCAAATAGGCAGACTCGTTCACCCCCACGAGTTTTGCGCGCTTACTGATATTGTCCCTGGAAAGGGAACCGCGTGCTTTAAAGTCATTGCAGTTAAGTGTCCCGTTGGCCAGCAGGGCGACAGAGAGAAGGACATCATATTCCGAGTCGGAGAGGTCGAGTAATGTTTTCAATTCGGCGAACTGTCCTTTGACCGGATCCGGGTGGGTTTTTTGCCAGAGGGCGAGCTTTTTTTGCGCATACGCCAACCACTCTATGAGTTTCTGGCGAAACCGGGTGTTGCTTTTCGGGTGCTTGTAGAGTGCCATCAATACATCCCTGGGCTCTTCGTCTTGCGGCGTTTTAATCCGGCTATACTCCCGGCGTTCGAAATCGTTCCTGAAATCTTCTGCCGTACAGTCATAGAAGAGCGAGACAAGCTTGTCTCCCCCCATGACCTCTCCGATCCGAGTGAAGATGTCGCTGTCTTCGATCGTGCCTTTGTAGGTTGAAAAGAACGAGTTGAGGAAGCGGAAGCAGTTTTCCGTGTAAAAGAGGTTACCGTCGTTTCGGATATCCCTCACCCAGGCGCTTTTTCGAATATTAAGGGGAGGTATGGCACGGTCAGCCTGATTTTTCTGAAGCTCTTCGTAACGTTCCAGCAGTGTCTGCTTGTTAAACCGCCATAAACCGAGACACTCGTTATGAGGTAAGTATTTGCCCGTCAGCCTGTAGGTGAGGTCGCGCAGACGCTCGCTGTGAGGGGTCTTACACCCCTGGATTTGAGGCTTATCCGATGTGACGTGGATTAGAAACGCTCCTATTGTATTGATCCTTGCGCATACTCTGCCGTCCTCAAAGGTCAACATATCGCCGACCTTGAGTTCAAGTTTGCTTGTTCTAATTCGTTCTTCCCTCATACGAAACTCCATATTACTGCGATCCCTCCTTAATGCATGCACCATGCCAATTCATGAGCAGGAAGACTTTTCCGCAAAACCGCAAAATCTTCGCAAATGTCACGCCCGCCTCACACATGGATACATGGACGGCAGAGCGGACATGTGCGAGAGTTCAATGTAAGAAACTAACTCCGCGTGGCTATCCATTCCGCCGTCCGTGTATTCACGGGCGAGGTGGATGAGATAGCCACGCAATCTCATAGCGGCTTTTGCGATAAAAATAAAAACGGCTCTGTTGACATCTCGTTCTTATGCTGATAAGATATTGAACATTAATTGCTCAATCTTTGAAACGAGGCTTATGAAGACATTGATTCTGACGGGGTGGGGGCATCTGGACTATGCGGGGGCTGCGGCGCTGGCGCTGCGGTACTATGACTCGAAGGCCGATGTGTTGGGCATGAGCATGCGCCGTCTGCCGGAGTTCCTGGATTCAGAGGCTGAGGGCTATCAGCAGATCGCCATCCTGGGCATCGGCCTCGGCGGTAACCCCGACCTCCTGGTGTCTGCGCTGAAGAAGCTCCACGCCGCCAAGGTCAAGGTCGCCTGGATCAGCGCCCTGCAGCTGCCGGAGGTGCTGAGGGAGGCTGATCTGAAGATGGCGGTTCATCTCTATGAGGGGGCGGACTCTGTCACGGATGCGGTCGCGGCCCACTTCAAGCTTGCTTATGGGGATCTCAAGCCCCTGCTGGAGGAGCGGAAGCCGAACCGCCTGGCTGCCCGGTACCGTCTCCTGGTGGATGCGGCCATGTACTTTTATCGCAACTATCAGGATGTGGAGCCCTATTCGCTGGCGATCCGCCATCTGGCGGCGGGTGACGACGAGTCGCGCTGGCTCCCGGCTGAGCAGCAGCGGATCGACCATTTCCTGCGGTACGGGAACCGGGAACTGGTCGGTAAGAGCGCGCTGAACCAGGCGCTGCTGGAGAAGATCCGGAAGGTCGCAGCACGGGACCATGCCCGTGTGATCATCTATGGCGAGAGCGGGACGGGCAAGGAGACGATCATGCAGCTTATCCACAACTACTCGGGACGCAAGGACGAGCCGCTGATCGCCTTCAACTGTACCACCGTGAATCCGGCCCTGCTGGAGAGCCGTCTCTTTGGTTATGAGAAGGGGGCCTTCACAGGTGCCGTGGCCGAAACCCCCGGACTCTTCGAGCAGGCCGACGGTGGCACCCTCTTCCTGGACGAGATCGGCGAGTTGCCCATGGATGTTCAGGGACTCCTGCTGCGGGTCCTGGAGGGCGGACGCTTCATGCGGGTCGGCGGGAAGCGGGAGGTCACGGTTGACGTGCGTCTGATCACCGCGACCCACCGCGACCTGGCGGCCATGGTGCGTGACAAGAACTTCAGGGAGGATCTGTTCCACCGCCTCAACGTGGTGCAGATCCGTTCCCTGCCCCTGCGGGAGCACAAGGAGGATCTGCCCGCGATTGCAAACGGATACTGGCTTAAGGCCCGCGGATCCAAGCTGAGTCAGAAGCAGATTGAAGCGCTCATGGGCTATGACTATCCCGGGAATGTCCGGGAGCTGCTGAACATCCTCGAACGCGCTTTCGTGCTCGGGGAGGACGATTTCAAAAAGCTGATCGAAGAGCACCGGCAGACGACTGTCAGTCTCCAGCCCCAGCCGGCCGTCACCTATCCCGACAACCTCAAGCAGATGACCATCCAGCATGTCCGTGCGGTCTATGAAAAATGCGGCCGCAACGTCTCAAAGACCGCCGAGGCCCTCGGCGTCGCCCGCAACACGGCGGCGGGATATCTGAATATATGAATTATAAACATACAACTTTTTCCGGGAAGGCTGCAACCGTTTTTTTGAGAGCGACTTGTCAAAGATTTTCCAGTTGCGGTAACGTTTGTGTAATACACTGGCCGCCGTCTCCTACGTCTCGGCAGCCGCGCGGGCCGGCGTCATCCGCGCGTTTCGCGCTTCAGCCGTTCGACGTGCTCCATGCGGCGGGCGAGGGTTTCCTCATATCCCTGCGCGGTGGGGCGGTAATACCGTTTTTCCGTTGGCAGATACGCCTGGTCCACCGTGTGCTGCGCGTAGTCGTGCGGATATTTGTAGGTCGCGTCGGTTCCCTCCCGCCCGATGGCGCGGACATGCGCGTTCTTGAGATGCTCCGGCACCGCCAGGACGCGGCCGGAGCGCACATCCGCCAGGGCCTCGTCCACGGCGAGATACGCCGCATTGCTCTTGGGCGCGGTCGCCAGGTAGGTGGTGGCCTGGGCGAGGGGGATGCGGGCCTCCGGCATGCCGATGAACTCCACGGCCTGCATGGCCGCGACCGCCACCGTGAGTCCGCGCGGGTCGGCATTGCCGATGTCCTCGGAGGCGAGGATGATCAGGCGGCGCGCGACGAAACGCGGGTCCTCGCCGGCCTCCAGCATTTTGGCGAGCCAGTAGACCGCGGCGTGGGGATCCGATCCGCGCACCGATTTAATGAAGGCTGAAATGGTGTCGTAGTGACCGTCCTCATCCTTGTCGTAGACGATCATTT
>JAVEYH010000155.1:0-6621 GCA_034003585.1 Kiritimatiellia bacterium
GTCTCGACCACATGACCCGCCGCGACGGGCTTCTCATCAACGGCACCGGCGGGATCGCCGAGTGCTGGACCGACGACCAGGACGGCGAGGGCTGTGCAGGCGAGACCTGCATGATCACGTTTCAATTCCTGTTCTACGACCGGATGATCCGTCTGGGCGTCGGGGACACGGCGAAACTCGGCGACCTGATGGAACGCCTGGCATGTAACGCGCTCCCGGCCGCGCAAAGCCGCGACGGCCGACATCTCCGTTACTACACGCCTTTGAACGGGGACCGTAAGTATTTTCAAACTGACGCGTATTGCTGCCCGAACAATTTTCGCCGCGCGATGGGACGGCTGCCCGGGTACGTCTATTACGAAAAAGACGGTGCGATCCTCGCCAACCTGTTCACCGCGTCCAAGGCTTGCCTCGACGCCGGAACGGTGAGTCTGTCTCTCACATGCGACACGGATTATCCCTCCTCCGGCATCATCCGCTTCACACTGGAGCCCGACCATCCGGCGCAATTCGCCTTCAAAGTGCGCATTCCCGGATGGTGTCAGGCGCCGGCCGTCACGGTCAACGGAAAGCGGGTCACGTATCCGTTCTCGGCGGGGGAGATTCTTTCTCTGCCGCGCGTATGGAAAAAGGGGGACGTTGTCGAACTTGACCTGCCGATGCCGATCCGTTGCGTGAAAGGACGCAAGCGGCAGAGCGGACGTTTCGCGGTGATGCGGGGACCGCAGCTCTATGCTCTCGACACGCGTAAGGTCGCCGGATTCGAGAAGTCCCATCCGCTCGACGCGGCGTCGGTCATCATGCTTGATCCGGCGCTGATCCGTCTCGCCGCAAAACCGGATGCCTCCGCCCGTCCGGGCGGAACGGCGATCGAGACCCGCTGCAACGTGCGCGATTTCGACCGCGGGATCGGTCCGGGGGATCCCGCGATCACGCTCACCGAGTTCGCGGACCCGGACGGTACGCTCACCTATTTCCGCACGCCGGTTCCTCAGAGTCCGCTGATTGTGGACGACGAACTTTTTGTTGAGAAAAAAGATCCGGAAAGGGGATCTCAGCGAGGGTTTTGGGGAGTATCAAGATAATTGCGACGGCGTTTGTTGGAATGTCATCGTGCTACGGCTCTCCACATGCGGAAGGCCGTAAAAGTGGTCTCGGCGCTGGCAAAATTCATCGGGCGGCACGAAGGAAGGAAATCATCATAAGTAGGAGATGGGGGTTGCCGTTGGACAGGAGACATGACAACCCCGATCCCATGTCAGTCGTCGTGGCCGTTCCGGCCCCAGCGGGACGCGTCATGCGATTCCCGGTACACGGCTTTGCGCGCGGTGAAGCGAAAATGGTCCGGGCCGAGAATCCCCTCCGCCTCGGCGATGAACTCGGGCGAGGGATCGATGGTCATGGCTTCGTTGGGTCGGACCAGCATGCGTTTGCCGTCCGGGTAGAGGAGACAGATCAGGATCGGGGTGATGCCGGGATGGCGGTCCACCAAACCGCGTAGTGCCTCGATCCGTCCGGAGGTCTGGCCGTCATCCGTACGGATGCCGACCACCACTTTCTCCACAAAATGGCGCGGCGCCTCGATCAGGGGGTACACCTCTTCGGCGATGATTTTTGCCTGGTCGTCGCTTTTGGAGAGTTTGCCGCAGACGAGCACCGGCTGATCCTGCCGGCACGCTCCCTCATATTTCCGGAAGGCGCGCGTGTACACCAGCACCTCGATGTTCGCCTCGCCGTCATCGAGTGTGATGGCTGCCCACGGCTCTTTGGTTTTCTTGCTGATTCGCGTGACAACGGAGGCGGCCATGCCGGCGATGCGGACATCCTGTTTGTCCGGGGTCTCTTCGGTGCGGGTCGCCGAAAACGTCTGGACCGCCTGAATGATGCGGCGGTACCGGGTGAGGGGGTGTCCGGTCATATACATGCCCAGCAGCTCGCGTTCGCCGGTGAGGCGTTCCTTCTCCGACCAGGCCGGGCAATCGGGCAGGTCGTCGGTGCAGGCGGCGTTGGCCGCGTCCGCGTCGAGCATTTCGAACAGGCTTCCCTGGCCGCTGGCCTTCTCGCGCTGCTTTTCGTTCGCGCGGGCCAACGCGAAGTCGATGCCGTAAAAAAGGCGCGCGCGGTGCATGCCGAACCCGTCCATGGCGCCGCAGCGGATCAGGGCTTCCAGCACGCGTTTGTTGACTGAGGCCTGATCGACGCGCTCGCAAAAATCGGGTAGCCCGGTGAACGGGGCTTGCGCCCGGGCTTGGATGATTGCCTCCGCGGCGCCGGTCCCCACGCTTTTGATGCCGGCGAGCCCGTAACGGATATTCCCGTTTTCCGGCGCGAACCGGTCCAAACTGTGATTCACATCCGGAGGCAGCACGCGGATCCCCATCGCCTCCGCCTCGGCGGCAAATCCGGGGAGTTTGTCGAAGTTGCCGATCTCCGAGGAGATCTGGGCGCACATGAACTCGGCCGGATAATGCGCTTTCATGTAGGCGGTCTGATACGAGATCACGCCGTACGCGGCGGCGTGGGCCTTGTTGAACCCGTACCCCGCGAATTTCTCGATGTTGTCGAAGATCTGGCCGGCCTGCTCCTCTGGGATGCCGTTTGTCTTCCGGCATCCGGCGATGAACCCCGCGCGTTCCTTGGCCATCACCTCGGGTTTTTTCTTGCCCATGGCCCGGCGCAGCATATCGGCTTTGCCGAGCGAGTAGCCGGCCAGGACCTGCGCCGCGCGCTGCACCTGTTCCTGATAGACCATGATGCCGTACGTCTCTTTCAGGATCGGCTCCAGCAGCGGGTGGTCGTAGGTGATCTTCTCCTCGCCCTTTTTGCGCTTCACGAACAAGGGGATCATGTCCATGGGGCCCGGACGGTAGAGCGCGAGGATGGCGATGATTTCCTCGATGCGGGTGGGCTGCAGATCCGTGAGGATGCGCCGCATGCCGCCGGATTCAAGCTGGAACACGCCGACGGTGTCGGCGCGCCGGAAGAGGTCAAAGGTTTTCGGGTCATCCAGCGGCAGGTTCTCGAGATCCACTTCGGTGCCGCGCGTCATGCGTACCAGTTCCGCGGACTCCTGCAGCACAGTCAGGGTCTTGAGGCCCAGGAAGTCCATTTTCAGCAGGCCGCACGCCTCGATCGGCTCTTTCGCATACTGCGTGACCGGGGCCCCGTCCTTATCCCGGCCGAGCGGCACCAGATCGATCAGCGGCTTGTCGCCGATCACCACGCCGGCCGCATGCACCCCCGCGTTACGGTACAGGCCTTCGAGCACCTCGGCGTGCCGCATGATCTGCCGCAGCACCGGGTCCTGGGCGCACGCCGCGGCGAACTGCGGATTCTCGGTCTTGGCCTTGGCCAGCGTCATTTTCGGGTCTTCGGGGATCATCTTGCTGAATTCGTTCGCCTGATAAAGCGGGATTTCCAGCACGCGCGCAATGTCGCGGATCACGGTTTTGGCGCCGAGCTGGCCGAAGGTGACGATTTGCGCGACGCGCTCCTTGCCGTATTTCCGTTTGACATATTCGATCGTCCGCTCGCGGCGCATCTGGCAGAAATCGATGTCGAAGTCAGGCGGCGACACGCGTTCCGGATTGAGGAAGCGCTCGAAAATGAGGTCAAAGCGGATCGGGTCGATCTGGGTGATGCCGAGCGAATAGGCGAGCAGCGACCCGGCGCCCGAACCGCGGCCGGGACCGACTGGGACCCCGTTGCCGCGCGACCAGTTGACGAAGTCCGCCACCACGAGAAAGTAGTTGGTGAAGCCCGCGTTCTCGATCACACCGACCTCATAGTCAAACCGCTCGACCAGCATCTTCTGTGTCGCGTCGCGCGGGTTGTCATATTCGAACCCGTAATGACGCTTCAATCCCTGCTTGCCCAGATGGATCAGATACTGCCGGGCGTCTTCGAATCCGGCGGGCACGTCAAAGGCGGGAAAGTGCAGTGTCTCGGCCTTGCCGTTGGAAAACGCCAGTTGCACGTCACAGCGGTCCGCGATCTCCTGGGTGAGGTCAAAGGCCTCCCGGTCATCGGGGAACCGCTTTTCCAGCTCTTCCCGCGATTTGAAATAAAACTCGTCTGAGGCGTACCGCATCCGTTTGGGGTCGCTCATCACGGTTTGGGTCTGGATGCAGAGCATCACTTCGTGCGCTTCGGCATGGCTCTGGTGGAGGTAATGGACATCATTGGTCACCACCGCCTTCAGGCCTGTACGCCGGCAGAGCTCGCGCACGCCCTCATTGACCCGCTGCTGTTCCGGCAGCCCGTGGTCCTGCATCTCAAGGAAAAAGTTGTCCGGGCCGAAGATGTCCCGGTACTCGAGCGCGACTTTTTCCGCCTCGTCGAGATGCCGCTCCGCAAGGAAGGCGTTAACCTCGCCTTTGAGGCACGCGGCGAGACCGATCAGGCCGCCGGCGTGCGCGCGGAGGGTTTCTTTGTCGATGCGCGGTTTGTAGTAGAAGCCTTCAAGGTGGGAGATGGTGTTGATGCGGGCCAGATTGATGTACCCCTCCAAGTTGCGCGCCAACAGCACCAGATGGTGGTACGGGACCGTGTGATCGCGTGTGCCGCGGTGGGCCTTGGCCAGAATGTAGACCTCACAGCCGAGGATGGGCTTGATCCCCGCGCCGCGGCAGGCATTGTAGAAATCGATGGCGCCGTACATGACCCCGTGGTCGGTCATGGCCAGCGCGTTCATGCCCAATTCTTTGGCGCGTTCAACCAGCGGTCCGATGTGGCAGGCCCCGTCCAGCAGGCTGTATTTGGTGTGGAGGTGGAGGTGGACAAAGGGCTTGTTCATGCGAGTGGCTCCGCCGGCGCGGGGAAGGGGATGAGAAAAAAACCGGTGCGCCGGTCTTCCGGGCTTCTTGCGGTTCACTATAGCAAAACGCGTGGGGAGGCGGAAAGGTTGAAAAGAAATGCCGGCAAAGTGGACAGGGTAAAAAAATTACGTTATTCTTAGAAAAATGCTTGGAAATATGTTGAAAAAAAGGGGGGGGCACGGAAAATGTCAATCGCGGATCCGGTGAAACGTTTCCACGTCATGTTGTGCGCCGCGGCCGTCACAATAGCCGCACTACGCGGTTTCTCCGGTGCGGAACCGCCGAAAGACCAGCCGGCGTACGTGCCACGCGCCACGCCCGAGGAAAGTGCGGCCGATTTTTTCGACCGCACCTACCAGTGGGAACGGGCCTGGGACGCGCATGCGTTCCCGGACCTTCCTGGAGTCCGGCCCGGGCCGTGGTACAAGTGCGGTCCGGTGAAGATCGGGTCGCCCGAATACAGGGAGCTCAGGAGATCGTATTCCGCGGGGGATCTCGAAAAGCCAATCCGTTGCGCCGGAAAAACGCTCGCGTGGGAGGCTGCGCCGGAAATCGCGTACGGCAAGGTACAGGCCTTTGATTGCCGGCCGGGGGAGGCGTGGTTCTTCGCCCATCCGATCGAAATGCTTCCGGACGTGAAAGGCCGGGATGACTACATTCTGGATCTGATGATTGACGACGAAGGGAGTCCCCACGTGGCGCGTCACGGTTCGGGTACAGTGGATCTCGGGCCTGATTCGCGCACGAGCCGGTTCCCCTGTACGTTCGACCGCAGCGTCTGGTCCTTCCAACCGGTCGGCGTCGGAAAAAAGCTCACCTACACGCTCGAGGTGCGGGGCAATCCGTTCACGGGGAAAGCGCGGTTTTATTTCGATTTGAGGCAACGGTCAGACGCCCGCGCGCAAACGTTTCCTCCTGGAAACACTTATGTGCGGGGCATCCGGGTGATCGACGCCATTGCCGCCGGCGCGGCGAAGTGCTTCCCCTCGGAGTTCGACCGCGAGATCGTTTCCTGGGCAAACACGGATCAACTTTGGGGCAGCCGCGACAAGCGCCTCCGGTTCCCGCACGAGCTCAGGGATGAGTTTCTCGATTCCCGCATGCGCCACGGGGTGCGCGCGGAGGCGGCGCGGCTTGAGGCGCTCTTCGGCGCGACGCAGGGTGTGGAGGTCGCGTATCTCGGGCCGTACCGGGTTTCCTGCTCCGGTTTCGCGGCGTATGCGACCAACCTCATGTACCGGGTCAAAGGAGCGGAGGCGATCGCGCTCTACCGGCGCACCTGTGCGCTCGAGCGCACGCTCCGCACGGCGCTGTCGATCGACACGTCCGCGGACGCCGTACGCGATCTCGCGGCGACTTTCGGCGCGGAGTACCCGAAGCGGGACGCGTACCTCGCCGCGCTCGCCGACCTGAAGAAAGGCCTGCCGGCCACCCTCGCCGCGCTTGTGAAAGACGAACCCTCCGCCGCCGAACGCGCGGTCGCCGCCTATCTGAAGATCGGCCGCGCGCGCGACCGGATTCTGCTCGATAACCCGCTCATCCGCCGCCACCCGCTGGTGATGGTGCGCGGCAAGGTGAATTTCGCCCCCAACTGGTATCCCAGTAACGGTATCGGGCAGGAACTCCTCTTGTACGACCTCTCCGGCGACGGGCCGAAGGAGACGGTGCTGCGGAGCGGGCAATTCTCCGACTACGACATCCACTGGGACGCAGAGCGGATCCTCTACGCCGACCGGGTGAATGTCTTCGAGATGCCGCTTGCCGACACCAACGCGGTGCGGCAGATCACCCGGGCCGAGAAGGG
>JAVEYH010000156.1:0-1498 GCA_034003585.1 Kiritimatiellia bacterium
TTTGGGAGCTGGATGTCGGGGGTTCAAATCCCTCCGCCCCGACCAGTTTTTCGTCTCCGTTTTTCGCGTTTCCGGCGAGGGGTCAGATGATGTCTGGACGATTTGCCGCGGAGCGCGGAAAAATCAGCAGACAGGTGAGGTTTCCCTCCCCTTCCCCGAACCGTTCGCCCGTCAATCGGTTTGACTCCCCCGGCCGTTCCGGTTAACGTAATTCACCTCCACGGGAAAAGGTGCCGCCTTGGCGCGGTGCCGCGTTGTCCCGGTTGAAACACCCTCGTCACCCGAGTCCTGCCATGGCCTCGACCCCGCGCATACGTTCCGTGATCAACGCTTGGGAAACGGTTCGCTACGAACTGATGAACACGCGCGTCTGCGAGTTGCCGTTGCGCATCGCGCGCTCGCCGGTCGAACCGTACGTGCGGCGGCTCAAAAGCGAGTTCGCGGCGCGCCGTTTCGTGTTCACGCCCGGCTTCTACCTGACCGACAGTTGGGGCTGCCCGGACGAGGTTCCGGTGATCGGCATCCCCTTCTACCTGGCCGACAAGCGCCTGGCGCGGATCGAAGAGGAGCAGACCGGCGAGATCGAGGACGGCGAGACCATCATGATGCTGCTGCGCCACGAGGCCGGGCACGCCGTCAATTACGCCTACCGCCTCTGGCACGACAAGGAGTGGAACGGGAAATTCGGCAGTTTCAAAAAGCCCTATCGCGACGCCTTCTCGCCCGATCCCTTCAGCCGACAGTTTGTGCGCCACCTGACGCACGGGCAATACCACCTCAACACCTATGCGCAGAAGCATCCCGATGAGGATTTCGCCGAGACCTTCGCCGTCTGGCTGACCCCCGGTTCGCGCTGGCGCACGCGCTACGCCGCCTGGCCGGCGCTGGCCAAGATCGAATACGTGGCGCGACTGATGCGGCGGTGCCGCGAGCGACCCCCGCTCGTGACCGGCGGAGAGCTGGTCCAGCCGGCCGAAGAGATGAACGTCTCGCTGGCGGAGCACTACGGGCAACGCCTCGAACGTTACCGCGCGGCCGCGCAGGGGTATGTGGACGACAAGCTGCGCGAGATCTTCCCCCGCACGCGGGGGTTCGCGGACTCGTTGCCGGCCCACCGCTTCCTGGCCCGGCGGCGGCGCGCGCTGACCGCCCGCATCGCCCGCTGGTCGGGCATGAGCGCCGAAGACATCGGCCGGATCCTCGACAAGCTCTCGGACCGCGGCAAGGCGCTGGGATTGCGCATGTACCCCCGGCGCGAGGACGCCTACCTGCTCGACATCACCGCGCTGGTGACCTCGATGGCGACGCGTTTCGGCCTGCGCGGCCGCTTCGACCTCGAGTAGGTGTCTGCGGGTGTAACCCTTCTGCGTTCGGCGTTGGGCGTTGGACGTTCGGCGTTTGCGCCAGAGGTCTGTCCCCCCGGCACACGGAGATAGATCGTTTTGCGTTATTTTGTGGCCGAGGTCCGATTGCCGGCAGGGATGGTTCCCCGAACCGT
>JAVEYH010000156.1:1598-6612 GCA_034003585.1 Kiritimatiellia bacterium
CCGCGGATTCGGCGGGCGCGGCGGCAGCAGCATCGGGACGTCGGCGTCGAAGGGCGGTTTCTCGAACGCGGCGTCGATGATCATCTGGAGGAGCTGCGGGTAGGAGATGCCCGCGGCCTTGGCCGAGCGGGCCAGCGCGACATCCTCCTCCAGGCAGGGGTTGCAGTTCACTTCCAGCACGTGCGGCTCGCCGAACTCGTCGAGGCGGATGTCCACGCGCCCGTAGCCCCAGCCGCCCAGGGCGCGGAAGGCTTTGACCGTCAGGGCGGTGAGTTTGCGCGCCAGGGGCGGCGCGACGTCCGCCGGGCAGATCACCGACGTGCGCTGGTATTCGACGCTGCTCTCCGTCCACTTGGCGTCATAGGACATGATCGGCGGAATGTCGGGCGGCAGCTCGGCATAGTTGACTTCGGCAAAGGGCAGCACGCGCTGCTTGGCCCCGCCGAGGATGCCGATGTTGAACTCGCGCCCCGGCAGGAAGCGCTGCACGGTCGCCGGCTGGTGGTACTCCCGCAGGATGATGCCCACCTGGCGGCGCAGGGCGGTGACCGAGCGCACCACGGAGTGGCGCGTCAGCCCGACGCCCGCATGCTCCTTGGCGGCCTGGACGATCAGCGGGAAACGCCACTTCACGCCGGACACGTCCTTCACGCGTTCCAGCAGCCGCGCCCCGGGCGGCACCCGCAGTCCCGCGCCCTGCAGCAGGCTGGCGGCCATGTGCTTGTAGCGGCAGAGGCCCAGGGCCAGGGCGTGCGAGCCGGTGATCGGGAAGCCCATCATGCGCACCAGCGCGGCCACGCGCATCTCGTAAAGCGCGCTGTGCACGACGTCGTCGTACTGGTTGAAGACCACGTCCGGCTGCAGGCGCGTCAGCTTGCGCTGGAACCCCAGCATGTCGTTGGCCAGCGGCAACACGGTCACACGGTGTCCGAGGCTGCGCAGCGCGCGCGCCAGGCTGCGGATGAAACGCCGCAAATCAGCCGTGCTGCCGCGGTCGTCCGGCGCCTCGGGGACGGCGTCCCGGCAGGTGTTGTAGATCAGGGCGATGTGCAACACGCGTTTCCGTTTCATGGATGCATTTTAGCAATGCGAGCGGAAGGCGCAAGGGAAATGAGCAATTTCTGGCACCTTTCTACCAGCGGGCGGAAATTTTACGCATTGACTCATTCCGTATAATGCGTATATTAAAGAACGACCTTGGGGTGTTTCTTATGGGAAATGTGCGTTTCCCCAGGATGCCGGAGCTTCTGGACGTGAGTGGGATCGTGACGCGGCGTGCGGTACATCAGTCAGCGGCGAACAGAAGGAGGGGCCCCCGAACGCGAATTTTCTGGTGGTGAGAGGCGCGAGGCAAGAGGTAAGGAGAAGAAAAAGGATGTTGCGAGGTAAAAACGGTTCACCGAATAAGGAGACGGGATATGCGAAAGGCAGAAACGTGGAAGCACAGCCAGTGGCTGCGCTTTATCGTCGCCCTCTTCTGGGCGGCGGGTTCGGCGGCATCCGCACGGGCGGCGGATATCTATCTCAATGGCGCGTCGGGCGATGACGGCAACGACGGGCTCACGGCCGGTACGGCGGTGAAGACCTTCGCCTCAGCCAAGATGAAACTGGCGTCGCAGGGCGCAGGCATCATCAAGGTCACGGGGCAGGTGACGATCTCGTCCGACACGGTGCTGTCTTTCAGCGACGTCGGTGACGGTGTCTCCATCGGCTGGCCCGAGGCCATGGTGCAGCGCGACGCGACTTATTCCAATTACCTGTTCCGCCTGAGCAACAGCAGCCGGCTGACGCTGACCAACATCGTGGTCGACGGGAACCGGGACAAGGTCTCTGCCCTGTCGGCGATGATCGGCGTCTTCGGAAACGCTTCGACGGCGCTGCAAATTCAGCAGGGCACGGTGCTGCGAAACAACTTCGTCTCCAATCAAACATCGACTGCGGGCGGTGCCGTTCAGTGCGACTTTTCCGGAGGAGTTTCGCTTCTGATGTCAGGCGGGCTGATCACAAACAATGCAACCCTCGGCTACGGGGGAGGGGTCGGCTTCAGCTCCAGTCACTTCGCGGCAAAGCTCGAGATGACAGGCGGAACCATTTCGGGCAACACCGCGGGCAGCGGCGGAGGGATCGGGTTCTTCAACACCACCAACCGGGTCAGCTTGTCCGGAACGGCGATAGTCGCCGGAAACGTGGCGGGCAGCGGGGGCGGGGTCGCGAGTTACAGCGCAGGGGCTCCCGTGGTCGAAATGTCCGGGGACGCGATGGTCTCCAACAACGTCACGACCGCTGGCCTGTGCGGCGGCGTGGGCTGCACGTTTCTCTGGATGCGAGACCGCGCCCGCATCTGCGGGAATTTCGCGAACCGGGAGGGAGGCGGCGCGCAAGCCTTGCATTTGGTGATGACGGACGATGCCGCTATCTGCGACAACGTCACCTCGAACAAAAACGGCACCGGCTCTTACGGCGCGGGCGCCGGTGTTTGGGTGAACGGCAACGGTTCGGCGGTGTTGAGCGGAAACGCTGCTGTGCGGGGCAACACCATCAAAACGCCGAACACTTCGGGCGGCGGCATCCATTGTGATGCGGGCGCGACTCTCACGACGAGTAACTCGGTGTCCATCTGCGGGAACACGGCGACCGGCGAAGGCGGCGGCATTTATATGAAATCCGGTACCGGCTGGCTTTCTCTCAACGGCGGCAGCGTCTCCAGCAACAAGGCGGGAAATGCGGGCGGCATCTCCTTCGCCTGCGCCAACGCGACGGTGGAAAGCCGGATTGCCGGCACCGTGATCGAAGGCAACCAGACGGCGGCTACGGGCAACGGCGGCGGTTGTTTCGTCAGTGCTGTGGCGGGGAGGCTCTATTTTGACGGGGTCCGCTTCGTAGGCAATTCGGCCGGGAACTGGGGAGAGAGGGGCGGCGGCGCGATCAACGTGTCGCCGGGCTCGGTCGTCTGCAGCAATTGCGTCTTTTCGGACAACAGCACGCTCGGTCGCGGCGGTGCCGTCAACTGCTACAGCACGACCTCAAACTCTGTTTTCGGTTGCTGTGTGTTCCGGGACAACGTCGCAAAAGGTTACGGCGGCGCGGTCTACGCCACGGCAAATCCTGTGCTGTTTGAGGACTGCTTGTTCCACGGCAACGCGTCCACGAACGGCTATGGCGGTGCCGTCGGCCTGGGCGATTTCGCCCTGAAATACGACTCGTCCGCCCTGACGGCCCGGCGGTGCCTGTTCGCGGGTAACACGTCGATTTTGGGTTACGGCGGTGCCCTTTACCTCTGTTCGACCTCGGGGCTCGCGCACGCCGTCGAGAACTGCACGCTCTTCGGGAACGTGGCGAGGTATGGCGCGGCGGTCTGCGCGTCCGGCGCGCGGTCGGGCGAGACCGCCCTCCGCTTCTGCACGGTCAGGGGCAACACGAACCTCAGCTCGAGCGCCGCCATCGTCCAGACGGGCGGCGCCCCCGTCTCGCTCTCGGGCACGGCCGTCGCCTACAACTACTATGGCGCGGCGGTCGCCGATGTCTCGGGCACGTTCCAAGCGGCGGACCACTGCTACTTCACGCAGTCCTCGAACACGGTGACGATCACCAGCGCGGCGGACAATCGCTATCTGGAGACGTCCGGCGATCCGATGCTTGCCAGTTCGCCGGCCGACAACGGCGGCACGCTGATGCCCGACGGGACGCGCATGCTGACGCTCGCGTTCGCAAAGTCGAGCCCGTTGCGTGACAAGGGCGGTAACGCCGACGGGATCAACACGGACGCCCGCGGCGCGGGTTACCTCCGCGTCCAGGAATCGGCGGCCGATATCGGCGCCTTCGAGTATAAACCCGATTCGCGCGGGACACTGGTCCGCATCGAGTAAAGCCAGAGCGTAACAGACATGGGCAAGGCCCCCTCATGAAAGACGCGGCGTTCGCGAAAAAAGCAAAGGACTCCGTGCTTTGGTGGAAGGGGCGGGAAAGAGCGCAGGGAATCGCTCCATGAGGAGGTGCGACACCGGAAGCGGGTGGCCTCCGGTGTCCAGGAAAAGGGAAGGGCAAAATGAGAAAACGGATCTGGGGAATGATCGGCGGGTGTTCTTTGTGCGGTTTCTTGCCGCTGTTTGCGGGGATCGATCCGGGGGAGCCGTTGTTCGCCGACAACTTCGACACGCCACTGACGCTTGCCGAGAACTGGGTCGGCGGCCCGGGATGGAGCCTTGGCCGGGCCTGCTCCTGGACAAACGGCGCGTTGTCCCTGCAAGGCACAATCTCGCCGCGCCGCGCCGTGCCCGCAAACTGTTATGTCGAGTTCGACGTGTCGTTCCTGCCGGACGAGGAGGGCAAAACAGACGGGAGGGTCGGTTTCCTCGGCAAGCCGGGCTGGTGCATCAAGTCAGACGGCTATCGGTTCGGCTGGATGGGAAAGAAGCTGCCGCGCCATGAGAAGGGAAAGCCCGTGCGCATGGGGGTTATGCGCCGTTGCTCAGCGTCCAGCGCGGAATACACGCTTTTCATCAACGGGGTCGGGCTGGAGAGCGGAAGTTTCCCGCTTCCTGACGGGCTGCGCGGCATCGCTCCGCCGCCGGACGGCGACTGGGACGCATGGCTTGCCCGGCACCCGGACATCCAGGTCGAGCCGCTCCAGATTTACCAATACGGTTTCTCCCGCGTCCTCATCGATGCCTTCCGTCTCTGCCGCCTTTCCGGCGGCGGAGGTTCGCCGAACCTTCTCACGAACGCGTCGTTCGAGCATGATTACGGCGGCTTCCCGTGCAGATGGTCGCGCGGCAACAACTATGACTGGACGAAAGCGGGGAAGCAGCCATACGGGGACTGGATTGACACGTGGAGCCTGGACCGGAAGGAAAAGCGTTCCGGGAAAGTCTCGCTCAAAATCGTCCATGATGAGAAAAGCGGCAGCGATCAAAGTCTCCGCCCATGGAATTTTTCCACCGTCAAGGGCTCTGCCGGCGTGTTCAGCGCCTGGCTGAAGGCGGACAGGACGAACTTCCCCGTGACGCTGATCTTC
>JAVEYH010000157.1:0-6499 GCA_034003585.1 Kiritimatiellia bacterium
CCGGAGAGCCAGACATTGCCGAGCCGGATCTCGCCCGCGGCCACATCCGGCGGTCTGGGCGTGGCCACGTGCGGTGTGCCCTTGCGCAGGACGATCCGTTTGTCAGCCGTCAGCACCGCGCTGTCCAGCCGCATCATCGCATACCGGTAACTGGCGTAAACCGCCCGGCCGGCCGGGATCGCGCCGCCTTCCAAGCGTCCGAACCCGCCCCAGCGCGGCTCCATCCCGTAATCCTTGCCCAGCGCGTAGGTTTTCGCTCCCGGCCCCGGGCCGTCACGCACGATCAGGGAACCGGGATCCAGCGCGTCCGCCACGCTGCACACTTCTGCCCGGGTGCCGCTCAGCGGCGTGCCGCGCCTCCAGACCGGCCCCTTGAACGCGGCCAGGGCCTCGTACCGCTCATCCGTCACCTTCACGATGTCGGGCGGGGCGACCGCCAGGGTCTCCGAAACCCCATGCGCCGTGACGCAAACGCGCCAGGCGTCCACCACCGCCATGACCGGTTCACTTGACGCGGAAAGAGCCGCCGCCCGGCACAGACAGAAAAATGCGCACCAGCCCCGCTTCATCCTCACTCACTTTCTTTCCTGGGCACCGCGGCACGCGTTCAGCCGGTCGCCCATCTCTTTCAACAGCGCCATCCCGGCAGGCGACGGCTCGAAATTCCACGCCTCGTGCATGTCGATCCCGTCGAAACCGTTCGTGCAGGTCACGTCGGACCAGAACTTCAGCACCTCCGCCAGTTTGGCGTTATCCAGCCATTCGGAAAAGAGGTACAGCCTGGCTTTCCCCTTGCAGTGGGGCTGGTACTCGCGGGCGGCCCACGAGAAAAGATTTTCACCCGGCATAAGCTTGATATCAGGTTTCGCTTTCCAATAGTGCTGTCCCGGCTTCGACGCCATTTCAAAATCCCCTAAAATAAACGCGTCCGCAATGCGCTCGTCCGCCAGTTGTTTCCAGTGGTTGCTGAACCGCGCCACCACGTTGGCGCTGAAATGGGGGTCTGAAGCGAAAATCGTGTGCGCGCCGAGTTGCAGGCCGACCCAGAGTTCCTTGCCGCGGCCGTGGCACAGTTCCGCCAGCTCACGGTACAGCTTCACCATCATGTCGCCCTTGATGTCGTGCCACGCCGCTTTGTCGAACGATTCGGCCGTGCGCAGATCCACGCCGTATTTCGCCTTGAAGGCCGCCACGACCGGCTCGCTGTAGCCGTAGAAATCAATCTCCTTCACGTTGGGGAGGTGACGGCAGTGCGCGCTGGTGGAGCAGTGGACCCCGTCCGCGCCGAGGTCCAGCAGCTCGCGCGCCTGCGCCACGCGGAAAGCCCGCGCCTCGGGCCAGGCATAGTCGGTCAGCCCCCTGTAGTAGGTCTTGCCGTCCCGGCCGACCCACTGACAGTGCGGGTGCTCTTCCAGAAACTTCGATTTGTATCCGGGAAAGTAGTCGTCAAAAATGTCGAGCCAGACGATCGCCTTCATGCCCTGCTTATGCGCTTCGCGGATGAAGACCTCAGGCGGGTTGAAGGCCCGGATCACCTCCGCATAACGCTTTTGCCACGGTGTCCGCTGCGCAATGTACGCTTCCACATCCTTAATGATCCCGGGCGCGGGGTTCGCGCGGACATCCGCGGGGTCGAATGCGTCCGCGGGATAGGAGAGGCGCGTGCGGTACGGCAGGTGCCCCAGGCACCCGCACCGGATGAGCAGCGTCCGGCAACCGCTGTTTTTCAGCTTCGCAACCAGTTCGCCGACATCCCCTTCCGTCATGGTGTGCTTGCGCAGCCAGACCTCGTCGTTGACATCCACATCCACGATCAGTTCCGGCGCGCGCGCCGCTCCGGCGTTCCCGCGCTGCGCGGCCATCCCGCACGTCATCAAAATGAAAACGCCGATCCCGGCCGCGATGATCCTGTTACCCATACGTCGTCCCCTTCTTTCCAAACCCAACGTTTCGAAAGATAGCACGAAGACACCCCATTAACGTTCGCAAAAAAAGAATTCTATTTTTGTGGTATTTTCAGGCCGTAGGCGACATGGAAGGGCCGCGAGCCCCGTTTCCGCACACACAAAGGGAGAGATCCTCCGCGTTCCTTCGTCAGGACTGGGAGCGCGGGCGTCCCCGCCCGCAACAGCGTTTCACCCAAAGGGTCTCGCGCCGCGTCGATGAAACGTTCCGCCGCGCAACCTCAACCAGGAACCAGAAACCCGAAACTAGGAACCCGATTACGGGCGGGGGTGCCCGGGATGTCCGCCCCTACCGGTGCGTCAGCGGTGGTGCGGGACGTCCCGGACCGCACACTGGCTGCTGAGGCACCCCCGCCCCGTTGAGGTCAGCGGAACGGAGAGAGGACCGCCGTGATTGACTCCGTTGCAAACTCGACGGGGTAAACCCGCAGGTTCTGGATGCGCCCGCGACGGACCAGCATTTCTCATAGCGGCTTTAGCGCGGGTTACGTTATTTTACAATCGCGGTTCGATTGTCGGTAGGGACGGTTCCCCGAACCGTCCTCGGACGCCTCGGGGAGGCGTCCCCGCCCGGAACAACCACACCTTTTGTGAATACGCTTTAGAGATGCTTGAACCAGGCTTCGGCATCCCGGTTGGTGGCGCTCACCGTTGCCGCGCGTTCCGTGTTTTGCTCCAGCAGCGCCCGTTTCTCTTTTTCCGTCATCAGCCGCCCCGGGATGGTGCAGGTCCTGTCATTCAGGGAAACGAGCACCGCCGCCACCCGCTCCCAGGGAAAATCGCGCTCCGTGCAGACCGGCAGGTCCGCCACCATGCCGCCGGCCGTCACCTCGCGCGGTACGGCGAGCCGTTTGCGCAGGGCCGCGTGCTCCGAATGGGGGGCGAGCAGAGGCTTCACCTCCAGACTCGGCCGGGTTTCGCCGGAGTCGAGCAGCAGAAAGACCTCCGCGCGTTTCAGCACGACCGGCGTCGCGCTCCCCAGATTGATCACCGAGAGCGTAGCGTAGGAGACCGGTTTGCGCAACGCGCGGTTGAACGACCGGCTCTCCGCCGAATCCGCGTGAAAGGCGGTGACGACCAGCAGCAATCCGTCCTGGCGCGCCTCCCCGTACCAGCCGGCCTGGAAAAGCGGCGCGGCGCGGACCGGCGCCGGCAAGGACAACGCCGCATGGGCCGGCCCCGTTTTTCCAAGCCCGCCGCGCGCCGGGCTCCGGCTCGCGGCATCCACCGCCAGCATCAACAGGCTCAGGAGCGCGACCGGAAAGCCGAAGACCAGACGGTTGCGCGCGCGGCGGCTCCAGTGCCGCCGCTGCGCCGCAACCGCGATGAACCCCAGCACGAGGGACGCGGCGGTGGCGAATCCCGCCGCGACGTTCAGGCCGACGGCCCCGGCGTCCTCCCGGCCATGGCGCGCCGCCTCGCCGGCCACGATGCAGAAGAGTCCCGCAAGCGCGAGTGTCAGACAAAGCGAAGCTGCCCGCCTGCCGCCGGGAAGCCGGCGAGGCATCCGCAGAACGGTTACGGTCCGTTCCGGACGCTCCGCGCGCACGTCGTTATAGTGATGATGATGTTCCCTTCGCGACATGTCTTTCCGCCAAGTTTGGCGATACCGTAACCCACCCTATCCGGAAGGTCAACTCCGTATTGTCCCGCGCGTTTTTTTTTACTACACTCCGGGGCGTTCGCTGTGATGCAGCACATCCTGCAGCGATTTTTCCCGCCATGAACCGTTTCGCCTATCTGATCCGGCGCCTGCTGCTGGTGATCCCCACCTTTCTGGGGATCACGATGGTGTGCTTTGCGCTGACGCGGTTCCTGCCCGGCGGCCCGGTTGAGATCCAACTGATGAAGATGCGGAGCCTCGGCGGGGCGAACGATCCCGGCCGCGCCGCGGTCGGACAGGTCACGGAAGAGTACCGCCGGGAATTGACCCGCCAATTCGGCTTCGACCGTCCCCTGCCCGCGCAATACTACGACTGGCTGGTGCGCAAACGCATGGGCCTGCTCATCGCCTCCTACGATTACCCCAACCGGACCGCCTGGCAACTGATCGCCTCCCGCATCCCGGTCTCGCTCTGGTTCGGCATCACCGGATTCGTGCTGAGTTACCTGATCTGCATCCCGCTCGGGGTGGCCAAAGCCCTGCGGCACCGCCAGCCCTTCGACGCCGTCTCGAGCCTGATCGTGTTCGCGGGGTACGCCATCCCCTCCTTCGCCCTCGGCATGGTGCTCAAAATGTTCCTCTGCGGCACGGTCGAGGGGCTGGCCGACCTCTTCCCGCTCGGCGGGTTCGAATCCGACCTGCCGGCCGCCGCGGGATGGGGCGCCCGGCTGGCGGACCGCGCCCGGCACATGGCGCTGCCGGTGACCTGTTATGTGGCGGGGAATTTCGCGGTGCTCACGCTGATCATGAAGAACGCGCTGCTCGACCAGATCGCCAGCGATTACGTGCGTACCGTGCTCGCCAAGGGTGCGACCCGCCGCCGCGCCATCTGGGGGCACGCGTTCCGCAACGCGCTGATCCCCGTCGCGACCGGATTCGGCTCGATCCTCGGGGTGCTGTTCGCGGGCTCGATCATCATCGAGAACATCTTTGAGATCCCCGGCATGGGCCGGCTGAGCTGGGAGGCGCTCACGGGCCGCGATTACGCGGTGTTCCTGGCGCTGCTCGCGCTGACCTCCCTGCTGCAGCTCGCGGGCAACCTGCTTTCCGACTTCTGCTATCTGCTGATCGATCCGCGAATCCACTTCGGTGACACATGAGGCTTCTCCCCCGCAACCGGCTCTCGCCGCTGACGCGCAAGCGGCTGGAACACTTCCTGCGCATCCGCCGCGCGCGCGCGGCGCTCGCGCTGCTGACCGCCCTGTTCGCGGTGAGCCTGTGCGCGGAATGGCTCTGCAACGGGCGCCCCCTCGTGCTGCGCGTGAACGGCCGGGTCCGGCTGCCGTTCCTGCAGCGCCTGACGCTGCGCGATCTGGCGGGGCCCGGCGCGGAGGCGACCCGCGTGAATTACCGCGCGTTCGTCCGCTCGCCCGCCTTCACCACCAACCCGCTCAACCGCGTGATCTGGGCACCGGTGCCGTACAGTCCCGGTGACGTGGTCGACGCCGGGGCGCTCAGCCGCTACCGCACCGTCCACGTTTCGGTCGTGCCCGAGATCCGCGTGGGACGGTTCAACCTACTGCCAAACGGCACGGTGATCCGCGCGGAAGGCTGCGAGCCCTTCTTCCCCGGCGAAGCACGCGTGAACGGCGCGGCGCTCGACCGGCACTGGCTTGTGCCGGAGGCCCTGCGCGCGGCGCTGGACGCGCGGGCCGCGGGCCGTCCCGCGCCCGCGCAACGTTTCCTGCTCACGCATCTCCGGCAACCCGGCCTGCGGGCGCGCGTCACGCTGCCCGAAACCGCCGGCGCCGCGGGACCGCCCCGCCTGATGTTCCGCCAGATTGAAGCGCCCGACCTGCCCGTGCAGGTGCGGTTCCGGCGCGATGACGCCGGAACGGCCTATCCCGTCACGCGCCGCGTCTGGCGTCAGCTCCCCGCCGCGTGCCAACCCGAAATCCTCGCCCTCGCCTCCGCCGCTTTCGCGGGCACCGCGCCCACGGCCCGCATCCCCTGGAAGGACCGCCACGCGACCGTGGCCTGCGGGCTCACGGAGGTGGCGTGGCCCTTCCCGCCGGTCCGGGGTCATTGGATGGGGATCGACGCGGCCGGGCGGGATGTTTTTACGCGTGTGCTGTACGGGATGCGCACGGCCATGCTCTTCGGCCTGCTGCTGGCGCTCTGGGCCGTGCTGTTCGGCGTGGTGATCGGCGCGGCCCAAGGCTATTTCGGCGGCTGGGTCGACATCCTGGGCCAGCGGCTCACCGAGATCTGGAGCGCGCTGCCCTTCCTGTACGTGATGATTTTCATCGGCTCGGCCCTGGGGCGCAGTTTTCTGTTGCTGCTGCTCTGTTACGGCCTGTTCAACTGGATCGGCGTCTCCTACTATCTGCGCGCCGAGTTTCTGCGCCTGCGCAACCGCACCTTTGTGGAGGCCGCGCGCTGCCAGGGGCTCTCTTCGGCGCGCATCATATTCCACCACATCCTGCCGAACGCGCTGACGCCGCTGATCACGCTTTTCCCCTTCACGCTGATCGGCGCCATCGGTTCCCTCGCCGCGCTGGATTTCCTGGGCTTCGGCCTGCCGCCGCTCACGCCGAGCTGGGGCGAGCTCCTGCAGCAGGCGCAGCAGTTCCGCTGGGCCTGGTGGCTGATTCTCTTCCCGTCGCTGGCCCTGTTCACGGTGATGCTGCTGGCGGTGCTGATCGGTGAAGGGTTGCGCGAGGCCTTTGATCCGCGCCAGACAGCGAAACTGGAGTAGACGTGCTGCTCGAAATCCAAGACCTCCGGGTTCAGTTCGATTCGGACGGACAGACGGTCCGCGCCGTGGACGGGGTTTCGTTCGCAATCGACCGGGGGGAGGTGCTGGGGCTCGTCGGCGAGTCCGGCTGCGGCAAATCCGCCACGGCGATGTGCATCCCGCGCCTGCTGCCGG
>JAVEYH010000158.1:0-6480 GCA_034003585.1 Kiritimatiellia bacterium
ACAGGCGTCTTCGCCCAAGGCGACGGTTTCGTGGGACACGGACCGGAAATCGGTTTTCACCAGTTTGTCGCGCTCGCCCGCCAGGCTGGAGAGCTGGTCCAGCAACCCGCACTTGCATCCGGCGTAGAGGTGTTCCGCTTTCTGGCCGATGCGGGCCAGACCCACGGTGTCCACCTTGATCCCGTAGAGGCTCGCGAGCGCGAGCCCGGCGCTCATCTCCAGCGCCGCGGAACTCGACAGCCCACTGCCCAGGGGGATGTTGCCGAGGAACATGCCGTCGAAACCGCGGTCAACCGGATGCTCCGCGATCAGCCCCGCGAAGGTGCCGACCACGTAATTCTGCCAGGTGTCGCGCGGGGCGGGGCGGAGGGCGGCCGTGTCGAAAGCCACCTCTTTCATCAGATCGCCCGCGGTCAGGCGGCATTGCGCCGTGTCCGCGCGCGCGGCGGCGAAGAACGTGCCGAACGGGATTGCCGCCGACAACACGAAGCCCTCGTTGTAATCGGTGTGGTTGCCGAGCACTTCGATGCGCCCGGGCGCGTAGGCCACCACCTCCGGGTCGCTCCCGTACCGCGCGCGGTAGGCGTCCAGAAGTTGCGCATAGACCGCTTCATTCACCCGGATCATGCGTCCGTCCCTTCCCGGATCAGGGCCAGAAGCTCGTCGCGCCGGGCTTCCATGACCTCGCGCGTCCGGGCCTCGAGGTTGAGGCGCACCAGCGGCTCGGTGTTGGAACAGCGGACATTGAACCAGAAGTCGGGGTATTCCACGCTCACGCCGTCCAGTTCGAACACCCGTCCGCCGGTGTGCCGCTGCCGGATCTCGGCCAAGATCGCCTGCGGGTCGCGGCTCACGCGGGTGTTGATCTCGCCGCTCGCCACGTACCGGCGTAGCGGCGCGATCAGTTCGGACAGCGGCTTGTCCGCCTGGCTGACGATGTTGGCCAGGGAGAGAATCGCCAGAGAGGAACTTTCGGCCGTGAAGTTGTCTTGGAAGTAGTAGTGCCCGCTGAGTTCCCCGGCGAACAGGGCGTCGTGCTCGCGCATTTGCTGCTTGATGAACGCGTGCCCGACCCGGCTCATCATGGGCGTGCCGCCGGCCGCCTCGATGGTCTCGCGCACCACCCGGCTGCTGCGCAGGTCATAGAAAATGACCCCCTTGCGTGTGGCGAGCACGTCCTGCGCCACCAGGGCCGTGATCAGGTCCATGGGGATGATCTCGCCCTGCTCGTCGACAAACCCCGCGCGGTCCGCGTCGCCGTCATACGCCACGCCGAACGCGTAGCGTCCGTTGCGCACCGTGCGCTGGAGATCGGCCAGCGTGGCCGTGTGGAGCGGGTTGGCCTCGTGATTGGGGAAGCGGCCGTCCGGTTCCGCATAAAGCCCGTCCCAGGTGAGGAGCCCCTTGAGCGCCTGGACCTCCCAGATGCCCATGCCGTTGGCGAAGTCGATCGCCACATGAACCGGGCGCTTCAGGCGCGCGAAGCGCGCCAGATGCTCCGCGTAGGCGGGCAGGATGTCGCGGGACGTGACCTGTCCGCGCGCGGCGGCGCGCGGCGCGAACGTCCCGTCGCGCACGATGCGCTCGATCTCCTGGATGCCGGTCGCGCCGCTGAGGGGCACCGCCTGGCCGCGGCAGAGCTTGAACCCGTTCCATTCGGCGGTGTTGTGCGACGCGGTGATCATCACGCTGCCGTCCGCCCCGAGCGCGCCGTTGGCGAAATAGGACATGGGGGTGGAGGCGTGGCCGATATCCACCACGTCCGCGCCCTGTTCAGTGATGCCGCGCGCGCACGCCTCGAACAGCGGTTCAGAGTGCGGCCGGATATCCCGCGCCACCACCACCTTGCGGCAATTCACGAAGGTCACGAACGCCCGTCCGATCCGGTACGCCAGATCCTCTGTCAGGTCCGTGCCGTAGATGCCGCGGATATCGTATGCTTTGAAAATTCCTGCCATAAATCCGATCCTTCTGTTCTGTCAGCGGCCGCCCCACCGCAGTTTGCGCCGCAACACATCGCACGGGTTGTACCCGTGCAGTTCGATCAGCGGCACGCTGTGGCAGCTTCTGACAATCTCCACCGCATCGCCGCACCGGACCGGCTGTTGGTCGCGGCCGTCCGAACTGACGATCACCGGGACGCGGTCGGAGACCACCTTCACCGCGATATGCGACGTTTCGCACACGACCAGCGGGCGCGAGGTGAGCGTGTGCGGGCAAATCAAACTGATCACCAGCGCGGGCGTGCCCGGCAGAACGATCGGCCCGCCCGCGGAAAGGGAGTAGGCGGTGCTGCCGGTCGGGGTCGCCACGATGAGGCCGTCGCAGAGGAAGCGCGACACGGGCTGCCGGTCCAGCAGCAGGTCCAGCTCGACGGCATGCCCTGACTCGCCGCGGTACACCACCACATCGTTGAGCGCGTCCGAAAGCAGGCCGCGCGTGCCGTCCTGATGGTGCACGGCGGCGGCGAGCGCCGACCGGCGGCTCACGGCGTACCGGTTCTCGCGCAACTGTTGCAGGGCCTCCGCGAACTGGTGCTCTTCCACACTGGTCAGATACCCCAGGGAGCCGATGTTCAGGCCCATGAGCGGCAGATGCTGTTCGGCAACCTTGTGGGCGGCATCCAGCAGCGTGCCGTCCCCGCCCAACACGACCACCGCCTCGACTTTCCTTTTTTTGAATTCACCCACCGGATAGGCCGGGACATCGGGATGCAGGGATGCGGTCCGTTCCTCGATCAGCACAATGAATCCCATGTCCGACGCGAGCGCGGCGACATGCCGCACCGCTTCGGCGGCCCGGGGCTTCTCCAGATTGGCGATCAGTCCGATGGTTTTCATTCCGGCGTGCAACTATACCGGCAACAAGGCGGGAAAACAAGCGGGGAAACAGGGGCGCGGTTCCGTTTTGTGGAAACGGAATCACGCCCCAAGGAGGAGTTAGGAGTTTTTGACCCTGCCTGAACATGTTGTTTTGCCCGTTCTTCGTGATCCTCCGGTAGGGACGGTTCCCCGAACCGTCCGTTTAGGTGTGGTTACAGGCCAAAGGAATAAGCGGTTTCGTTGGCGATTTGGATGCGAGTCATTGACAGCGTGTGGGACTCAGTCAGGGAAAATAGGATGCGCCCCTTGGCCACCCTTGGCCACCCGGCCAATCCGATTAGAAGGGCGTTTCAGCAAGTTTCTGTTATACTGTCGGATGAGGTGGAGCTGGATGAAACTGTCATTGACCTGTTTTCTGATCAGTCTGACTGGTCTGCTGCAAGCGGAACACGCCGCTGCCGTGACCAACGCGATCACACGCATAGATGAGGTCAAGGCGTTGTCCGGCGAGGAAATACGTCTGGGCCGTGCCGTGCGGCTGCGGGGCGTGGTGACGGCGCGTATCTGTCGGCTGTTCATCATGCAGGACGGGGATTCGGGGATCTTTGTCTACCCCCGTCTTGCCCGGGACGAGGGAGTGTGGACAGGGGATGACGAGGTGTTCGGCAGTCTCTGTCCGGGAACCGAAGTGGAGATCACGGGGGTGACCCGGCAGGGTGGCTTTGCGCCAGTGGTCCTGCCGTATGCGGTGACCCGATTTGGCAAGGCGCCGCTGCCTGCGGCGGAGCCGTTCAATCCGGGGCGCTTTTTCCGCGGCATGGATGATTGCCGCCGGGTCGAGGTGCGCGGCGTCGTGCAGGGCTTTTGGAAGCGTCCGCCGCTCGGTATGGTACTCGTGCTCGATGCCAATCCGGGGCGCTTCATGGCACGGCTGCCGCTGGAGGCTCAGGAGGCCTGCGAAGGATTGGTCGAGGCAGAGGTGCAACTGCGGGGCGTGGCGATGGCCGCGTTCAATACGCGGGGCGAGCTGCTCATGCCCTCGGTCTTCGTCAACTCGCTGAAAGACCTCACCGTGGAGCGGCCGCGGCGGAATGCGCCGTTCGACGTGCCGAAAGTGCCTCTGAGCGAGGTGGGCGGCTATCGCAGTGCTTTCGGCGGAAAGTTCCGTCTGCACGTGGAGGGTGTCGTCACCTATGCGGAGCGTGTACCGATCTCGTTTCTGGACGACGCGGTCTGGCCCTACCGCAGCCTGCAGGGTGTCGCTCCCGAGAGGGGCTGCATGTTTTTCATTCACGACGGCGAGACCGGTCTGAGAGTCCAGACACGCCAGCCGATCAACCTCGATCCCGGTGACCGCGTGGCGGTCGCCGGCTTTGTGGACCGGAGCCGCGCCGTCAGCGGGCTTTCCGAAGCCCTGGTGCGCAAGCTCGGTCAGGAGAAGCCGCCCGAGCCGCTTCGCGTTTCGGCCGAGCAGATCATAGAAGCCAACGAGCTTGCGCTGTACAACGGCGTGATGGCTGAGCCGGGCGACTTTGACGGCGCGCTGGTGACCTGCGAGGCCACGCTGACGGAGGATATCCGGATGGACAACGGCACCCGGGTGCTGAAGCTCAACAAATCCGGTGTCAGCTTCAAGGCCACGTTGAGCGGCCCGCGGAGCGTGAGCCTGCCCGCTCTGCGCACGGAGAGCGAACTGTCGCTCACCGGTGTCGTGATGCTGGATCTCTGGCATCCGAACGACCTTTCGACGGTCATGCGTCCACAGGTGGATCTGCTGCTCCGTTCGTCTGATGACGTCGTGGTTCTGCGGCAGCCCTCATGGTGGACCGTCCCGAGGTTGCTGGCGGCGCTGGCGGTTCTGATGTTGATCATGCTTGCGGGCGCGGTGTGGGTCTGGCTCCTGCACCGGCGGATGCGGGAGACGACGAGTCGGCTGGCACAGGAGATGCGCGGTCGGCGCGAGGCGGCCCTCGATTTCGCTGTGACGCTGCGTGAACGCAACCGGCTGGCCGCGAACCTGCACGACACGCTCCTCCAGACGCTCGGCGGGATCGGCTTTCAACTCGCGGCGTGTCAGAAGAGCGACGCGACGACACGGCCCCAGCTCGACGTGGCGCGGCGCATGGTGAGCCATGCGTCCGACGAGTTGCGCAACTCCGTGTGGACGCTCCGGAGTCTCCAGGTGCATGGGCAGCACTTCGAGTCCGCGCTGGAGGCGATCGTCGAACGGGCGCGCGGCACCGGAGACGCTGCGGTTGCGTGCCGCACCGTGGGCGAGTTCGAGGACCTTTCGGAGTTTGTGGGAGGCAATCTGCTGCTGATCATCCAAGAGGCTTTGCTGAACGCTCAGAAACACGCCGCGTGCGGCCATGTCCAGGTGACGGTGCGGCGCGAGGGTGAGTGGGTCGAGGTGGACGTCCGCGACGATGGGCGCGGGTTCGAGGAGGCGGACAACCCCAGCGATCATGCCGACCACTTCGGCATCGGGGTGATGCGGGAGCGCGCGGAACGGCTCGGAGGCCGCCTCGCGATCGAGAGCCGTCCGGGCGGTGGCACCGTCGTGCGCGTGACGGTCTTGCTGCGGGATTATGATGCCGACATGGGCGAGGCGAGGTGACGGATGTCCAAGGCGGGCAAAGCCCGCAAGCCAATTGGAATGGTGGGGTCTTAAAATTTGGGGAGATCGGTTGACGACTACGGCGACGACGACGGCGACGACTACGGATTACGGGGGGGTGGCATGGTTCGGTTGACGACTACGGGATACGAGGGTTGGGCGCGATTCGTTCGCCGTAGTCGTCACCGTGGTCGTAAACCGGAATAGATCACGCAAAAAGGGCTTAAAACATGCAGTCAGAGTTGTCTCACGAGCGACTTGATGTCTACAAAGTCTACCTCGATGCCGCAAGTTTGTGCGGGGATATCGCATCAGGCGCGGCGATGCCGATTGTGGCACTTGACCACTTGGAGAGAGCGATCGAGAGCATAGGAGTGAATTTCATACATGCGAACAGTTTGGCTTTCGGGTCGCTACAGCGAGCGTCATACCTAGACGTTTCGATTGGCTCTACGCAGGAATGTGCCGCTTCGCTTGATGTGTGTTTGGCTCGCCGTGTTGTTGACACACATGCGCATGCGACCGCTTTGGGTAAGCTGTGGCGAGTACGGGGGATGCTGCTGGGGCTGAAGCGGGTTGTGGGGAATCGTGTGCAGGAGGGGTATGAGGCCTACGGTAGCGCTCGGTTCCCGTTTGTAGAGATGGACTTATATCAGGTTGCCCTCCAAGGGGTACGATGGATACACGAACTGCTGGAAGAACTCGAGCCAAAGGCGCGAGTCAGGAGAAAACTAGACACAAGCATTACCGGCACCGTATTGAATATCGCCGAAGGACATGGCAGGGCGAGTATTGATGATCGGAATCGGTTCATGGATATGGCGAGAAATCACGCTTGTCAAACGTTACTCCTGCTCGACTTGACCGTTGCCAAGAAGGAGATCTCGGCCTCCCGTATTGCCGAGGGTAAGGCCACTCAAGTCAGGGTCATCTCGATGCTCCATGCATGGAAGCGCCAACAACGAGGCCAAGCAGAAAGTAGCACATGAAACTCGGCGACGACCACGGCGACGACCACGGATTACGGGGGGGGCATGGTTC
>JAVEYH010000159.1:0-6434 GCA_034003585.1 Kiritimatiellia bacterium
CCTCTGCGTTGGCATGTACGATTTCCAGGTGGTGGAGAATGTCAACACCCTGACGGCGCTGCTGGACAGCCCCATCACCCGTACCCGTCCGTGGCGCGCGTGACGGAACGCTCAACGCTCAAGTGGGAAATCGGAAAGAACGCTCAACGTTCAACGCCCAACTCTCAACGTTCAAGTGGGGAGAACTGCGAACGGCTACCCCGTCCCTCGGGTTTATACTTGAGGGTTGCGCGTTGAAAGTTAAAACCGTCTCATGCAATAATACGAATTATTTATTTGAGTGTATTGGAGATTGGCTATGGCAGCGAAAATGGACCTTTCACGTCGTTTCTTCATCGGTGGCGCCGTCTCGTTCGGTGCTTTCGCGGGAAGCCGTTTCGTCGAGGCGGCGCCCGGGACGTTTCTCGGAAAGAAGACGAACCTCACGTTTGGCGTGGTGAGCGACATCCACATCACGAAGGTCGGCGCGGACGAGAAGATGGCGGCCTGGGGGAACAACCTCACGTTCCGCCACACCCTCGAATGGTTCCGCGACCAGGGTGTCGACGCGGTGATGGTGGTCGGCGACATGGCGGACACCGGCATGGCCGAGGAGCTGCAGGCCGTCGCGCAGGCGTGGTATGCGGTGTTCCCGGACGACAAGGCGCCGGACGGACGGAAGGTCGAGAAGCTGTTCGTCTACGGCAACCACGACTACCACGGCTATCTCTACGGCAACCATGCGGCGAAAGCCTACCCGGACGAAGCCGAGCGCCGCCGGCACGTCCTGCGCAACGACCTGGGCGGCTGGTGGAAGAAGCTCTTCAACGAGGGCTACTCCCGCCTCTACCGCAAGACCATCAAGGGCTACACCTTCCTCGGCCAGCACTGGGACGACGGAAAGGGGATGGAGACGAAATACGGCTCCTGCCCGTTCGGCGTCGAGCTGGAGTCCTTCCTCGCGGCGAACGGCAAGACGCTTGACCCGTCCCGCCCGTTTTTCTACTTCCAGCACCCGCATCCGAAGGACACGTGCTACGGCCCTTGGGCGTGGGGGCACGACAGCGGCCTCGTGACGAAGACGCTTTCCGCCTATGCGAACGCGGTCGCCTTCTCGGGACACTCCCACTACACGCTTACGGACGACCGTTCGCTGTGGCAGGGCGCGTTCACATCCGTTGGCACGAGCTCGCTGCGCTACACCGGCATGCCGTACAACGCGCGCCATCCGGCGGGCTACGAGAACACGACCACCGAGGCGAAGGGGCGCGACGCATTCGACGCGCAGAAGGTAATGGGCAAGTACAACGGTGGCGACTGCCGCCAGGGCATGGTCTGGAATATCTACGACGACCGCATCGTCGTCCAGCGCCGCGAGTTTCTCAGCGACCTCTTCGTGGGGCCGGACTGGGTCATGCCGCTCGGCGCCGCCGAGCCCAGGCCGTTCGCCTTCGCCGAGCGCGCGAAGAAGACGACCGCGCCCGAATTCCCAGCCGGCGCGAAGATCGTCATCAAGAAGATCAAGGCGAAGACGCGCAAGACGTCCGGCCGCGACGCGGCGGAGAAGGACGCGTACGAACTCACGTTCCCGGCCGCGCTCGGCGCCGCCGGGTCGCGTCCGCACGAGTACGAGATCACGGCCGAAGGCGCCGAGGGCAAGACCGCCGTCTTCCACGTCATCGCGGAAGGCTTCAACCACGCGCTCGAACACCCGCGCGCGAAGGCGACTTCGTCCTGCCGTGTCGCCGCGGACCGCCTGCCCGCCGGACTGAAGCGCTTCTCGGTCCGTCCGCTCGACTGCTGGTGGAAGAAGGGCGCGCCGCTCGTCGTCGAAGTCTGATCACGAAACGAGCGCTGTCATTGCGCCATTCCACGCTGTCCCATTGTACACTCACACACGGTGCCCATGCGCTTTTACCGGGCGGTGATCCCGTGACCGGGAAAACAAATGTAGAACGCCGAACGCTGAACGCCGAACTCAGAACGGGGAGCGGAGTAAAACTGCAGCGTTGGACGTTGGGCGTTCGACGTTCGGAGTTCTCCCCTCTTTCCCGCGTCATCCGATGATCTTGCCGGCCTTTTTTGCGATTCCTTCCAACCGGTCGAGAACCTCGGTCAGGCGACGCTTCGGGCGGTTCTTCGCCCGCAGGTCGGCGATCAGTGCGGTCCACTCGGGATCCCGGCCCAGACGGGCGTAAACCGCTTTCATTTTTTCGAGATAGGCGCCTGCGGTCTGATAGGCAGCCGGATTGACCCGCGCGATTTCGCCTTCCGCCTGTCGTCTCCAGATGTCCAGAGCCGCGTCGGGGTGCGTCTCCTGCACCGCTTCCGCCACGGCCGCGCCGAGTCCGCCGCCATATCCCCAGCCGAAGGTATCGCGTCTGGGGATGCGCGCAAACCACGCCAACGCGTCGTCGTGGCGCTTTTCGAGGATGGCGATCTCAATCAACACATCCCCCTTCGGAAACGCCGAATACATGTTTCTGCTTTTCACGCCGCACAACCCCGTGTCGGGCAAGGGCCATTGAGGCCGTTGTTCCGGAACCGCGGGTGTGGCGCCCTTCCGTCCGCTCGGGCTTTTTACCTTTGAAGGTTTCGGATCGGGCCGGGCATCCGGCCGTATCCCCGTCTCCAGCCAACGGAGCACGCCCGCGTGCACCGTCTCCCAGAGACCGAGCGGCACGGTTGCCTTTTCAAGTGTTTTGAACGCCCCCACGCCGGGCTCGTCGAAGAACTCGGCCGCCCGGAACGCCGCGACGAGCGGACGGTCCTTTTTCTGCTGCGCACGTTCGCACAGCCGTCGCGCCAAATCTTTCGCAAGGCCCGGCCATTTTTGGATGGTTGCCGCGAACCCCTTCCGGCACCATTCTTCGGCCTCGTCGTGCAAGCCCAGCGACGAGAGATGATCGACCAACTGGCCGTAGCACTGCGTGACCTCCGCTTCGCGCCGCAACAAACCGGTTATTTCGCCTGTGCGCCCGGCCCGTTCCAGTGCATCGAACGCAGCGCGCATGATCCCCTCTCGCGCATATCGCGCGGAAGACGAGTCGGCGTCCGCCTTCGACCCCGGACTGCCTTCCGGTACGGGGGGCACTTGCTTCAGCAGGTTGTCCGCCACCTCAGACCAGACAGCTGCAGAAAACACCTTGCCGTCCGTCCACAGGCTTGGCAACCCGTCGAAGCAACACCAGTCGTCGCGCAGCCGCACGCGCCGCTCCCACAGCAGCTTGTCCGCGTCCGGCATCGACGACCGCGCCAGCGCCCGGAACACGATGCCTATGCAGCTCGCGACCTCCTGCCCCGTCTCGCCCTCGTCGTCGGACTGGCTGATCTGACTCAGTCCGGCGGCGACGAGTTCTTCGCCCAGCGCCACAACCTCGTCTGCATGACCCGCTGTGAGCAGCGCCTCCAGCCGCTCGCGCACGGGCGTGTAGTCGGGGATGTGAGACTCATGTGACCAATGCCGCGTCCAGCCGGGCTCGGCCGAGGCCTCCCGGATGGCGCGGCGGGCCGATTTGACGAGCCGCGTTACATCCGCAACCGCCAGCTCAGCCCGGTCCGCCAATCGCTTCCTCAGATCGGGCACATCAACCAGCGCCTCGTGAAAGAGGTGCAGCAACTCATCCTTGGAGAGGCGGGCCAGATAGGCGTCCACCTCGTCTGCTTTCCGGGTTTTGATCGGCGCGGGTGCGGTCTCCTCCGAATCGTCGTCCTCAAGGTCCGCGAGTTCTTCAAACCTTTCGTCGTCCTTTTCCGCGGTGGGCACATTCTCTTTCGCCTTCACCGAGTCCAGGTAGGTTAGCACCGTGGCCACCGCGTGCTTGCAGGCCGTGCCGTAGGGGCAGGTGCAGATCGAATCCGGTTTGCCTTTCCGGGGCAGGCTGACGGCCGTGGCGTAGCGTTCGCGGCCCTGGACCCAGGCGAGCAGACGGCCGTCCGCCGTCACACACAGGTCCTCCACGTTCGCCCGGTACGACTTTCCACGCGAGACCACCCGCGCCCCGGCCCATGCGGTCAGGTCATCCCACGTGAGGTCCTCAAATTTAGTGGATGGACTCATGGCGCATTCAGCCCCTTCTGTTACGATGCGCCCCGACAGGTGTCGGTTGCTTGTTCATAACTTCAGCGTTGCGCGTTGAACGTTGAGCGTTTAAAACCCTCAATCTTGCCGCACGTTTCTTTCGCCGTCCGGGGTATTTCAGTCAGACGCCAGGGGATGGCCGTCACGCCCCGGGCCTTCAGGATGGGTGCGGCGATCTTCTGCAATTCGACCACGATTCGCACCTTCTCCGGGTAAGGCAAATCGGCCAGCCGGCGGCGGTGCGCCGCCTTGCCTCGCGCATGCGCGTTTCCCGCGCTCATGATTGTGTCCATAATTTCCACCTTTCAAGCAAGGCATGACGCTCAAGAATGTCCGTCAAGCGGGCAATATCGATCCTCCCGCTCTCCAGAAACAGGGGCACGCGCATACGGTCCTTCGCGCGCCCGGTCGAGACCGCGATGGCCAACAGGTGCTCTGCGCTCAACACCCATGCCGGTACACCGTCGTAGTCAATCTGGACGGCATGTTGCATCGCCTCGTCCAACAGGCCGGGTGAAGTGGGCAGGAACTGCACGGGAGTCCCTTCGATCATCACGCACTCGCCTGTTGTCTCCGTATAGCCGCGCTCCCGGAGATACGCATAAACGGGCGACAGGGAAACGAGCAACCCGTCACTCCCGCCGAACACGACAAAGACATCCAGATCAAACGTGGTGAAGGGCTCGGTATAGAACGCAGCCCCCATCGCTCCGCCGATCGCGTACTTCCGGATCACCCCGGCAGCCGCCATGTCGTTCAGGACAGCCAGTGTCTGTTTCATGCCTCAACCCCTATTCACACCTCGCCTTGCGCGCCAAACCCGAAAAAGCACCTTGCCTTTCACACAGACAAGTATACGCCGCCGCAGTTTACGTGTAAACCTACGCGTGAGCGCATCCTTCCCCCCGTGTCACGCGCCAAAGGTTCTTACTTGAGCGTTGCGCGTTGAACGTTGAACGTTGAAAAGGCGTGGTCAGGACATAGGTGACAAACCAGGTTCAGGACATGGGTGACACTTTCGGGTCACTCCCCTCGCCAGGCTGTCGGTTCCCGGGCGCGAGCCCGTCCCCTAAAAAAGCAGACGACGTGGTTGACAACGGGAACCGGTCTGGGCAAAATAAAAATTGGTGGGCGGCATACGCCGAAGGCCGAATATCGGTTGAGGTCCCTGTTCCGAAGCGTCAGGCCATGGTGATACACCTGTCATGCGGTTCTCCGCAGCGCTCTGACCTCTTTTGCGATGCCGCCCACCCTGTTTCTTTTTCCGCGGCACCCGCCTACGGCGCGCGCGCGAAGAGGATGCAGATCGGCGCGGGTACCGCAATCACGCTCCGCGTCTGGTAGGTCAGCCGACCCGTTTCGGAATCGACTTTGTGCACCGCGATGGTGTGCGAATCCGCGCCCGCCGCCAGCAGCCAGGTGCCGCAGGGTGAGAGGTTGATGTGGCGCGGGAACGCGCCGCGCACGGGTTGCACCTGAATCACCTCCGGAGCGGCCGCGGCCGGATCGGCGCGGAACACCGTCACCGTGTCGTTCCCGCGGTTGGAGGCATAGAGGAACCGGCCGTTCGGGTGCGTCAGGATTTCGGCGGCGCTGTTGTGCGCCTCCCTTGCTTTCACCGTTTCGCTCAGGGTCGGGACCGTTGCCAGCAGGCGCGCACTCCCGGTTTCCGCGTCCCACGCGTAGGCCGAGACCGCCAGCGACAGCTCGTTGAGCAGATAGATCCGGCGGCCGTCCGTGGAAAAACGCATATGCCGCGGCCCGGCGCCGGGCGGCGCCGCGATGAAACCGTGGCGCGTGATGGCCGGCGCGTCCGCGTCAACCCGATAAACCAGGATGCCGTCCAGCCCGAGATCCGGCACCAGCGCGAAGCGTCCGTCTGGCGAGAACCCGCACCAGTGCGGGTGCGGGATTTTCTGGCGTTGCGCGACCACGCCCGTTCCCGGACCCGGATGTTTGTGCGTCACCGCCGCGCCCAGCCGCCCCTCCGCATCCAGAGGAAAGAGCGCGACCGAGCCGTTGCCGTACTGCGCGGTCAGCAGAAAGCGCCGCGAGGGGTGCACGGCCAGGTGACAGCCCTGGCCTTCGCCCGTGGGCGCGGCCGTGAAAGCTTGCAGCGCGCCGTCGCCGCCGATGCGGAAGCCGGTCACGCCCTGGCCGCCCTCGCCGTTCGCCACGGCGTAGAGCTTGTCGCCGTCCGGATGCAAGGCCAGGAAACCCGGTGCGCCGATTGCGGCCGCCAGCGCCGCCGGCCCGAGCCGGCCGGTCCGGGCGTCAAACGTCGCGCGGTAGATGCCTTGGGCGGGGGCGCCGCCGGTCCCGAAGTACACGAAGCTTTTTTCCGCCCGCGCCGGGACGGCGAAAACGCACGCCG
>JAVEYH010000160.1:0-3869 GCA_034003585.1 Kiritimatiellia bacterium
CATTTCTCGCTCCGTTTACGGACGGGACAGAACCCGTCTTACCAAAATCTCATCACGCACTTGTCCCGCAATGGAGAGAACGCCTCTGTGCGGAATCGGTTCGCTGCCGGTGGATGCGAAGAAAACGCGTGGTTCTCGCGGAGCCACCGGGAGCGCGGGCGTCCCCGCCCGCTTTTCGAAAGGCCGCGCGCGCGTCCGGCGTGCAGTTTGGCTTATACGCGCGACCGTATGCACGGGACGCTGTTGCGGGCGAGGACGCCCGCGCTCCCGACACACGCATACCCGGCCGCGAGCCGATTGCCATCCGTGCCGTCTACCCACCGTTCCTCCTTCCGTTCTCCACCTTCACGCGATTCCCATGCCGCCGTCGACGCGCAGCGTGACGCCCGTAATATACCGTCCCGCGTCGGAACAAAGCAAGAGCGCCGCGCCGGCCGCGTCCTCGGGCTGCGCGAAGTCGCGCAGCGGGATGGCGTCGCGCACTTTCCCGGCATAGACCGGGTTGCCGAGGGCCTCGGCGTTCCGGTCGGTGGCGAAAACCCCGGGACAGAGGTTGTTGACCGTCACGCCGCTGCCGCCGAGTTGTTTGGCCAGATTGCGCACCAGATTCTCCAGCGCCGCCTTGCTCGCCGCGTACACCGGCATCTCGGGGTGCGGTTTCAGTTCCTGCACGCTGCCCACGGAGAGCAGCCGGCCCCAGCGCCGCGCCGCCATTGCGGGACAGGCCGCCTGGAAAAGCTGGTACGTGGCGTGGAAGTTCACCTGCATCTGAAGCAGCGCCTCGGATTCCGGCACCTCCAGCCACGGCCGCCGGACCTGCACGGAGGCGTTCGCCACCACGATGTCCGGCGCGCCGGCCTCCTCCGTCACCGCCGCCACCAGGCGCGCCCCCATGCCGGGCTCGGCCAGATCGCCGGTCACCGCCACGCTCGCGGGCGAAACGGCCCGCACCGCCGCCAGCGAGGCATCGAGCGCGTCGCTCACGCGCACGCCGTGCACCGCGACCGTGGCGCCGTGCTCAGCCAGCGCCCGGGCGATCGCCCGGCCGATGCCCCGCGCGGAACCGGTCACCAGGGCCGTGCGGCCCTCCAAGGAAAACGCCTGTTTCACGTTTGTCTGCTTGTTCGGATTCATTCGTGTGCCTTTTTCCATACTGTCAGTTCCTCAAATCTGAACGCCGTCCTTTTCTTCCCCTCATCCATCTCCCGCCTCCCGTCTTCTGTCTCCCGTCTTCTGTCTCCCGTCTCCCGTCTTCTGTCTCCTCACTCCACCGCCACACGCTGCTCCGGGGCGCCGCCTTGCGACAGGCGGAGCGTGCTCCGGCGCGTTTTGCCGCCTTGCGTGACGGTCACGTCATACTCCCCGTAAAACCCGCGGAAACGCAAGCGCCCCTCCGCATCCGTCACCCCTTCCGCACGGCTGCGCCAGGTGCGGTTGATCAGCTCGTCCAGCGCGCGATAGGACGGTTTCGGGTTCAGCGCGCCGTCCACCAGACCGGCCCGCGCGGTGTTCTCCTTGTCGTGCGCCATGCTGTCGCCCAGATTCCAATAGGTGACTCCGGCCATGGCCGGCGCGCTGAACCAGAGGCGGTAGAGATTGCGCACCACCGCGGCCTGCGTCTCTTCGCCGTCCGGGCCCTCCGGCGTCGGCACCGTGATCTCGGTGATGTACACCGGGCGCCCGAACGCCGCAAACGCCCCGTACGTGTCGAGCAGGTCGGCCGGCCGGTAGCGTTCGCCGGCCAGATGGCGCTCCATCAGCCGGGGCTCGAACCAGATGTGGAACTGCAGCCCGATCCCGTCGAGGCGCAGGCCCTGTCCGATCAATCCGCGGAGCTGTTGGTGATAGGCGTTGCTTTCGGGAGGCAGGGCGTTGAAGCGGGTGAAGTCGTTGATCATCAGCCGGTTTTCCGGCCCGAAGAGCGGCGCGGCCTCGCGCAGGGCCCAGGCCACATATGCCCGGTCCTCCGAATAGAGCGGGTAGGTCTTGTGGCAGCCGGTCGATTCGTTGGTCACCTCCCAGAAGGTGATCTCCTTGGCGTACCGTCCGGCGAGCTCGCGGAACCGTTTCCGGTACAGAGCCTTCAGCGCCTCGGGGTCGCGGGGCAGCCACCCGGGGTTGTGCTCGTGCCACAGCATCGGATGCGCCTTGAGCGTCAGGCCGTATTTTTTACCGAACGGGATGAAGCGGTCCGCCGGCGGGCGGCGCCAGATCTCCGCGCCTCCCTCGGCGTAGCGCAGTTCGCCCTGCCGCGGCTCGGTCCCCTTCCAGTAAACGGGGACCGTGGCGAAGTTGCAGATCCGGGCGAACCGCTCTTCGTAGAGCCGGTTTTGTTCAGGCGTCTTGAGCTGACCCAGCACGAACGCGTTGCAGCCGAACAGGAACGCGTGCGAGGTCTGCCGCACCGTCACCGCGGCGCCCGCGGCCGGCCGGCCCGCCGCGTCGGTCACGCGCAGGACGAGATCCCCCTTGCGGTTGCGCTCGATCCCCTCCTCGATCCGCCGCGTCAGCCCGGGCGCCTCCCAGAGCGCGCGATAGGCCGCCGGCAATTCCGCCCCCGCGCCGGCCGCGCACAGCGCGGCCGCCGTCACCACCCATCCGCTTTTCCTCATCGCGTCTCTCCCTGATTCGCCGTGTCGTCCTCGTCCTCGTTCTCGTCCTCGTTCTCGTTCTCGTCCTCGTCCTCGTTCTCGATGCCATAAAAAACCGTTGTACCCTTTGTGCCTTTGTATGAGAGGAAACGTGGTCCTCTCCGCGTCTCAGGCTGCGGGACTGGCCTCGTAATCGCGGCCGAAGAACAGCATGCGGGCAATCAGGATGATCACGCCGCCCAGCACATACGCGGCCGCGAGCGTGGCGAGCCCGAACGATAGTCCGAAGCGCGTTTTCAGGAAGCCCAGCACCGTGGGCGAGAGCGATCCCGTCAGGAACGCAAAGGAGAGCATCAGGCCCGTTGCGGAGGCGCGGTACTGCGGTTTGATCACATCGAACAGCGAGGCGAAGAGGTTGGAGTCGTACAGCCCCCGGAACAGACCGAAAAGGCCGAGCGCCGCGAAGCACGCCCATTCGGAGCCGCTCCGGGCCATCAGGAGGATGAACGGCGCGCCCAGGAGCAGTCCCGCGGCGTTGGCCTCAAACCGGACCGCCCTGCGGCGGCCGGCCCAGCGGTCGGTCAGCTTCCCGCCGATCATCACGCCCGCGAAGGCGCAGAGGAAATGGTAGAAGACCGCCGAGAAACCGGCCTTCTCCGGCGTGAACCCGAAGGTCTCGATCAGGAACGTGGGCGTCCACGTCTTGAAGCCCACGTCCACATAGACCATGCAGCCGAAGGCCAGGGCCAGCGCGATGGCGGAACGCTTGCCCAGGATATGCGCCAGGGTCTCGCGCAGCGGCGGGCGCGCCGCGGCGGCGGCGGGCGCCGGGGCCGGCGTGTCCCGCATGAGCAGCAGCACCACCGCGCCCCAGACGATCCCCGCCAGACCGAAGACCAAGAAAGGCGCGCGCCACCCCCCCGGCATGGTCCGGGCCAGGTAGCCCGAGAAATAGCCGCTGAACATGATGCCGAGATACAGCGCCGTCTGATGGATGGAGAGCGCCGTGGCCCGGCTGTTCTCGTGGAACTGCCCCATCAGCGACGTGGCGGGCGGATAGTAGAGCGCCTCGCCCCCGCCGAAGAGGATGCCGTAAAAGAGGATCATCGCCCACAGCCCGCCGCCGAACCCGGTGAGCAGCGTCCCCGCGCTGAAAAGGAACACGCTGAACAGGATCTGCCGCTTGCGCCGCAGGATGTCGCCCAGAAACCCGGCGAGCGGCACGCAGATTCCGTAGACCGCGACGAACACCGTGGCGACCACGCCGGCCTGCACATC
>JAVEYH010000160.1:3969-6425 GCA_034003585.1 Kiritimatiellia bacterium
TCCGCAAAAGGTGTAGCTGTTCCGGGTAGGGACGCATCCCCGAGGCGTCCGCGGACGGTTCGGGGAACCGTCCCTACCGGCAATCGGACCCCGGCCCCAAAATAACGTAAAACGATCTGTCTCTACGCCGCGCTGATCACGGATGCCTGGTCGCGCAAGATCGTGGGCATCCACATCTGAACTACCGCTTCCCGGCCGATGTGCATGCGGGGGAGGCCCGCGCGGCAGTCCCGGCACTGCCGGTCAGCCGCTGGCCCCCATGCCCCGTCCCGCTGTGCCCCCTTAGAAAAACTGGATCAGCGTGCCCTGATCCGGCAGTTTCTCCAACTCGACCTTGAGCGCCGTGAGTGTGGCGTTGGTGACCACGGCGGTGACGTTGGTGATGCTTGGCGTGCGCGTGAAGTCCCACGCGAACCAGGCGGTCGGCGCGGCCGAGCGGTCCGGCACCTCCGCCGCCGGGATCGTGAGGCGCACGTTGTAACCGCCCTCGGCCTCCACCGCCGAGTTGGTGAACCCGGCGGCCGCGAAGTCCGCCACCACCTGCTCCAGCGTCTTGGCGCCGGGCGTCAGCGCCAGCCGCACGTTGAGCGCGATCAGCCGGTTGGTCTTGAGATTCGCGATCTCCACATGGCCCATGGGCGCGGGATCGAACGGCCCGGCCGCCATGACGCCGCCCGCGCTCAGCGCCCCCTTGAGCGACCCGCTTGCCAGCGCCACGCCTGATGTGGTGTTCAGCAGCGTCTGAACGCTCCACAGGTTGCTGTCGGGAAGGGACGTGTAGTAATGAGTGGACGACTTCACCCCGGTCATCAGCGCGAAGGCGTTGGTGCGCAGCAGCAGCGCGCCGCCGTCCAGCGCCACGCGCAGGTGGCCGCAGCGGTAGGCGTTCCCCGTGAAGTTGACGGGCGCGAGATGCGCCGGGCTCTGGTCGAGCGTGTACTCCAGCAGAAACTCCTTCAACCCGCCGCCCACATAACTGAACATCGGGACCGTCACCTGCGGCGCGGAACCCTTGAGCCGCAACTCCGAGGTGCCGCTGTTGAAGATGGCGTAGTTGGCCGGCGCCACGGTGAACGCGCCGCCGCTGATCTCGACCCGCGCGGGCTGCGCCGCGGAGCCGTACACGTAAAAGCCCGCGTTGGTCACCTCCCCGCCGCTCTGCATAACGTGATGCCCGGCATTGACGGTCAAGTTGCCCTTCTGCCCGAACCAGCCGTCCCGGATCCGCACCGTGGGCCGCGCACCCGCCGTGCCGGCCGGCAGATCGAGCGCGTCGCACGCGATCACGCCGCCGTCCAGGTCAAGCTGCCCGCCGCACGCCACCTCGATCTCCGCGTTCGCCGCCGCATTGGTCACCGTCACCGCGGCGTCCTCGATCCAAAGCGTGCCGGTCTGACTGACGCTGATCCGGTTCGCGGAAACGGCCGCGCCGTCGCGGGCCGTGAAGCGGCTCGAGACCGTGCCGTTGAGGGTCAAATCCCCGGCCGTCACCGCCAGCCTGCCGCCGCTCTGCTCCACCTCGTTCGTCGCCCCGGAGAGCAGCAGACCGTTGCTGACCGTGATGTCGCTCTCCGTCATGGCCACCAGGCCGGTGGAGCCCGAGTAATTTCCGACGTTGACTGTTGTGAAAGTGTTGGTATGGCCGTTGAGCGTCAAACTTCCGAATGTGCCCGCCTCGTGACCCACCCTGAGATTCGAGCCCAAAGCCTGCCAATTCCCGTTGCCCCCGTTGACGGTCATGACCCCGCGGCCGCCCGACACACTGCCGAGCACCACATTGTTCGAGGTGATCAGGCTGCCGCCGTTGACGGTCAGGGTGCCCTGCGCCCCGGACGAATAGCCCAGATAGGTGTAATCCGAACAGATCAGCGTGCCGTTGTTGAGCGTGTACGCGCCTTGCGCGTTCGCGTTTCGCGCCAGATAGAGATCCGCTCCGTTATCGAAGCTGTTGGTGCCACCCTCCTGCATGAACGATCCCGGCCCGGTGTGGCCCACGTACCCTGTGCCGCGTGTCCGGAGCATGCCGTTCGAGAGGGTGAAGAAACCCGATCCGATCTTTCCGACGTAGAGCGTTTGGGCCGTGACCTCGCCGCCGGTCATCACCACCACACCGGTCGCGGAAGAGCTCGCCTGCGCCAGCACAAAGTCTTTGGTTCCGGTGTCGATCGTGCCGCCGGTGATCTGGAACAGGCCGCGGCCGTTGCCGACATTCCCGGCCAGTAGCTTGGTGTCGGTGATCACCGCGCCCGGCTCGATCCGGACTGTGCCCGATGCGCCCAAATCCTGCCCCAACGCGATGGTCAGGTTCGTCAGAAACGAGCCGTCCGGGATCACCGCGTATCCGCCGTTGTTGACAAAGCCGATTTCGTTTTCCGGCACCGCACCGCTAACCCAGTTGGCGCTGTTGTTCCAGTCGCCCTCGACGCCCGCCGCGCCTTTCCAATAGTCGTCCGCCC
>JAVEYH010000161.1:0-4571 GCA_034003585.1 Kiritimatiellia bacterium
CCTCAAGCAGCGGGAGCTGGAGCGTTGCGAGGCCCGGCTCCGCAAAGAAAAGCAATTTAACCGCAAGGTCGCGATCAACGCCGAGCTTCGTGATCTGAAACAAGAACTTAAAAATCTGACCCGCCCGCTGCCTGCAAGCGGGACGGCAGTCGAACCCTACAGGGGGGGTGTAACCTTTTGTCTGTAAATTCAAAAAATGGGCCTGCGGTTCCCTTCCGGGATCTACGGGCTTGAAGAAAGGCGGGCCATGGCTATCCTTAGGTGTTGAGAAACACAAAGAAAGGACGAATAAGCCATGACCCACGGGGAGAAAGGTACCGCCATGGAGGCGGTTTTGCAACCGGTATTTGAGCGGGGCTTCGACGGGATCGGGGAGGTGCTCTCCGCGGTCCTGAACTTCGCCATGCTGATCGAGCGGGAGAAGGCGCTCGGCGCGCAGCCCTACGAGCGGACGGCGGAGCGAGGCGGCCACGCGAACGGGTTCAAGCCCAGAACGCTGAAGACGCGTGTCGGCGAGCTGTCGCTGCGGGTGCCGCAGGCGCGCGGGACGGAGACGCCGTTCTACCCCTCGCTGCTGGAGCGGGGGCAGCGGCACGAGCGGGCCCTGGCGTTGGCCGTGGCCGAGATGTACGTGCAGGGCGTCTCGACGCGCAAGGTGCGGCAGGTGCTGGAGGAGATGTGCGGGTTGGAGGTCTCGTCGGAGCAGGTGTCGAGGGCCGCGGCCCTGCTCGACGCTGAACTGGAGAGGTGGCGCAACAGGGCCATCGGATGCGTGCGGGCCCTTGTCCTGGACGCCCTTTACGAGAAGGTGCGCATGGACGGCGCGGTGGTCTCCTGCGCGGTTCTGGTCGCGACGGGCGTGCTGGCCGACGGCCGCAGGACCGTGCTCGGGGTGAGCGCGGCGGTCAGCGAGGCCGAGATCCACTGGCGCGCGTTCATCCAAAGCCTGAAAGACCGGGGCATGTCGGGCGTGGCGTTCGTCGTCAGCGACAGCCACGAGGGCCTCAAGGCGGCCCTTGCCGCCACCCTTCCCGGCGTCGCGTGGCAGCGCTGCCAGTGCCACCTGCAGCGCAACGCGCAGGCCTACGTCACGAAGTCGGACCTCAAGGGCCAAGTGGCGGCGGACCTCCGCGCCATCTTCAACGCGCCCTCCCTCGGCGAGGCGAAGCGCCTGCTCGACGCCGCGGCGGAAAAGTACTCGAGGACCCAGTCAAAACTCGCCGCGTGGATGGAGGAGAACATCCCCGAGGGCCTCGCCGTCTTCCGCCTTCCCGAGCCCATGCGCCGCAGGCTGCGAACCAGCAACATGGCCGAGAACCTCAACCGCCAGATCCGGCGCAGGACACGCGTCGCGGGACTCTTTCCCAACGAGGCTTCGTTGCTCAGACTCGTCTCCGCAGTCCTGTCGGAGATCAGCGAGGACTGGGAGACCGGGAAAATCTATCTCAGCACGGAGGGGATGCCCGCATGACCCGCCTTCACGAATTTACAGACAAAACCCTTGCACTGCCTAAGGATAGCCATGTCCCGCCTTTCTTCAAGCCCGCAGATCCCGGAAGGGAACCGCAGGCCCATTTTTTGAATTTACAGACAAAAGGTTACACCCCCCACGTTCAGCGGAGGCTTATCATTTCAAAACGCTATTTTGGACAAGAGTGCCATCGGTGCTTTCTTTTGGAATTGGGTCTGATAATGGAAAAACGTGGTTAGGCTGCAAGGTATGGACAAGAAAAAATAGCGATCGGAAAAAGCATCTGAAAATAGACCTCGTGTATGGTGGAGACCAGTGGCGTTTTGTGCCTTTCGCTGATGACTGATATGCATGCCATAGCAGAAAAACCACGTTACAACCTGCCGCAATGAGCATGAAAACCAGACTTCGGATTTTTGCCGCGTCATGCTCCCGTATTGCGTCGGACAGAGTAACACCGTTTTCTGTGGAACCAACGCGAGTTCAAAAGGTGTAACATTCGTTGACACGAATCACATGCGTTTCCGCGCTGTTGGCGGTTGCCCGCGGATCTGCTATCCTGTTCCCGTCATTGAACCGGTCGCGGCCGCGCCGCGCGGAAGGGTTGGTCATGAAGCGAATCGATTTCTCGAATTATCTCGATGTGCTGCGGCAGCGGCGTCAGCCGTGGCAGCAGGGATACTACGCCATGTACTCCAGTGTGCTGGGCGGGGTGGTGCGGGATCCGCTCCTGATGCAGGTGCCGCTGGACGACCACCTTGTGCATCGCGGCGACGGGGTTTTCGATACCTTTAAATGCGTGGGGCGCGCGGCCTACAATCTGGACGCGCACCTGCAGCGGCTGATGCGGTCGGCGGCGGCGATCGGCCTGGCCTGGCCGGACGGGATCGGCGACATCCGCGCGCTCACCGTGGAAACGCTGGCTGTGGCGGGACGCGAGGCCTGTTCGGGCCGCGTGATGATCTCGCGCGGACCGGGAAGTTTTGGCGTGAGCCCCTACGAATCGCCCGCGCCCGCGCTCTACATCGTGGTATATGCGGCCGGCGTGCCGTTCATGGTCCGGCACCCGGAAGGCGCCCGCGTGCGGCGCAGCCGGGTGCCGGTCAAGCCGGCGCGCTTCGCCACGGTGAAACATTGCAACTATCTGCCGAACGTGCTGATGAAGCGCGAGGCGGTGGACTGGGGCGTGGATTTTGTGGTGGGGTTTGACGACGACGGCCTGATGGCGGAGGGGGCCACCGAGAACTTCGGCATCGTCACCCGGGCGGGCGAATTGCTCTTCCCGCGCATGGAAACGGTTTTGGACGGCACCACCATGTTGCGGGTCATGCGGCTCGCCGAGCCGCTCGCGACCCGGGGCACGTTGCGCGCCATCGGGTTCCGCGACATCACGGAGGCGGAAGTCCGCGACGCCGCGGAGATGCTGGTGGTGGGGACCACGATCAACGTGGTCTCGGTATGCGAATTTGAGGGGGTGCCGATCGCGGACGGTCGGCCCGGCAAGATCGGACGGGCCCTGAATGACCTGCTGACGCGCGATATCGAGACGAACACGGCGTTGCGCACGGTGTATTGAGGGCGAAAGGAACGATTCATGGCGAGGTTTGCGGAGGTCATCGAACACAGCACGGTTTGCCGCAATCTGGACGAGCCGGACGGGCCGCGGGTGGTGGCCCGGCTGATTCAGGCGGCCGTGGACGAGAAGCGTCTGGCTGCGGAGCGGCGGGACGAGGCGGTGCGCGCGGTGCTCAAACGCGAGTGGAGCGCGTCGACCGCCATGCCGGACGGGATCGCCCTGCCCCACGGGCGGACCGACTGCGTCAGCGATATCCTCTGCGTGATCGGCATCCACCCCCGGGGAATCGCGTTCGGCGCGCCGGACCAGGGGCCGACCCGCATTTTCGTGCTGCTGCTTGTGCCGATCACGGTGGGCTGCAACCACATCCATTTCCTCGCGAACCTCAGCCGCAGGCTGATGGAGCAGTCGGTGCGCGATAATCTGATGCGGGCCGGTTCGCGCGGGGAGGTGCTCCGGGCCATTCTCCGCGACGTGGCGGAATGCTGACCCCCCCCGATTCTGCGGTCAGTCGAGTCCCTTGAACACGCCGAGCAGACGCAGCAGGCGCGATTGGGACATGCGGATGGCGTTCGCCGGACACACCTCGTGGCAGCAGCTGCAACTGATGCAGCGCGCCGCGTCCAGCGTTGGGGCGCGCGCCTCCGGCGCAAGGGACAACGCTTGCACGGGGCAGGCCTTTACGCACAGGCCGCACCGGACGCAGGCGCGGGGGGTCAAAGCCGGCCGGACCCACACGTAACGGCCGGCGCACCGCACCAGCCAGGGCGGCGCGAGCGCGAGCAGATGGCCGCCGGAGGGTGTCGCGAAGGCATCGATCGTCACGGGGTCGCCCGTGACGCGCGCCGTGACCCCGGACGGCAGAAAGGGCACTTGCCGCGCATCGATGCGCAAAAGGTCGCACAGCGCGCGGTCCAGCGCGAACGGATCCCGCGACGCGGCCAGAAACCCCAACGGCAGGGGCCGGCCGTTGGCCGGCCCCTGACCCTCCATGCCGACGATCCCGTCGGCCAGATTCCAGGAGGGCGGCAGCACGTCCCACAACGTCCGGAGCAGCGCGCCGAACTCCGCGGGCCGGGGATGGAGCCGGTGCAGGGTGGTTTTCGCGTATCCCGGGATGGCGCCGTAAAGATTCTTCACCGCCGCGGTCAGCAGGGTGAGCGAATGGCTCTTCACTTTCGGCAGGTTGACGATCAGGTCGGCCTCCAGCACGGGCCGCGCCACGGAGAAGGCGAATCCGTTGCGCTCGAACGCCAGCACACCGGCCTGTTCGAACGAGATCAGGGGTACCCCCTCTTCGGCGCAGACCGTCGCCATGCCGGTGGCGCTCCAGACCTTCGCCAGGTTGGCGGTGCTCGCCGGGCTGTCGCCCACGGCGAGGCGCGCGCCGGTGGGCTTGAGCGCGCGGAGCACCTGGCGGACCAGTTCGGGATGGGTGGTGACGGCCTGTTCCGGGGAACGGTCGGTGAGCAGATTCGGCTTCAGCAGGACACGCTTGCCCGCGAGGCTGCCGTCCCGCAGCCA
>JAVEYH010000161.1:4671-6257 GCA_034003585.1 Kiritimatiellia bacterium
CCGGGCGAAAGCCCGGTGATGCGCTTGAAGGTGCGCGTGAAGTGGCTGTGGTCGTAGAACCCGGTCTCGCAGGCGATGTCCGCGATCGTCCGGGAGCCGGACTCCAGCAGCGTGCGCGCGGCCGAGATGCGGACCCGCAGGATGTATTCGTATGGCGTGGCGCCCAGAATGCGGTGGAAGCGGCGCTCGAACTGGCTCTGCGAGACGCCCGCGAGCGCGGCCAGTTTCGGGATCTCGAGATTCTCGCCGTAATGCGAGTGGATGTGGGTGACCACCTCGGCGAAGCGGCCGTACCAGCGCGGCGTATCCCGCAACCCGTCCACAATGCGGTGAAACCCGACCACACCGATCGGCTCGCCCCGCCGGTTGTAGACCGGAAACTTGCTGTGGATCATCAGCCGGTCCGAGTGTTCCGGCGCGGGCGCGATCTCGTTGATCACCGGTTTGCCGGTCGCCATCACCTGCCGGTCGCCCCGGACATAGAACTCCGCGCGGTCGCGGGAGAAAAAATCGTAATCCGTTTTGCCGAGGGTCTGCAATTCGTTTTCGGCATTGCAGAACTGGCAGGCCCGGTGGTTGTTCACCATGAAGCGGCCATACTTGTCCTTCATGAAAAAACCCACATCCGGCAGCGTGTCCATCAGCAGCCGGAACGAAGAGAGATCCCCGATTTGCGCGAGGAAACGGCGCTGCAGCGTTTTGGGATTCATGCCGAAAGTATACACATTTTTTCTGACGATGTACAAGACCGGCCCTATCGGAGGGTGTACACTCCGCCTTGTACTGTTCAATGGGGTTGACGAGTTCCGTTCAAGGGGAAGGGGAGAAGGGCATGAGCAAGTCAGAGCATGGCGGTTTCCGGCGTGACGGGTGCGGCGTACTGGGACGGCGCGCGTTTTTGAAGAGGACCTTGACCGCGGCGGGTGCGGTGGCGATGCCGACGCTGATTCCCGCGTCGGCGTTGGGGAAGAACAGGGCGGTGGCTCCGAGCAACCGGATCGTGGTGGCGGGGATCGGTCTTGGCGGGCGCGGCACCTCGGATCTCTCCTCCTGGATCCTGCCGGATCCGGAGGCGCAGTTTGTCGCGATCTGTGATGTCCAGCGTTCGCGCCGGCAGGCGGTCAAGGCGATGACGGACAAACGGTACGGCAACACGGACTGCAAGATGTATGTGGAGATGATGGAGGTGCTCGAACGGCCCGACATCGATGCGATCCTCACCGCCACCAGCGACCGGCTGCATGCCACGGTCTCGATCCGGGCCATGCGCGCGGGCAAGGACGTCTACACGGAGAAGCCCGCCTCCATGACGATCGCCGAAGGGCAGGCGGTGGTCCGGACCGCGCGGCAGTACGGCCGTGTCTACCAGGCGGGCATGCAGCGTCTCAGCGAGGCCAACTTCATCGTGTGCAACGAACTGCTGCGCCTGGGGCGGCTGGGCGAGGTCAAGACCGTGTATGCGCATCTCGCGCCCTGGGGGAACGTCAACATGAGCCGCGAGTGGCTCGCGGCCGAGCCGCTGCCGGACCCGGATGAACTCGACTGGGACCGCTGGCTCGGCCCCTGCCCGTGGCGGCCCTTCAACC
>JAVEYH010000162.1:0-6136 GCA_034003585.1 Kiritimatiellia bacterium
GTCCGGTATGCGGACCACGCTCGCTCAGGCATCCGTGCGGACGGCGGACGGCGTGTCCGCGGCGAACCTGAAAAGGCTTCCGGGCGTGCGGATCGAGGAAGGCGAGGTTGTGCTGGCGTACGCTCCGGCGAGGGAAATCAGCGCTTTCGCGCCTATGGCCAAAGCGGACGCGGCGCAAAAATGGCACGGCTCCGACTACTGGACCGGCTCCGAAGAGTGGGCCCGCGTCGGCAGGAATTGGCTGCATCCCGGCCATGCCGTCGATGTGGCGCGCACGTTCGTCGCGCCCGCGGACGGGCGCGTGTCCGTCTCCGGCACCGTCAGGAAACTGCACCTCGACGGCGACGGCGTGAAGGTCTCTGTGCTGCACAAAGGCAAGATCCTCTGGTCGGCGGAACTGGAGGGCAAAGACGGCACCGGCAAGGAACCCGCGCTCAAGCTCGATGTCAAGAAGGGCGACACGCTCCGGTTTATCGTGAACCGCAACGGCTCCCATAGCTGCGACACCACGGGTTGGGATCCGGTCGTCGCGTACGAGGGCGGAATCGCATACCGGGCCTCCGAAGGCTTCTCGGACAAGCAGGAGGCGAACAACTGGCGCTACGAGTTCTCGGGAGGTCCGGCCGCGCAGACGAGCCAGCCCGTCGTGTACGGCGTCGGCAAGGATTTCAAGCTCTACAAAGGCTCGCTCGACACCGCCGCGTCCTTTCCGGCCGTGATCGTCTCGGACGGCAACAAGGAAGACGGCTTTATCGGCTATGTGATCGCCCGCGACTCGAGCGAGGCGTGGACGCTGACCCAAAACGCCGGCGGGCTGAAGATGGCGGGCGCGGGCGCGGCTGTCGTGGCGCGCTACGACGGCACCTGGATCGAAGGGTTGAAGTTACTCGCAGAGCTGTCAGGGGTAGGGACGCCTCCCCGAGGCGTCCGCAGCGGTTCCGGCGAACCCGCCCTGCCTGCGTTGAGTGCGGCGATACAGGCAGCCTACACGAAGGCCGTGGCCGGCGTGCCGCGCGCGCCGGAATTCGACCTCTTTCTGCTGGCGGTGTCGGAGTGGGTGCAGGACGACGGCCTTTTCGGCGGCGGGGATGAGAAACGGCTCGCCGAATGCGCGAAAGAGCAGGCGGAGCGCACAGAACAGATTACAGGGAAACCCGGCGCGCCGTCAGGTACGGGGTGGGGGGGGTACTTGCGCGCGCGGCTGCTGAAGCGCGCGGCCCTGCTGTCCGATCCCAGGCTCGCGTTCGGCGAGCTGCTCTTCTGCACGCGGCGCAACCCGTCCTGGAACCATGAGGTGGCGCAGTATTTCGGCTGGCGGCAACGTCCGGGCGGCAGCCTCTTCGCGCTTGAGAAACCGGGCCTCTCGCTGGCCCGGCGCGACCTGCTTGCCGGCAAGCTGCCGCAGGGCAACATCCTCGAGCCGCGCCTTTCCTACGACGCGAAGAAGATCCTCTTCTCGTTCGTGGCGACGGACGGCGCGCTCGACCCGCGCACCCTGCCTTGCAACGAAACCTCCACCAATCACCACTACTATCACCTCTACGAGCTCGGCGCGGACGGTACGGGCCTGCGCCAGATCACCCGCGACATCTACGACGACCTGATGCCGGAGTGGCTGCCCGACGGCGGGATCGCCTTTGTCTCCACGCGCCGCCGCGCGACCTCGCGCTGCTTCTGGTGGGGCTACAGCGACCGCTGGCACTCCTACACCGTGTTCCGCATGAACCCCGACGGCTCGGAGATCCGGCAGCTCTCCTGGAACGATGTGAACGACTGGTTCCCGGCGGTCGCCAACAGCGGCCACCTGCTTTTCGCGCGCTGGGACTACATCGACCGCGACGCGGTCACCCACCAGAACCTCTGGTCCATGCGGCCCGACGGCACGAACCCCATGGCCGTGTGGGGCAACGAGACGCCCAAGCCGCACTGCACTTTCCAAGCCAAGGCCATCCCCGGCAGCGGCAAGGTCGTCTGCGTCGCCTCGGCGCACCACGCTATCACCGGCGGCCCGGTCATGCTGATTGATCCCGCCGTGCACAACAACAGCGAGGCCGCGGTGACGCGCCTGACCCCGGGCCATTACCCCGAAGCGGAACGCGGGCCGAACAACGAGTGGTACAACGCGCCCTGGCCCTTGGCCGAAGATCTGTTTCTCGTGGCCTACAGCCGCGACCCGCTGATGTACGAACCCGCGCGGCACAACCCCGACTACGCGCTCGGGCTCTACGTGCTCGACGCCCGCGGCAACCGCGAGCTGCTCTACCGCGAAGGCCTTCTCGGCGCCACCTGCCCGACGCCGCTCGCGTCGCGCCCCGTGCCGCCGGTCCTGCCGTCCGTCAGCAATCCGCTGCTGGCGAAGCGCGGGCTGGGCGAGATGTTCCTCTCGGACGTGTATGAGGGCATGCCGAACGCGGAGCGCGGCACGATCAGGAAGATCCGCGTGGTGCAGGTCTTCCCCAAAACGACGCGCGATTCGATGGTGCCGCGCATCGGCGTGGCGGGCGAAGAAAACACGCGGGCGATCCTGGGCGAGACGTCGGTCGAGGCGGACGGGTCCGCGCGTTTCCTCGTGCCGGCCGGCAAGCCGATCCTGCTCCAGGTGCTGGACGCGGACGGGTTCGCCTACCGGACCATGCGTTCCAGCACCTCGCTGATGCCGGGCGAGCGCGTCTCGTGCGTCGGCTGCCACGAGAACAAGATGGCGGTCTCGGCCGCGGCGCTGAAGGTCACGGCCGCCATGAAACGGCCCGCGGCCGAGCTGACGCCCACGCCGGAGTCGGGCCGGCCCTACGGCTTCGTCGAACAGGTGCAGCCGCTTTTCGACGCCAAGTGCGTCTCCTGCCACGGCGATCAGAACCCCAAAGGGGGCATCGCGCTCACCCGCACGCTCAGGGGCGCATACACGGCGTCCTATGATTCGCTCTGTTACACAACGAATTCGGAGGGCAAGCGCGTGCGCCGCCTGTCCAAAAAGAGCGGCCGTCCGCTGGTGACCTGCTATCCGATGCGCAACCAGATCCAGGTCACGCCCGAAGGCGGGGAGGACGGAGCGCGCGGCAGCGGGCTGGTGCAGATGCTCAAGGCGGGCCACGGCGAGGTCAGGCTGACCCCCGGAGAGCTGCGCCGCATCGGCACGTGGATCGACATGAACGCGGTCTTCTACGGCGTGTACGAGCCCGAGGCCCAGCTCGCGATGCAGCGCGAAGGCAAGCCCGTGCCCATGCCGGAGATCCAGTGAACCCGACACCTGTAACGTCCCGAATTTGGGCGCGCGAGGGGAAGAGAACAAAGGGCAGCCGTTTTTGGCAGGGACGCATCACGCCTGCCGTGATGCCCGTCGAACGGAGGCGTCCGCTTTTCGGCTTGATCAGGACAGACGGACGGTTCGGGGAACCGTCCCTACCTGACATCGCTCAACGGCTATACTAAACGTAATCCGCTAGAGCGGCCTCTTGGAAGAAGCCCTGGAACCCGGCCGGGGCGCATCGCCGTTCCCCTGGCTCCGCTCGGTTCCCCGTGTACGGGAACGTGTGCCGCTTCGCTGTGAACGTGTACGGTCTCGTGCCCAAAGCTCATCCCGCTGTCACAACTGATCCCGCTCGTAAAGCAGGCGCCCCTTTCTTCGCTCTCATGACTCAACGAGCTCCCGTTCGATTTGCTCAAGCGTCTTGCCCTTGGTCTCGGGCACGCGCAACCACATCACAGCGAACCCTGCGAGGCAGACGGCGCCGTAAAACCAGAAGGTTCCGGCCGCCCCCAGTGCCTCGTTAAGCGGCTTGAAGCTCACCGTCAACGCGAAACAAGCGACCCACAGGGCGGAGACGCAAACGCTCAGCGCCGCGCCCCGGATGCGGTTCGGGAAGATCTCCGAGAGCAGAACCCACGTGACCGGCGCGAGCGTCATGGCGTAGAACGCGATGGCGACCAGCACCGTCACCAGCACGGCGAGGCCTTGCAGCCTGAGCGCGTAGCAGGCGCCGAGCAGTGCGTAGGTCAAGCAAAGCCCGCCCGCGCCCAGAAGCATGAGCGGCCGGCGGCCCCACCGGTCCACACTGCGGATCGCGACGAACGTGAAGAGCAGGTTGACGAGCCCGGTGATCACGATGTTGAACATCGTCCCGCTCACGTCGTACCCCGCCGAACGGAAAATCTCCTCGGCGTAATTGAAGATCACGTTGATCCCGCACCACTGCTGGAAGACCGCGAGGAAGACGCCCAGCGCCACAAGGGACAGCAGCCGCGGCTTCAGCAATTCGGTGACGCGCGCGTCCTGATGTGCGCCGCGAAGCGTCGCCTCCACATCTACCGCTTCGGCGCACGCGTAAGCCTCGCCGCCGATACGGGTCAGCACGCGGAGGGCCTCCGCCGGGCGTCCGCGTTTCAGCAGCCAGCGCGGCGACTCGGGAATGGCCAGCGACAGCAGCAGGAAGAGCCCGGCCGGCACAGCTTCGGCGGCGAACATCCAGCGCCAGCCGAACCGGCCGTTCCATGAGTCGAGGAGCGCCTCCTGCGAGGCGTCGGCGGCCAACGGCGCGACGTTGTAGATCAGCAGGTTCACGAGCTGCGCGGCCAGCACGCCGATCACGATGGTGAGCTGGTTGACAGACACCAGACGGCCCCTGATCTCCGCCGGAGAGGTTTCGGCGATGTACAGCGGCGACACGTTCGAGGCCAGGCCGATCCCGACCCCTCCGAGAATACGCGCCCACACAAACGCCGCATACGTGCCCGCCAAGGCCGTCCAGACCGCGGATGCGGTAAAGAGGAATGCGGCACCGGCCAGCAGCCACTTCCGGCCCAGACGATCCGCGATCGCCCCCGAGAGCAGCGCGCCCGCCAGGCACCCGGCCAGGGCGGAGCTCATGGCCCATCCCGCACGCCACGCCTGCCCTTCGCCGGCCAGGCCGAAATAGGGCTCGTAGAACGGCTTGGCCCCGCCGATCACCACCCAGTCGTAGCCGAACAGCAGCCCACCCATCGCCGCCACCAGGCAGATCAGCCACACGTACCGCATGTTGTACGTCGGTTTTCCATCCCCGGGAGCCGTATCCCCGGACCGTGCAACAGTCATCGCTCACACCTCAACAGCATCTTCTGCCTTTAACTCATCAACCACAAGGCACCCTCAAGTTTGCATGATGAACAGGACGGCGTTATGATAAAGGCGAATGTTTCACCAGCAACGCCATTATTCGTTTGTCGGCACGTTCTCAAACACCCTTATCGCGTCCCGCCGCGTGATGACCGTGTCGTACAGGCCGATGTCTTCGCCTTCGTGCTTGTTGATCCCCGTGTAGCTCAGGCTGGAATCCTCGTAACGCTTGAACTTGTACACCGCGTCGTTCATCAGGGCGCTGTTGAACACCCCCAGGCTGACCAGCAGTTCAAAATCCTTCACAACCAAGCCGGTGACCTTCTTGAAGAGTCCCGGTTCGAGCTGCGTGATCACATCCCGCAGCGTGCGCTCGCGATAGTCGGTCAGGTACATGAAGATCGGCACCCGCGTGGCGAACTTGATAAGCTTCTCCTGTACCTGCTTCCGCAGGCTCTTGTACTTCTTCTCTTCCTCGGATAGCTCCTTCTTCTCCTTCGCGGTCATCTCTTCGTCGTTGGCCTCTTTGCGGGCCTTCTTGACGGCCTCGGACTTGTTGATGATCGTCTCGATCTCCTGATTCAGATTGCGGAACCCCTCGATGCCCCTCAGGGCGTCCATCGCCTTGGGGTTGTCCATCAGGCGGCGCAGGGTGTCGTTGTCGACGTTCACCAGCAAGGCGCTCTCCCAGCGCCGCGCCAGAAGCGTGGCGGTCGTCCCGCTCATCGCCATGTCGAGAATGCCGGCGGCGTCGATCTGCTTCATGGAGCTGCCGTCGTAGGCCAGTACCGGCAAGAAGCTGATGAACTCCTCAACCTTCTTTTCCGGGTTCGCCTCGTCGACGTTCAGGCGGCAACTGTAGTCGGCGATCTGACGCAACGCCCGGTCCGGCGCGAAATCGAAGACGTAGCACTCCTCCTTGATGACCTGCTCCTCGTTTGGCGACGCGCCGTCCGGATTGCGGACCGTCCAGGGCGACTGCACCCGGAAGGCCGCCTGAAAGTACGTTTCCGGGCTGGAGGAGTTGCGCAGCATGAGGATGCC
>JAVEYH010000163.1:0-6027 GCA_034003585.1 Kiritimatiellia bacterium
TGCCTTGCCGCTTCAGGCGGGCGACGGCGGCGCGGAACGGCTCCACGCCTTCGCGCGGCGGCCAGAAATCGGGATAGTCGGTGTCGTAGGGGTTGCTGTGCCACCAGTACCAGTCCAGGGCCACGGGGATCGCGCCCAGCGCTTTCTGCAGGCGTTCCACCGGCGGCAGCGCGTCGTCGATCCGTCCGCGGTTCCAGACCCAGATGCCGATCCTGCGCATCGGATTGACGCCCCGACGCGAGGCGTGCCACGACTGGGCCGTGCCCCACTTCTTGTAGAGCTGGCCCGCCTCGAACCAGCCGCCCTGAAACCGGGTGTAACAGCTCGGGTAGGGGATGCGGTAGTCCGCGGCCGGCTTTCCGGGGAGCCCCGGGATGTGGATGCCGGTATAGGTGAAGCAACGGCCGTCGGCGCTGACGGCGATCTCGCACTCTTTCACGCTGACCGCCGGGTCGCGGTGGTCCAGATAAAGCGATGTCCCGTTCGTGCGGAGCAGGGCGGAGAACTGCATGCCGCCGCAGTAGTCGCGGCGGAAACGGCTGCCCGGCCGGAGAGGCCCGCTTCCCACGGCGTACAGGCGGCCGCTGTGGTCGCCGCCGAACAGAAAGGCGGCGTCCGCGTCGCACGCGGCGCTGAGCCGGGGGAAGTGGATCTCCTCGATGAACCGGGAGCCCCGGTATCCGGAATAGGCCAGGCCGCCGCTCCACAGGCCGTCCGGTGTCCGTTGCCAGGTCACGGTCACGGTGAACGCCTCCCCGTACTTCGGGTGGCCCGCCCATGTGGCGGTCAGCGCATCGTGGCCTTGCCGCACGACGTTCGTGGTCCGCATCGCCTCCGCGCCGAAGAAGGACAGCGGGCCTTTCAAGTCCCCTGTGCCGAGGGTCCAGTCGAGCGGCGGCAGCTCCGCCGCATCCTCCGCGCGCAGGGACGGGGCGGCCATGAAGGCCGCCAGGAGGAACGTTCGGAGGAGGTGCGGCAGGGCGGGGTAATTCATCGCGGTTGCCTTTCCGATGCGGTTCATTTCCCGGGGTTGGCGCGGGCGGTCAGGCGTTTCACCGTGTACGCCGCGGGCGAGACGGTCTTTTTGCGGGCCTCGTCCCACGTCTTCATCTCCTTCAGCGATTCGAAGAGCGCGACGCAGGCGGTCTCGTAATCCACGCCGGCCAGCTCGACGATCAGGCGGGTGCTGCGGTCGAGCAGTTTCTTGTTGGTGGCTTCGACGTGCGCCATCCAGTTGCTGGTCAGCCGGCCCATCTTGCCCATCGAGGCGGTCGAGGTATTGTTGAGCGTCAGCTTGACCGCCAGGTGCGAGAAGAGGTTCAGCGGGGTTTCCGGGATGTCCACGTCCACATGGATGAGCGTGTCGCCGCCGTTCGCGGCGGCCTGTTTGCCGATGACCAGCGCGGCCCGGGCATCGAAGGGTTGGGCGGCCGCGAGAAAGGCCCGGCGCCAGGGCGCGTTTGCGGCGGGCGACAGCGCGGCGGCCTCATCGCCGATCAGCACGGCCATGGCGGCGTTGGGCCGGACTTCGGTGCGCGAGGCGTCCGGTTCGTTGCCGATGAGGAAGGTGTGGAGCGAGGCGCGGTCGATCTTCGGCGGGTTCTTGCGGATGTCAGGCGAGGCGCCGAGCCGGATGTAGGTGTCCGGCGTCCACTCCAGGCAGCGCGGCGTATGCTCCAGCACGCGCAGCCAGGCATCCGGCGTGGCACGCAGGGGATCTTTCACGAACGCCCAGGGCGCGGGGGAGAGGGTGTCGTCGCAGCGCCGGAAAGGCGGGATCTTGAAGGTCGGTGCGCGCTCGGTGGTGTCGGTGAAGATATCGAGCAAATAGCCGTCCGCGAAGTAGGTGAGGCGCCCGCCGCGCGCGTAGAGGCTCTCCTCGTAGTCCGCCAGCCGCGCGAGGGCGGTCACGTTCTTCTCGCCGCGGAGCTGAGCGAGGAGCGCGTCGAAGCGCGCGAGCGTCTGATCGGGCGTCGGCGCGGCGCCGCCGCACCGGCCGTAGACCCGCGCCTGCTGTTCCGGGGAAAGGCGGGCGCGGAGGTGATCGGCCAAGGCCGCCTCATAGGCCATGCCCGCGACGAGCAGTTCGATGGTGGTGGCCTGCATGCGCGTGGAGCCCGCCACGCCCATGGGGCCGGTGCAGAGCACGAGCTTGGTGACCCGATCATCGCGGATCACCCGGCGGCAGCGCTCCAGCTTGTCGGCCAGCAGGTCGGCCGGGTTGTTGAACAGGAAGAAGACCTGGGCTTTGACATCCAGGCCGCGCAGGATGGTCCCGATGACCGAGGAGGTCTCGCCGCCCTCGGAGATCGCCACGATCACGTCGCCCTCCGCGGCGCCCGCCTGCTCCATCTGGTGGTAGCCGAAGGTGATGTAGTCCTCGAACATCTCGACCGAGCGCACGAGCGCGTAATCGCCGCCGGTCATGACGGCGTGGGTGCGTTCGGCCATGTCGCCGCACGCGGCTTTGAGGTCCGGGTGGCGTTCGTAGGTCTCGCGCCAGAAACGGCGGTTGGCGGCGTCGAGCAGGATCGAGAGCCGTCCGGTCGCGCCGCAGCCGCTGAAGTAGACCTTCTTGTTCTGGTCCAGCGCGGTCTTGATCGCGGCGCGCAGCTGGGCGAATTCCGGCGAGGCGGCCACGCGGCGGGCCACGGGCGGGATATCCTCGTCCACGCTCAGCAGCATGCGGATTCCCTTGGCCGTGTCGGCCTGCAGCGCCTGCGAGAGGCCGCGCGTTTTGGGGTGCGACTGCTCGGTCGGCAGGTAGCCAAGGTGGAACTGCGTCTCGTTGCGGATAAAGTCGAGCGCCTGATCGCGCGGCGTCCGCGCGGTCTCCGGCGTGCGGCAGCCGGAGAGGCCTCCGAAGAGGGCTAGCGTGAGACAGGCGGCGAGGATTTTCACGTGTGCGTTCATGTTGTTTCCTTGTTTGCGTGTTGCGCGTTCAATCAAGCCGGCAGGCGAGCCGGTAGGATAACAAAGAGGTCGCGCCGGTGCGGCTCATCCCCCCGTTCTCCCGCGAGAAGGAGGCGTACTTAAAGGAGTCGGTTGCCAGATAGGCGCTTCCCCGGCAGGAGTAGGTGGTGGTGCTGGCGGGACCGACAGGATCCGTTGCGTCCGCGGTGCCGAGATCATTCGTCCAACGGTCCAGCACCCACTCCATGACATTGCCGTGCATGTCGTACAGGCTCCAGGAGTTGGGTTGATAGGTGCCGCCCACATGCCGGTTTTTCAACCCGATGGTCGTTTGCATCGTACCGAAATCTGTGGGAGTTTTCAAATCATCCCCGTTGTTGAACGCCGAGGTGGTGCCCGCTCGGCAGGCGTACTCCCACTGGGCTTCGGTAGGCAGGTCGAAATCCAGCGCGCCGCCGGTTTTCGCGCGCAGCAGCCCGGTCACGGATTCTGGTGCGACATTGCTACTCAGCGGCCAGTCGCCGGCGCTGCCCCGGAGCATGTTGTATGTCACGCTTCCGACAGGGTATACCGATGTGGCCGTACCTTCCTTATAAAGAAGTGAGTGTTGCGCTTCGGTGGTTTCGAACACGGCCATGTAGAAGGGCCGGGTGAGGGTGACCTTGTGGGGCGTGGTTTTCGTGGTCGCGCCCACGGTGGAGAGCGGCGCGCCCATGATGAAGCTTCCGGGCGGGATCAGCCGGAAGGCGATACGTGTGGTCCGGTAGAGGTCGGAGTTGATGTCCGGCAGCACATTGGTGTAGGTGACCGGCCACGAGGGGGCGTTGGTGCCGCCTGAGATGTCCACGATCAGGTACCGCGCATAGCCGCCGGGCAGCTCTTCCGCGCGGTAGTAGCGTTGCGGTCCGCCGGGCGTGTAGCCGGTGTCCGTCACGCTGAGCGTGTCGCCGGAAGCGGTCAGCGTGTCGCCGAGCTGTGTTTCGAACGGCCCGGTCTCGCTCGTCGCGTAGAGCACGATATAGGTCTTGCCGGGCACGGTGCGCCAGGTGATCTGGGGAACGGAGCAGGGGGTTCCGGTCACGGAGATGATGGTGCCCGCAGGAACTTGGGAGCGCATGGCTTCGGCCGGGCTTCCGGGCAGGCGCAGGGCGGTGCGGAATCCGAACACGCCGCTTTGCGTCACCAGACTGGGGTTCATGGCGTCCCGCGCCCCGATGTAGAGCGTGGAGAGGGCGGACGTGCTGTGCGCGCCGCCGCGCACGGTGCGGCCGGCGCCGCTCACCGGTCCGACGGGGTCAATGCCCGAGTTTGAGCCGCCCCAATCCAGGCAGTGCTCGGAGAGGTTGCCGGTCATGTCGTAGAGACCCCAGGCGTTGGGCAGGTAACTGCCCACCGAGGTCGCGTAGGCGTATCCGCCCCATGTCGAGGTTTGGTTGCCCTTGCAGCGGGCGATATTGGTGATGCCGGTGAAGTCGGTCGTGTTCGTCGGGCCGTTGAAGCCGTTGTAAAACAGGGCCGTTGTGCCGGCCCGGGCCGCGAATTCGAACTGGCCCGCGGTGGGCAGGTCGAACTCCCCGTACCCGGTTTTCTGGCGCAGGCGCCCCATGAACGAGTCCGCGTAGACCCCGCTGTTGGTCGGCCAGCCGCCGCCGCCCTGCGCGGCCGAGCCGCGCAGATCGTTATACGTGACATCCTGCACCGGGCGGGTCGGGCCCAAACGGTAGGAGGGCGAAGGGTTGGTGTTCATCACAAGGGCATACTGGTCCTGGGTGACTTCGAACACGCCCATGTAATGGGGCCGGGTCAGGGTCATGGTGCCCAGAGGGATGTAGGGGGTAAACTGCAGCGGCGCATCTGCGGGAAAGCCGGTGATGTTCGTGCCGCCGGGAATCAGGCGGAAGACCATCTTGTTGGTTTTGTATGTCTCGTCCGCGAGCAGGTCCGGCACGTCATTGGTGTAGGAGACGGGATAGGCCTCCGCTTCGGGACCCCCGGAGAGGTCGACGATCATGTATGTCGCGTACCCTCTCGCGCTTTCCACTACCTGATAGTAGCGGTGCGTGCCTTCCGGCGCCCAGCGCCGGTCCGTATAGGAGATGCTGTTCTCGACGGTCTGCGTGGAGGCGACCAGAACCGTGTCAAACGGGCCTTCGGCGGCGTCCGCCGCGAGAAGCGAATACACGCCGTCGGGCTGGGTGGACCAGGTGATGACCGGCGCGCTGACGGTGACGTTCCGGACCGTGGTGAGGATCTGCTGCGCGCTTCCGGTCCCGGCCAGGCAGACAGCCATCGAAAAGATCACGAGCGGATTGGAAAAGGTTTTCATGGGTTTTCTCCTCAAAACAGGTTGTTACCGCATCATCAGGAGGGTGCCGCCTTTTGAGACCGACGCGTAAATCGCAGTTCCGTCCGTGGCGATCCGGCGGATCAGGCTGGCGTCCTCATCGAGCCCCGTGCCGGTCAGGGTCCATGAGGCGAGGTTGGCGGGGTTGATGACCCCGCCCGCGGCGGTCAGAATGATCCGGCGCTCTTTTTCGGGAATCGGGCCGGAAGGTGTGCAACCGAGATCCACGGTGCCGCCGCCTCCGACGGTCACGGTTCCGGTCACGGTGACGCGGTCGTTGGTCCATCCGCCCGCGGTTGCGCAGGCGCGCAGGGAACAGGCGAGCCCGTCGGCGAGCACAAGATTCCCCATGATCGTAAGCGCCGAACCGGTCGGGGCCGCGAGCGTTCCGCTGACGCTCAGCAGGTTGGTGACTTGGATCGCGCCCTCCGTCGCCAGCGTGCCGGTGCCCGAGAGCGAGTCCAGCGTGGTGAGCGCGCCGGCGAGCGTGCAGAAGGAGTTGCCGTCGATCGCGGTTTCTTTGGGTGCGCCGGCAAGGGATGCCGAGAAGACGGGCGAGTTGGTGATCAGCAGCAGCTCCGCATTCGCGATCGCGGGCAAACGCACTACCGTGTTGGAGGGCAGGTCGCAGAGCGAGACCGTGTCCGCGCTGTCACCCAGGTCGACCTGGCCGAAGAGGGCGACCTCTCCGCCGAAACGGATGAGGTCATTCTCCTCCCCGCCGTGGAGCGCATACCCGGAGGCGGCCGATTCCAGGGCGTTGCTTTCCG
>JAVEYH010000164.1:0-6008 GCA_034003585.1 Kiritimatiellia bacterium
AACTTCGATGAGGGGGGCACGACTTTCACGATCGCGACCTCGTACAGCACTCACGGCTACGGGGTCGCGGAGTCCGCCGCGACCATCCAGCGCGAATCCGTCCTCACGCTCGCCGGCACCAACAGTTACACCGGGGGAACCGAGGTGCGGGGCGGCGTGCTTGAGGTTGTGTCCACCAACGGACTGCCCGCCACCGGCATGATCCAGGTGAATGGGGGCGAGATGATTCTCAGGGTGCCCGGCATGAACGTGGGCAATCCGGGAGGCGTGGGCAACAACAACACCCTTTTCGTCAACAGCGGCGGCAAGCTGACCTTGGCCCGCGAGTTCAATGCCGGCTACAGCCGTCCCATCCTGCTCGACGGCGGCATACTCAACTGCACCTTTTACCAAGGCAACGACTCCGCCAACTACGTGAACCGGCTGACCCTCCGCAATGGCGCCCGGACCATCGGATATAAATTGCGCGTGGGGTATAATTCCTCTGCCTTGTATACCGTGTCCGGCACCCAGCCGTCCGTGATCGAATCCGGCCTGAACCTGGCCAGAAGCGGTTCGTACAGCCTGACCGTGGACGTGCACGACGTCACGTCCGATCCGCTTCCGGACCTGATCATATCCGGTGTGATCCGGGATTATGACGCTTCGATTTCAGAACTGCCGTTCATCAAGACCGGTCCCGGCACCCTCAGCCTCTCCGGCGCCAACACGCATGTCGGGCTCATCACCGTCAACGGCGGAGCGATCTCCTTGGGGGCGAACGCCACGCTCAATCCCGGCAATCCGATCCGCCTCAACGGCGGTTCCTTGGAGATGGGGGCCTTCACCAACACGCTCGGCGCGTTGACGCTCGGCGCGAACAGCGGACTCACGCTCGGCAGCGGCCAGATCGCGTTCGCCGACAGCAGCGCCGAGGCGTGGTCCGGCACGCTCGCGCTGACCGGCACGCTGCACCGTTTCTCCGTGCGGTTCGGCACGGACGGCTCTGGCCTCACCGCCGCACAGGTCTCCGCGATCCGCCTGAACGGCGACTTCGTGCGGCTCCGCGACGACGGCTATCTCTCCCCCGGCATGAAGGGCACCGTGCTAAGCATCTTCTGAGACGCGCCAGAACCGAACGCCGTATTCCGCATACGCGGAAAAACGCTCCGTGCATCCGTTCGCCGCAAGGTCCGGAAGCCGCGTCAACGCTCAGGGCAGGACGCTGCGGAACTGCACCGCCTTGCCCGTTCGTCCCGGCACGCTTCGGAGCGTGCCGAACACGGCGCCCCCCGCGGGCACCCGCAAGGCCTTCCCTTTCTCCGGTTTCAGCGCGTCGCTGTTCCTGACCCCCTTGAGGGAGCCGATCGCCGCCGCATCCAGCAACAGCAGAGTCTCCGCATCAGCGGTCAGGCCGGCTTTGTCCGCGGCCGCAATCTCCGCCGCATCCCGCACCCGTTTGGAGATCCGCAGGCTTTCCAGTGAACCGTACATCTGCCCCGGATACCCGATCATCAGCAGATCGTCATGCCGCACGCCCGCGTTTCGGGTCAGCTCGCGGATCGGCATGCTATGCCTCCGAATGCAGACTCCGTCCAGATAAAACGCGAACGCGTAATGCGACGTGTTGCTCTGCGCCCAGGTCACCGCAAGCGTGTGCCAGGTGTCCGCCTTCAGCGATTTCGGAAGCGCGGCGGCCGTATAGCGGACGGCTTTGCCGTATTGTGTGATCACCTCGATTTTCGAAAAGCTCAGCAGGATGTGGTCATTCCCGGTGTACTGGGAGAGGCAGAGGTCGAAATCGACGCCGCCATCACCGCTCCGGCTTCCGCGATTTCCCTCACGGTCACAAACCCGCAACAGGGAGAAAAGCCGTTTCGAGGATCCGGAGCCCATCTGGTCGCCCACAGAATAGGCCAGCTTGAAAACCGCCTCCACCGTCCCCTGGTCCGGATCGATTTTCCCCTTGGCGGGGAGCACGATCGCCGCCTGATTCTCCTCCGCCGCGCTTTTTCTCGTCCTGTCCGGTTTTGGCGCGGCTTCGGCACGCAACCCCGCAACGCACACGGCCAAACCCAACCACCGGGCCCAACCCGCGCTTTGCCTGTCTTCCGAACCGCCCGCGTATCGTCTCATGTCCCATTCTCCTTCCGGTAAGGTTGCGATTTGTTTTTTGCCAAACGCCGGTTCGAGACACGAACCGGTTTTACCGCCTCACGTTTTTCCCTGCGGACGACTTCCTTCACGCGCAGGCCACAATGCGGGACGCACCAGGGCTTCGGGCAGTTCCGGCACGCAAGAGCGGACGCGCGACAGGACCGGTTCCGGCAGCGGACCGCCAGCGGCCAGCGACAGGTTCTCGCGCATCTGCCCTTCCGTATCGACACCGGTCAGGACGCTGGTGACCGCGGGATTCGACAGCACGGTCCGCATGCAGAGTTCGGCCATCGTGATGCCCGCCCCGCGCGCGATGGACTCCAACGCGCGGCGCACCGGAATCACCCCGGCCAGCCACGCCGGAACCGTCTCCTCCGGCATCAGCAGCAGCCCCTGCAGGTACACGCTGCGCGCAAACACGGTGATCCCCTTTTCCCGCGCCGTCGGCCAGAACGACTCGAAACGCCGGTCAAGCGCATTACAGGGCAATTGGATGAACCGGGCCGCCGCCGCCTGTTCCAGATACCGGGCGCTGTCCAGCGAGACCCCCGCACCGCCAATCAGCCCCCGGCCCGCCATCTTCTCCAGCAGCGGCAGAAAACGCAGATCCTCCTCCCGGTGCAACAGGCAGACATCCAGCCGCTCGAGCCGCAACCGCCGCAGCGATTCGCGGAGCGTCGTTTCGATGAACCGTTCCACCGCGGCATCGTCCCCCGCCGGGATCGGCGGCACTTTGCTGACCACCGTCATGACTTCCCGCAGACCCAGGATTTCCAGCGCCGCCCCGAGCACCTCTTCACTCGTGCCATAGGCCGCCGCCGTGTCCAATGCCGTCACCCCACCCTCGCAGGCGGCCTTCAGGATCGCGCAGACTTGTTCAAACGACGGTTTGCCCCGAACGTTCGCGACCCCGTAAGCCAACCCGAACTGCACCGTCCCCAACATGATCCGTGAAAAGGTCATGGGCGCTCTCCCTTTCGTTTTCCCGGGCTCGCTGGGCCAACCTCGGCGGCCCTCGGTTCCTGAGCAACGGCGAATGTGGGGATCGTACCATCGGCGCAAACGGTTCTCAACCCTCAAATCGAAATCGGGATGCGCACGCCTCACCTCAGTCAACCGTTGTTGAGCTTCTCATTTTTTGGCTATACATCAAACCCCGATTGGCACTATAATCAATCGGCATATTTTCATTTCCTTCTTTAGGAGACGATTCATGGCCATTTTGTTGCAAGGTTTGGTCCTGCTGGTTTCAGGCATGGGTATCGTATTTCTGTTTCTCGCCCTGTTGGTCTGGGTCATGAACCGCTCTGCCGCGATTATTCCGCGTTTCAACCACATCCTGCCGGATGAGGAGCCCAAGAAGAAGACGCGTCCTGCCGCGAAGACGGCGGGAGATGACGAGTCCGCGCTGATCGCGGTCGCGATCGCGGCCGCCCGGGCGCGCGCGGCGTAACCCCCTTTTTCAACCCCAACCCCATCCCCACCCCCTGCGAAGGAGTCAACCCGTGGCCCAGAAAAAAGTCAGTTTCATGTGCACCGCCTTCCGTGACGGCTTCCAGTCCGTTTACGGCGCCCGCGTCCTCACCGAGGATTTCATGCCCGCCGTGGCCGCCGCCCGCGAGGCCGGCATCACCTATTTCGAGGCCGGCGGCGGCGCGATGTTCCAGTCGCCCTATTTTTACTGCAACGAGGACGCGTTTCACATGATGGACCGGTTCCGTGAGGTGGCCGGACCGGACGCGAATCTTCAGACGCTGGCCCGCGGCGTGAACCTCGTCTGCCTCGACTCCGCCTCGTCGGATGTCATCCGCCTGCACGCGAAGCTCTTCAAGAAGCACGGCATCACCACGATCCGCAATTTCGACGCGCTGAATGACGTCAACAACCTGATCTTCTCCGGCCGCTGCATCCACGAGGCCGGCCTCAAGCACCAGGTCGTGGTCACCATGATGGCCCTGCCACCGGGCTGCACCGGCGCGCATGATCCGGATTTCTACGAGAAGACGCTGCGCTCGATCCTCGACGCGGGCATCCCGTTTGACTCGGTCTGCTTCAAAGACGCCTCCGGCACCTCCGTGCCGGCCTATGTCCATGAGACGGTCAAGCGCGCGCGCAAGATGCTGCCGGCCGGCACGCGCATCCAGTATCACACGCATGAGACGGCCGGCTGCGGCGTGACCGCCTACAAGGCCGCGCTCGACGCCGGCGCGGACACGATTGACCTCTCGCTCTCGCCGGTCTCGGGCGGCACCTGCCAGCCCGACGTGATCGTCATGTGGCACGCGCTGCGCGGCAGCGGGTACGACCTGGGCGTCGACATCGACAAGGTGCGCGAGGCGGAGAAGGTTTTCTGCGACTGCATGAAAGACTATTTCCTCCCGCCGGAGGCCACCAAGGTCGAGCCGATGATCCCCTGGTCCCCCATGCCCGGCGGCGCGCTCACGGCCAACACCCAGATGCTGCGCGACAACAATCTGATGGACCGCTACAACGACATGATCGCCGCGATGTCCGAGGTGGTGCGCCGCGGCGGGTTCGGCACCTCGGTGACGCCGGTTTCGCAATTCTATTTCCAGCAGGCGTTCAACAACGTGCTGCAGGGGCCCTGGAAGAAAATCGCGCCGGGCTACGGCAAGATGGTGCTCGGCTACTTCGGCCGCACGCCGGTCGAGCCTGACCCCGAGATCGTCAGGATCGCCTCCGAACAGCTCGGCCTGCCGCCCACCACCAAGACCGTGCTCGAGATCAACGACGCCGATCCGAAAAAGTCGCTCGACACCTTCAGGAAGATGCTGACCGACAAGGGCCTGCCGCTGACCGAAGAGAACCTTTTCATCGCCGCAGCCTGTCAGGAGAAGGGGATTCTCTTCCTCGAAGGCAAGGCGCAGCTCGGCATCCGCAAGAACATTCCTGCCAAGGCCGCGCCGGCCGCCGGCGGCCCCAAGCCGGCCGGATATACGGTGACTATCAACGGCAAGGCCTTCGCCGTGGAGCTGAAGGGCGGGAAGGCGCTGGTGAACGGCAAGGAGTACGACGTGAAGGTGGCCGACGGCCTCGCCGCCGCGCCGGCCGCCGCCGCCGGCAAGGAAACCGAAGTCAAAGCCTCGGTTCCCGGCGTGATCCTGCGCCTCAGCGTGTCGGAGGGCGTGACCGTCGCCGAGGGCGATGAGCTGCTCGTCATGGACGTGATGAAGATGGAGACGCCGGTGGCCTCGCCCTGCGCCGGCACCGTGAAGGCGATTCACGTGGCCCAGACCGACAAGGTCAACACCGGCGATGTGCTGGTGCTGATCGGCTGACACGTTTCCGGCGCCGGCCCCTGCGCGCCGGCCCGGTCCACCTTTTTAACCTGTTTGGGAATTCGCTATGAAAAAAGTCATCCTGACCTGCGCGGCGGCGCTTACGCTGGGAATCACGCAGGCTGTCGCCAACACCCCGATCACGCCGGCCGTGCCCTCGTTTTCACAGGACGCGGCTCCGGCCGCTTCGGACAAGGGCTCCTGGCGCGACACGCTGGCCAAGGTCAAGGGCCTTGCCGCCACAACGGGCATCCAGGGCTTCATGGCGAAAGAGGCTCCGGGGTATCTGACCCAAGGTTATCTCACGCCCGAAGGCGCGTTCGTGCCGGGCCACGAGATCAAGGTGATCGGCGGATTGCCCTACGGCGCGGGCCAGGCGATCATGATGGTGATCTGTTTGGGGCTCATCTACCTGGCGGTGGTTAAGGGCTTCGAGCCGCTGCTGCTGCTGCCGATCGGCTTCGGCGGCCTGCTCGCCAACATGCCGTACTCCGGCGTCACCGCCCCCCCGGTCGTCGACGCGGTCACGAAACTCGTGGTCGAGCCCGGCGGCTTTCTCTACTACTTTTTCGA
>JAVEYH010000165.1:0-5948 GCA_034003585.1 Kiritimatiellia bacterium
TGCGCGGCGAATTCGCCCGCAGGGCCGGATACACTTCAGTCGGATATTGCCGCAGGATCCGGTCAGAAGCTCTTGCTTCTGACTTCGCCGCCCTTCATCGGGAAGAGGCCGACCTGTTCCGGTTCCACCAGAAAGACCGCCTGATCCTCGCCGAATTTCTTGCCGAAAACCGGCTCCCTCTCGAGCAGTTTGGCTTTGACCGCCGCATCATCGCACAACACGGCCCTGCCGCGGAAACGCAGATACGCGCTCTTGTCCGCCGCTGTGCGCGAGAGTTCCACCTTCGGGTTTTTCAGAAGTTGCTGATACATCCCCTTCTTGGCGGAGGTCACGAAGAGCAGCTTGTTGTCCGCGATGAACACATATTTGATGGGGCGCACACGCGGGCCGTCGCCGTCACAGGTCGCCAGATAGAAGTGGCCCTCCTTCTCCAGGAAAGCCGCCACCTCGCGCAGCAACGGCTCCTGTTGGGCCGCGCCCTCTTTCACCCACACATAGCTTTTCGTCTCCCGCGCGTTCGCCGGACAAACCGCGTCCTGCGCCAGACCGGTCAGCGCAGGCAAACACAACATCCATGCCCATTTACGCATGCGACGCCTCCTTCTCCGCTTTGGGATGAGAACACAATCCGGGGTAATGCTTGAAGCGTACCCGAATCCCCGCGGAAAGGAAACGGAAAAAACCGACCGGTTCCGACGCATTTTTTGATTGGCGGAGGTTCGGCCGATCCGATATGATCTTTCGTAATATCAATGCTGGAGTGCGCAGGAAAGGGCACGGGTGAAGACATGGCGGAAAAAAAACGGGTGGGAATGATCGGCGGTGGCGGGGCATCCTTTATGGGAGCCATTCACCGCGCCGCGATCGAACAGAGCGGCTGCGTCGAACTGGTCTGCGGGGCCTTCGGATCCACGCGGCAGAGCTCGTTTGAGACGGGACGGATGCTGAACCTGCCGACCCGCCGTTCCTACGGCACCTACCGCGACCTCTTCCGGCGCGAGGCCTCGCTCCCCAAGACGGAGCGCATCGATTTCGTCACCGTGCTCGCGCCGAACGCGATGCACTATCCGGTCGCCATGTCCTCGATCGACGCGTCGATCCCGATTTTCAGCGAAAAACCCTTTACCTGCAATCTGGATGAGGCGGTCAACCTGACCCGGAAACTCCGGAACAGCGGCCTCGCCTATGGGGTGGCGATGGTCTACCCGTGTTACCCCGCCTTGCGCAAAGCGCAGGACCTGATCCGCAACGACAAGACGCTCGGAGTCGTGCGCAAAATCGTGGCCACCTTTTCGCTGGGGTGGATGGCCCAACGGCTGGAAACCGCGGGCAACAAACAGGCCGGCTGGCGGACCGACCCGCGCCGGAGCGGGCCGGCCGGCTGTCTGGCGGATCTCGGATCGCACGCGTTCTATCTCTCCGAATGGCTCACCGGTCTCAGCGCGAGTGAGGTGTGCGCCGATTTGCGGCCCACGGTCGCCGGACGCATCCTGGATGACGACTGCACCCTTCTCGTGCGTTTCGCGACCGGCGCGCGCGGCGTATTCCTGTGCAGCCAGATCGCCACCGGCAGACAAGAGGGACTCGCGATCGAAATCTACGGGGATAAGGCCTCGCTCGGCTGGTCGCAGAGCCGCCCCGGCCGGCTGACGCTCACCGCGCTTGACGGACGGCGTGAGGAACTCGCCGTTAACGGGCCGGATGAGGAGGAGTCTTCGTCCGCAACCCCTTCGCCCTACGGCAACAACCGCGCCTATATCGCCGCACTGGCGGAATGCTACCGCTCCTTCGTCGCGTCACTGGACCGTCCGAAGAACCGCAAAGCGGAGCAGCCCCTCCTCCACATGAGCGTTGACGAAGGGTTGCGTTCGGTCGCGTTTATCGATGCGGTGCTCCGGAACACCGCCGTTCCCGAAGAGGGGCAGCCGCTGCCGGACAAATGGATGCCGGTGGTCGTCCCCCCCGTGCCGGACCTGTGACGCGAAAAAAAATCCGCGCGCAGAGCCTTGACGTTCCCCTGTTCCCGAACAAATCACGGCATATTCGCTTGTCTTTCATGACAAAGAAACATAATCTGTCAAAGTGTTCTTTCAAACGAGTCGGTTTGGGCGCGGATTCGCGCAGCAACACGAAAGGCGCACAACATGACCAGGCAGCAGGAAAAGACGATCACCGGGTTTTGTCTGCTCTCGTTCTGTGCCGCACAGGGATTTGCCGCCGGGTTCGGCCTCTATGAGGCCAGCGCCCGAGGCAACGCGATGGGCGGCGCGCTGGTCGGCGCCACCGGGGACGCCTCAGCCAACTATTTCAACGCGGCCAACCTGACCGAACTGGGCGGCACGCACACCATGGCCGGGGTCACGCTGGTGCACCCGGTCCTCGACATCACAGCGAACGGGGACAAGAACAATCTCGACAGCGGCTGGTTTTACCCGCCGCACCTGTACGCCTCCCAACAGCTCACGGAACGCTGGTTCACCGGGTTCGGCGTCTATTCCGAATACGGGTTGGGCACGCGCTACGACCGCGACTGGCCGCTCAACTGGAGCAGCACCAAAACCACGCTGGAAACCCTGACCGTCAACCCCAACCTCGCCTATAAGGTGAATGAGCGCCTCTCGCTCGGCGCGGGATTCCGCGCGATGTATTTGGACTTCTACCACACCAAGACGCCCTATCAGCGCGATGCGGTGGGCGCCCTGCCCGCGCCCCTGCCGCCGCTGCCGGTTTACGGCTCGATGCGCACCAAACTGGAAGGCGACTCCTGGGGGTACGGCTACAACCTGGGGATTTCCTACAAAATCACCGATAATCTGGACGCCGGGTTCGTTTACCGGTCGAGTGTCCGGCACACGGTGAAGGGCGACATCGACGTGCAAAGCTCCGCCGACACCGCGCTGCCGGTGCCGATTCCCAATCCCCTTCCCTACGGCAGCGCCTCGGCGCGCGGCGAGATCGAGTTGCCGCCTTCGTGGACCGCCGGCCTGAACTACCGCCCGATCGACCGGCTTCTCCTCGGCTTCGCCGCGACCTATACCGAGTGGAGCTCGTATGACGACCTCACCATGACCTTCGGCCCCACCCTGGCCAACAGCGCCAAGCTGCGCCGCTCCTCCGAGGAGAAGAATTGGAATGACGTCTGGCGCCTGGGGATCGGCGCCGACTACCTGCTGACGGAACGCTGGTCCGTCCAGTGCGGCTACGTCTACGACATGGACCCCATCAGCAAGAACAACACCGACACCATGCTGCCCCCCGGAGACCGTCACATCGTCAGCGCCGGCGTGGGGTATGCCGTGCAAACCTGGACCGTCCACGCGAGCTACGGGCTGATCCTGATGAAGTCGTGCGAGCGGACCGTCGGCAACGGCGTCAAACGCGCGGAGACGGACTTCGACGACGGCTTCTGCCACCTGATCGCCCTTTCGGTCGGCAAACGCTTCTGAACCGGAGGCCCGGGCACCCGCGGCCGCTTGTGTCGCGGGATAGAGCGGTTTACGTTATTCTGTAGCCGAAGTTCGAATGTCGGTAGGGACGGTTCCCCGAACCGTCCGCGGACGCCTCGGGGAGGCGTCCCCACCCGAAACGGCTACACCTTTTGCGAAAACGCTCTACACCGCGACCACTCAGTGGTCGCGGAGTCGAGTGTAAAAGACCGCAGGGTGACGGCTCACGGCCTTTCCCATTGCGGGCGGGGACGCCCGCGCTCCCGACTGTGCTCCGCGTAGATTTGTCTGAGCAACAAATGACTCACCCGACCGCGAACCCGAGGCCGCGCACGGCGGCGTGCAGCGTTTCCGAGCCGTTGCGCAGCGTCACCCGCGTCGAGGCGAACTCGCGCCGCATGGGATAGCGGCCGCGCTGCCGGTCGAATGCCGCGGCCCGGGCCGCCGCATCCGGCACGCAGGATTCCCGCAGCCGGCATGAATCGGCCTCGATGTCATACACGCTCCGCACCAGCTCGCCCAGCACCGCCTCGTCCGGACGGCCCGCCGCATCGCCCCGCCAGACCGGCACGGGCGGTTCGGGCAGCGCGAACGCGCAGGCGGGCGCAACCCCGAGAAAAGTGCAGGCGCGGCGGTACACGATCGCCGTGCCGTTCACTTTGCCCTCAAAGGAGTGTCCCGCGATATGCGGTGTCGCGAGGGCCGCGCGCGCCAACAGATCCGGACGGTAAGCGGGCTCCCCCTCCCAGCAGTCGATCACCGCCTGCGCCACGCGCGTTTCCAGCACGGCCAGCAGGGCATCGGTGTCGAGCACCGCGCCGCGGGCCGCGTTGATGAGGATCGCGCCCGGCTTCAGGCGCGCGAACGCGGCCCGGTCCAGCAGATGCCACGTCGCGTCCGGCCCCTCGCGGGTCAGCGGCACGTGACAGGTGAGCAGGTCCGACTCGGCCAGCACGCGGTCGAGCGGCACGAACGCGCGCGCCCCGATGTCCGCGGGATCACGCTGCCGGGGCGGATCATTCGCCAGCACCCGCAGGCCCAGCGCCGCCGCATGGGCACAGACGCGGCGTCCGACATGGCCGACGCCGATCACGCCCAGCGTCTTGCCCGCCAGCGTGAATCCGAAACGGCCTCCCAGCCAGAGCAGGGCGGCGGTCACGTAGTTGGCCACGCTTTCCGCGTTGCATCCGGGCGCCCCGGTCCAGACGATCCGGCGCGCGTTCAGGTACGGGATGTCGATGTGATCGGTGCCGATCACGCCCGAGCCGTAGAAACGCACCGCGCTTTGGTCCAGCAGCGCGGCGTTCACACGCGTGGTCGAGCGCGTCACCAGCATCCCCGCCTCGCGCACATCCTCCGGACCGATCGCCCGGCCCTCGCGCAGGACGACCTCTCCGAGCGTGCCGAAGGCCTCGGCGGCGAAAGGCATATTGTTGTCACAGACGATTCGCATAGGTCAAAGAAACTGCATGCTGGTTTTTTTGAACTCCGTCAGCGAGAGCAGCAATTGCCCGTCCGACAGCCCCGCCTCCCGCGAGATCCGTTCGAACAGCAACCGCGTCCCCTCCCATTCGGAGGTGTGGATCATGGCGTAGAGCCGGAACGGGAAGATCTCCATCCAAGGACGCTCATAACAGTGCGTCACCTCCGGAAAAGCCGCCACGCGCCGCCCCGCCGCCGTCACCGCTTCCGCGGGCATGTCCCAGCAGCACATGCCGTTGGCCTTGAACCCGATCTCGCGGTGGCGCAGCAGCAATCCCACGCGGCGCAGAACTCCGGCATCGCGCCAGGAGCGCAACAGATCGAGCAGCGCGGCCTCGCCCATACCCAGCCGGTCGGCCGCCGTTGCGAACAGCCGCGCGTCAACCGGCAGATCGCCCTGCATCAGCCGCACCACCTCACGCGCCCGCCCGTCCCATCCGGGGGACGGAGACGGCGGTTCCGCGACCGGCGGCCGCGGCTCGACCCGTTCGTCGCGGTCACGCGTGCGCACGTCAAACACCACATCGATCTTGAAACGCCGGGTGGCCGGCATCTCGTGAATCGCAAGCGGTTGGCAGGCGGCCCGCAACGTCTCCAACTCCGCGACGAAGGTTGCGGCGGGCGCGGCCAGCGTGAACCATAGATTCGGCCAGACCCGGCCCCGCGGTCCTCCGGGCAGATCCGCCGCGAGTTCCGCGGGCCATCCGCGCTCATACGCATGCGTCACGCCCGGAACCTCGCCCACCTTCGCGGCCACACCGGCGATTTGCGCAGGCGGCACGGACATCGCGCACAGCGCGCTGCGGTACCCCATCCGCCGGGCGTCAAAAACGGCCCCGAACCGGCGCGCCTCCCCCGACTCCAGCAGACGACGGGCCAACGCGATGACCCCCTCCTCCGACATCCCGCACGCGCGGCCGATCTCGGCGAAAGGCCGATCGCACAGCGGTATCCCCCGCTGAAGCGCCACCACCGCCTCCGCCTCCGCATCCCCCAGATTTTTGATCATCCTCGCATCCT
>JAVEYH010000166.1:0-5945 GCA_034003585.1 Kiritimatiellia bacterium
GACCGGGTCGTCCCCTGTCCAGGCAACCGTCGCGCCGACCAATTCGCGGAGCGGCACCGGATACGTCTCGTTGCAGTAGCCGTCCGGCAGGGGATGGGGTTCGCGCTGCGCCGCGGTCACCGCGTCCACGAGTCCCTTCGGCGGCACGCCGTTCACCCACAGGACTTTGCCGCCCTTCCGCGCATACGCGACAATGTTCGCGAGGAGTCCCTTCACATCGAAACCAAGGTACGGCACAAACCTGCCGCCAAAGACGACGAGAATTTCCGTCTCCGCCGGGTCAACGCCCTTCTCCGCCGCTTCACGGATATCGAGGAGCGACGCATTTGCGCCCGGGAAGAGATGCCGGAGCGAAGATACCGCCTGTGGCGCGAGAATGCGCGAGGGCGGCGCCATCACGCCTCGGGCATGGAAGGCAATCGTGTCATAAAGCACGCGGATGCGATTCCGAACGCCGGGGACGGGCAGGTACGGGCGGATGTGCCCGTCCGCGCTGAACGGACGCTTCAGGAACGGTTCCTTCATCTCCGCGTCGATCGCCGCCGTGAACGTCTCCGCATCGAAATCCGCGGGCGACTCCGCCCCCTCCTCCGCCAGTCGCACTGCCGCCGCATAGAGCCAGAGCGTATGCTCGACAGCATACATGCCGAGGTCGCACAGCGCCTCTGCCAGTTCTGGCTCGGCCGAGGGGTCGCCCGCATGCAGCGCGACCGCGTGCGCCATCACGTCGCCGCCGCGTCCGTTGCAGAGTTCCGCCGCCTCCCACTGCCAGCGGATCAGCTTGCCGTACACATCCTTGAATCCGATTTTCGCGGGGAGCGTCGGTTCCGGCACCGCGGCGAGACGCTTCTCCATCACCGCCCGCATCACCGGCGTCTCCTCCACGGATGCGAAGTCGAGACCGAGTTCCGGGAAGAGGTTGAGTCCCTGGCAACCCCAGATGTAACTGCCGCACTGCACCACGGGATTGTGGTTACACGCCGCCGGATCGGCGTTCACATGCGAGAGCGCCGCGATCAGCATGAACTGCGAATACGCGTCGTCTCGCTTCACCGCATCCACGAGGCGGTTGAACATTTCAAAGCGCAGCGGATTCTCGTGGAGCTGCATTCCGCCGTCCCAGCCGAGCGCTTCGAGCGGCTTCCGGTCGACGTCCTTCAGCAGTTCCGGACGCCCGCCGTCCGGCAGATGCGACGCCTCCTCATAACGTTGGTTCCATTCCGGCGTCATCCGCGAGACAAGCTCCCGCGGCAGACGCTTCAGCAGACACCGCACCGTGGTGTCGTGTCCCGGTCCCCAGGCGAAGGCGGCAGACGCGCACAGCGCGGCGGCGGCAAGGAAAAGGCGTTTCATGTCACAACCCCTCCCATTCCCAGCCGTCCCGCACATAGCGCTTTTCGCAGTCCGACGCGGTGACGCGTTTCGGCGTCATCGCCGCGCGGCACCCGAGCAGGATCGTCTCCGTGAGCGGTTCCGCTTCCGGCGGGATCGCCGCGCCGGCTTCAAGCGCCTTCACCTGTTCCGCAAGCGGCACGCCGTCCGACGCTTGGCTTTCCAACGTGCCTTCCGCGCCTTCCCACACGAGTCCTTCCCGTCCTTCGCCCCAGACGAGGATCAGGTCGAAGTCGTTCCGGAACACGACGCGTATCCTTGCTTTCCGCGGATACGTTTCCCGGTCCGGTGCTTCGCAGTCAACGGCGATCCGTTCGGCATACAGCGGCGCAACGAGCTGGAGCGCGCGGAAGACAGGACGCAATACGCGAGCACCGTCTTTACCGAGCGGTCCCGTCCCGAAATCAAGGTACGCGCGCCATCCCTCGTCCTTCACATAGTGCGAGCGGAAAGGCCTCAGCGGCATCACGCCGAGCCACGCGCGCCAAGCCCCTTCGCCCGGTTCCGCCCCGCCCGGACGCGCCTCACCGAGATGCGGGAGGCCGCCCCGGAAGTGCGCTGTGACGCGTTTGAGTTTCCCGAGGGTCTTCGCCTTCGCGAGGACCGTCTCGTCCGCGGACGTCACCGGTCCCAGATCGCCGACCGCAATGCGTCCCGGGCGTTTCGCGGCCGACGCGAAAACGATTCTCGCCTCCTCCAAGGTGCGTCCCACCGGACTCGCGACGAAGACGTGGTTCCCGGCCTGAAGCCCTTTCACAGCACGGTACGCGCGCATGTGGTCCGGTCCCGTCACCTGGATGACCGTGATTGCCAATACGAGTGCAAGACTCATGTTTGTGTTCTTTCCTGATCCGACACGCTTTATTCATAGAGGATCCGGCGGCCTTCTGCAACCGCCGCCTTGACGCGCTCCGACCGCTCGCGCTGCTCACGCCCGCGCCGTTCGCGGGCCAGGTCGACCGGGTTGCGCAGCACGAAGCCGGGCATGTCGGCCCGCGTGGTCTCGTAGAGCACGCGGCGCCCCTCTTGAATCAGGGACAAGGCTTCGCTGTGCTTCGGGTCGGCCTTGTCCGTGAAGACGGCCAAACAGGCGCTAAGCTCCGGCCGCGTGAAATTGACACCGGTCCCCGCCTCCGGTCCTTCGACCGCGCCTCGCGTTCTCACGGCTATGCCCGCGCCCGTCAGCGACGCGAGACGGTCGACCTGCGCGAAAGTCAGCGGACAGCGTCCGTAGGGGTTGTTCGGGAAATTGCAGGCGTACGTGCCGTAGTACGAGGCGTTGAGATCGATCCACGTGACGATCCGGTCGAACGCCTCCAGCGGCAATTTGACGCCGCGGTGCCCGCCGCGGAGCACGTCTACGAGCCGGCTGCGGCACGCGCCCCACGCATAGGGCGGCAACACCTCCGGCGGACCGTCATCCACCGGTTTGACCAGCTCTTTTTTTTGCCCCGGCTTATCGGGATACCAGCGAAGCGGAGAACGCTTGCGGATCTCCAGATAGGATGTGTTGAACACCAGCCCCAGATCGCCGCAGAGGTTGAGCGCCTTCTCGCCCTCCTTCCCGTAATCGTGGCATTTCACGCAGTGCGCGTCGAAAACAGGCTGGACCTCGGTCAGATAGTTGAAATCGCGCTCCGGACCGTACCAAGGCTTGAGGCGGCTGGGCGCGCGCCGCAGCGCCAGCGGCAACGTGCCGGTCAGGGGAGGCTGCGAGTCGTAACGGCTCTCGTGGCAGCCCGTGCACCCCGCGTGCTCGCCCGGCTGCAGGGACGTGCCGCTCCGCATGGACTGCACCATCAGGCCTTCCGCGTCGAGCGCCTGAAAGAAAACGAACCGCTCGGCCGGCAGCTCGAAATACACCGAGCCGTCCGCCTCGACCGGAACATCGCCCAGAAGGCGCTTGCTGCTCGTACAGTTATAGTTCATCGCGGGACGCTGCAATGTGTCGGCCTCCCAGAGAGGCCCGGTCCAATACCGCTTGGCAGGTGCCTCGATGACCCGAAGTGTCTTGATCGTACCGCGCGGCACACGCTCCATGCCTGTACCCTTGTAAATGTCGGTCACATAGAACGTCCCCGTTTCCGCCGCAGGATCAGTCTGTTCAGGAATGACGGGGGGACGCGGGCGCGGCATGAGCGGCTGCGGGTCGAAGCAGCCGGGACCATCCGTGTGCAGCAGGGTCTCGCTGCCGTTGCCGGCGTCCAACAGAAAGATCCCCATCTGTTCCTTTCCGGCCTCAACCATGCGCGAGCAGAGAAAACGCCGCTCATCCAGAGGATACGGATCTTCATACTTGATCGGGAGGCTCACAAAACGATCGATCTGTCCGACCATGGCGTTCCGCAATGCCCGCCCGTCGCCATAGTCGGTGCGGTTCGCCAGACGGGGCGCAAGGTCTCCCGGCCAAGACTTTACAATCGGCTCCATGCCGTCCAATCCGCGCCACCGGTCAAGGATCACGATCGCGCCCCACGGCCTGTCGTGGCACGACCCGAACGTGCAGACCACCCGCTCGGCATAAAACCCGCCCTCCGCTTTCGGCAGCGCCCGCGCGTCGAAAATCGCGCCCGGTGACCAGGCATTGTTGCCGTAGAACAGCAAGGGGGCACGTCCGTCCGGCATCATCGTCCATAATCCGAACGATGGGCCGAAGTGACGGTCCACATACTCCCAGCGGTCATAGATAATCCGCCCGTCCGGAAGCACCGAGGGACGCGACTCGTAGAGCGTGTTGCGGCCGAGCTGACGGATGTTGGTACCGTCCGCGTTCATAACGAACAGGTTCGCCTGAATATGCTGGTTGCAGCCGCAGTATTTCGCGTCGCGCGTGGACGAGAAGACGATGCGCCCGTCCGGCAGATACGCCGGATCCATGTCCGCAGCGTCCGCCCGGAACGTCAGTTGCCGGAGGCCTGAGCCGTCGGCGCCCATTTCGAAAAGGTGGAAGTTCTCGTCCTTGCCGCGCCGCATCGCGAAGAGTAACCGCGTCCCGTCGTGCGAGACCTCCAGATCACGGATTAGCCCCTGCGGCATCGCCAGCAGCGTCATGGCCTTGCCGCCGCCTGCGAAATCCACGGTGCGGATCGCCGCGCCAAGCCGGACGTTCCGTGCGCTGCACTCGCCCACCGCGAAATCCGTTCCGGTGTTATGGTGGTCCTTCGGATACTGCTGCCGCATCACGTAAACGACCTTGTTCGACAGCAAGAGCGGATGCACAGGTTCTGCGGCAAGCACGATGCAACATGAAAAAACTGCAAACGTCAGAAGACAACGCAACATGCCAAACGCCTTACCCGGCGCATCACGATAGGGATGCCACCCCGAAGTATCCGCAGGGCTTGCTCGGAGAGCCCGCGCCACTTTCCGGCAGGCGTCATCCTGCCCGTACAAATTCCGATTGAGGTACACACGTTGTGTCACTTCACTTCTCACGGTGAGCGTTTTCGGTTGCGGAATCCGCCCGCGTTAGTGTAGCAGGACCACCGTCCCTTTGGGCGACACGTAGACCGAGCCCGCGCCCGTCAGGAAGGGCGTGTTCGACGCATCCAATGTACCCGAATAAGGGCTCCCGTTGTAACGGATCTCCTTGAAGACGGTCTGCCCGGAAAAATCGAGCGCGAGTTTACTGCCCTCGGTCAGATGTACGGCAAGCTTCCGGTACGAGCCCGGCGTTGCGGCCTCGCCGACCGCCGTCTGTTTTTCAACCCGCACGTCGTCGAGGAAGGAGGTATGGTCCGTCCCTGTCCCCAGCTGGTACGCCATGCTGTTGAGTCCCTCGAACACGAGGCTGTGGGCCACGCCCGCTTTCACATAGGGTAAACGGAATGTGTAACGCCGCCATGTCGCATCAAATGTCTGAACACTGCCCACCTGTTCGCCGTTGAACAGGATTCGGAAATCGTGCAGACAGGCCCAGTTGCCTACCCAGTTCTGTAGCCGTCCGACAGCCATGAAGGACAGAGTGTAGTACCCGTCCTCGGTGAATGTGACAGGTTGCGACATTCTGGCTTTCATCTGGAGGAAAGCGGCCGCTGTCCCGTCCAGCGCGAACGGGCAATTCCATGCCGACCCGTTACGGACGATGCCGCTCATATTTAAACTGATCGCGTTGGTGTCGAAAGTCCAAGCGGTGCCCGTGATCCCGCTGCCCCACATGTCGCCGTTGGGCAGAAACCCCACTGGCATTTCGAATCCACCGTCAACAATCGCCGAATCGCCGTCCGGCAACCGGCTCACGCGCACATCATCAAAAAGCGAGGTCCGATCCCCTCCTAAGGTGTTGATCCCGTCAAAACAAAGCTCTTTTGAAACCGGCGCGTTGGTGATGGCGGGCAAACGGACGGTGACACGCTCAAAGCACATCTTCTGAGAATATCGCGTTAACACCTGTTCGCCGCCCATTGTGACGCGATAGTTGTGGCTGCCATAGTAATTCGTATGCCCTAACCAGAAGGGTCGCGCAGCGTTTAAGAAAGAAAGCTCATACGTGCCGTTCGCCGGGAAGGTCACCGTCGTGGACATGGTTCCCGTCATCCTGACATAGGCGACCC
>JAVEYH010000167.1:0-5733 GCA_034003585.1 Kiritimatiellia bacterium
TTTGAAACCCGGACGGGCGATTTCGCGCCGGAGAACATCACGGTGGAGGGATCTGGTAAGGTGATGCAGGATGACGCGGGAATCTGGTTCTACCGGCCGCGGGGCACGGTGGTCCAGCTCAACTGATATGAACGTTGGGGCATCTAAACCGAAATCGGGATCGCTATCGAAACGGAAAGAGTCGATCCCGATGGCGATTTGGATGAGACCGCCCGCCGAGGCGGGCAAAAATGAAGGGGCAACTTGAACGCTCAACGCCTAACGCTCAACGTTCAACGCTCAAGTATAGACAAGGGGGAAAAGATGAAGCGAGAGTATGTGGGCGTGGCGCTTGTGGCCGCGCTGGTTCGTGTTGCCGCGGCGGAGAGTCCGAATCTGCTGGCGAATCCCGGCTTTGAGGAGCCGCTCGAAAAGGCGTTCTATTGGGGCGGGTTCTCGAATGAGACCGGACAGATGGAACGGGTCAGCGACGTGTCTTTCGAGGGCCGGCACTCCCTCCGGGTCTGCGGGAAAGACCCGTTGTTCCAATCGTCCTCGCGCGCCTATGCGCCGGTCAAGACGAATACGGTGTATACGCTCTCCTGTTGCATCCGGACGGAAAACGCCGTGGCCCGCGTCGGCGGGTTGCGGTTGGATGCGGACGGCAGGCAGATGGGAAACAACAATTACTGGCCGCCCTCGGTCAGCGGCACCCGCGGCTGGACCCGGGTGCAGACCACGTTCAACACCGGCGAAACGCGCTTCATCCGGCCGATCGTCGGGATCTACGGGAAACGGGGCACCGCCTGGTTCGATGATTTCCAGCTTCGCGAGGGACTCCCCTCCGAGCGCGTCAATCTCATCCGCAACAGCAGTTTCCGCAAATGCGCCACTCCCGGCTATCCGGATTTCTGGGGCCTCAGTCAGGGGGATGTCATGAATGTGCGGGATTGGGAAACCGGAGGCTATTTCGGGGTGACCGACCGCGAGGCCTCGCCGGTGTCGGGCACGGCGGTGCTGGCGATGCGCGCGCCCGGCGCCCGGATGGTCTCCACCATGGATTTCGCGGTGGCGGCGGATGTGCCGCTGCTTTTTTCCGCCTACCTGAAGGCGGAGCGCGAGGGGCATGAGGCGGTTCTGAACGGGACCGTCTGCCGCCTGACGCGCGCGTGGCGGCGCTTTGCGGTGCGGGTCACCCCCCGTTCTTCCCGCACGCGCGTCTGGATCGGGAACCGGAGCGAAACCGGGACGCTGTTCGTCGCGGCCCCTTTGCTGGAGCCCGGGACAGCGACGAATGACTGGTGCGCGTCCATTATCGAATCCGATCCGGTCTGGGCTCCGGTTCATCCCGAACAGGCGGCGGCGAACACGGCGGAGCTGAATCTGGCGCGCCTCGCGGCCGCGGACGAATGTTTCCCCGAACCGGCGGCAGCGGCGCGGCAGGATCCGGTCCGGCTGGTTTCGCCCCGTATCCTCGGCAACCGCTTTTTCGCGCTGGCGGTCTTGGAGCGGGCCGACGGCGCGGCGTATGTCGCGGAGCTGAAGGCCAACGGCCAAACGTGGGAGCGGCCGCTTCTTGCGAACGCGACGCGCGTGCCACTGACGTTCGACGGTCTGCCGGATCTGGCGCCGGATGAGGAGGTGGCACTCCGGGTGCGCGATCCGAAGCAGGCGAAGCCGGTCGCGGTTCTGGAGCGCCGCGCGATGCATCTGGCCGATCGCGACCCGGCCGCCGAGCTTCAGATCTTTCCGGAGTTCAACTGGTATCCGAGCGGGCAGGGCGAGGCGCGGGTCCGGGTGGTCTCCACGATCCCCGCGCCGCACACGGTGTCGGTCACGCTGGACGGGAAAGAGGTGCGCTCGCTGGAATTCCCCGGCGCGAACATCCTGGTGTTCACGCTGCCGGTCCGCGGGACGGAGGGCACGCAACGCCTGGCGGCCGAGGCGCGGGCCGGGGGACAGACCTGGGCCTATGCCGCGGAAACCATCCGCGTGTTCGGGCCGGCGCCGCACTCCGCCACGCGGGTCAACCGGTTCACGCGGACCCTGGAGTGGGGCGGCGCGCCGGTGCTGCCCATGCTTTTCCATCCCATCGCGAGCCGCATGACGCCTGACTGGATCTATCCCGTGCTGAAGAAGGACAGCTACACCGGGATCGAGGTCATCATGCCGCCGGAGATGCGGGACCGGTCGCAGGCCCAGGTCAGCCGGATACTGGAAGACTGTACCGCGCACGGGATGACCGCGCTGACGCGGTTCAACCTCCGCGATCCCAAGACCGGAAAAGCCTTCCGGGAGTGGGCGCCTTTGGAGGCGCAGGTCAGGGAGACGGTGTCAACCGTCTCGCGGTATGCCAACGTGCTCGGATACTATCTGATCGACGAGCCGTCGCAGGCGCACTGGGAGAAGGATGTCGGGTTTCGGGAGAGCGATCTGACCCGCCTGGCGGAGATCACCCGTTCCGTCGATCCGCGCCGTCCCACAGGGATCAATTATACGGAGGGCGGTTTCACGCCCGGCCGTCCCGCGTACGGCGGCTTCGCGGCCATGGATTTCATGATTTACGATTGCTATCCCTTTCTGGACGGGGGCATGCAGAAACTCGACCCCATGGAGCATTTCGCGCGGATCGCGCTCCGGTTCAACCGCGGCGTGGCGCCCATCGGCATGCCGGTGGTCTGCTGGCTTCAGACCTACGGATACGGGGACGCCTCGCGCCAGCCGACGCCGGACGAGTTCGAGAACATGGTGTGCACCTCGCTGATTCACGGAACCCGCGCCCTGGTTTACTTCATCGACTATCCGGTGTCCATCCCGCTGATCCGTCGGATCCGCGAGGTCCAGGCCCGGGTGGCGGCGGCCACGCCGTTCCTGCTGGACCCGCTGGCGCGCCGCGTCGCGGTTAGCCGCGGCAACATTCATGCCGCCGCTTACGAGTTGGAGGGGGAGACGCTGGTGATGGCCGCCAACACGTCGGACCACTGCGCCGGCGCGCTGACCTTCGGCGGCAGGGCCGCGGACCTGCCGCTGGCGCCCAACCAGTCCGGGTTCTACCGGGTGCGCCACGGGGTTTGGACCGCGCGGTGAAGGCCGCCGAGGTTCGCGGCGGCCATTCTGTTTCCGGCATGTTACTCGCCAGCGGGTAACGCCGGTTTTCCGCGCAGGAGACGGGTTTGTTTATGCGTTGCGCCGTTGCGCCCAAGCGTACGGTTTCTCCTTGAGCGGGTGGGCCGCAAACAGTATCGTATTCCTCACGCATGCATAATCCGTCTGACATTCTGATCCGGCCCGCCGTCCTGTCCGATGCGATGGCGATCTTCAATTTGATCCGCAGTCATCCGGATGACCTGATCCCGCGCCCCATCGGTGACGTCATTCAGAACATCGACCGCTTTTTTGTCGGGGAGGCGGAAGGCCGTGTGGTGGGGTGCGCCGCCTGGAAGATCCTGCCCGAAATCGGTCAGCCCGAACGCGCGTCGGTGGAGATCCAGTCCGTGGCGGTGGATCAGGCCTTCCGGCGGTGCCAGGTGGGTACGCGGATCGTGGGTTCCATCCTGGGCGCGATCCGCCGGTTTCAGCCCGCCCAGGCGATTGTGCTCACCTTCGCGCCCGAATTCTTCCGCGCGCTGGGGTTCCGGGTTATCCCCAAGACCCAGGTGATGCACAAGCTGTACATGGGGTGCATCAATTGCACCAAACACGCCGATCCCTTCACCTGCCCCGAGATCGCGATGGCGCTGGATCTGCGTCAGACGGCGGAATGAGGCGTCAGCCGCGCCGGGAACGGAAGGGCATGCCCCCAGGCCTGACAGAACGGTTGTTGTCGTGGTATCGCGCGAACCGGCGCGAGATGCCGTGGCGCGACCATCCGGACCCGTATGCGGTTTGGATCAGCGAAATCATGTTGCAGCAGACCCGGGTCGAGACGGTGTGCGGGTATTTCGCTCGTTTTCTCGAAGCCTTCCCGACCGTGCGGGCACTGGCGGACGCCTCCGGGCAGGCGGTCCTGAAAAAGTGGGAGGGGCTCGGATATTATAGCCGGGCACGGAACCTGAGGCGGGCTGCGCAGATCCTTGCGGGCCAAGGGGGGGTGTGGCCGCGCCGTCCGGAGGAGTGGGCGGCGCTACCCGGCGTGGGGCCTTACACGGCCGCGGCGATCGCCAGCATCTGCTTCGGCGCGCGCGAACCGGTGGTGGACGGGAACGTGATCCGGGTCTTCGCCCGTTATCTGGGGTGGGAGGACGATTTCCGGACACAACGGTCGCGGGAGAAACTGGCCGCATGGCTGCGGCCGCATATCGCGCGTTCTCCGGTTCCCGGCGATTTCAATCAGGCCATGATGGATCTCGGCGCGACCGTGTGCGCGCCGCGTACTCCGGAATGCGCGGTCTGTCCGTTGCGGCGTTCCTGCCGGGCGCGGCGCGAAGGGCGGCAGACGGCATATCCGGTCAAGCCCGCCCCCAAGGCGATCCCCGTCCGGAATTGCGTCGCCGCGCGGGTGCGGGATGCCGGAGGCCGCGTGCTGTTCACACAGCGTGTGGGCGAGGGACTGCTGAAGGGGTTGTGGGAGTTGCCTTCGGTCGAGGTCGCGCATCCTGCGACCGGGCGCGACGCCCAGCGCGCGCTCCGGCGTCTGACCGGTCTGCACGCGGGCCGTGTCCGCTGCGTCGGCACGATCCGGCACGCGTTCTCCCATTTCCGTCTCGTCATGCGGGTGTACGAGCTGACCGGGGTGTGCGGCGTTCCCGAAGCGGACCGCCAACCGACGGCCCGGTTCGCCGCACCGGCCCGCCTGCCGCTCACGACCGCGACCCGCCGCGCCCTGCGGTTGTGACGTCGTTGCCGGCAGTTATTTGCAGAGCGTGTAGAGCACGCCCGCGACCACCGCCGAGCCGATCACGCCGGCCACGTTCGGACCCATGGCGTGCATCAACAAGTAATTGCCGGGATCCGACTCCAATCCCACCTTGTTGGCCACGCGCGCCGCCATGGGCACGGCGGAAACGCCGGCCGAGCCGATGAGCGGGTTGATCGGCTCTTTGCAGAGTTTGTTCATCAGCCGGCCCATGAGACAGCCGGCCGCCGTGCCGCAGGCGAAGGCCACGAGGCCCAGGGCCAGAATGCCCAGCGTCTCGGCATTGAGGAACTTTTCGCAGGCCAGCTTAGAACCCACCGCGAGGCCCAGCATGATGGTGACGATGTTGATCAGGGCGTTGGACATGGTATCGGCGATACGGGCGACATTGGGCCCGACCTCGCGCGCCAGGTTCCCGAGCATCAGCGCGCCGACCAGCGGCACCGCGCTGGGCAGCAGCAGCGAGCAGAGCAGCAGCACGATCAGCGGGAAACAGACCTTCTCCATTTTGGAGACCGGGCGAAGTTGTTTCATGCGGATCTTGCGTTCCGCCTCCGGTACCAGCCAGCGCATGATGGGCGGCTGGATGATCGGCACCAGCGCCATGTACGAGTAGGCCGCCACCGCGATCGCGCCCAGCAGGTGCGGGGCCAGCTTCGAGGTCAGCCAGATGGCGGTCGGTCCGTCCGCGCCGCCGATGATGCCGATCGACGCCGCCTCTTTGAGGCCGAACTTGATGAAGTCGCCGGTCGCCTCCGAGAGGCAGAGCGCGCCGAACAGCGCGATGAAAATACCGAACTGCGCGGCCGCGCCCAGCAGCGCCGTGCGCGGGTTGGCGATCAGCGGGCCGAAGTCGGTCATCGCGCCCACGCCCATGAAGATCATGATCGGGAAGAGTC
>JAVEYH010000168.1:0-5708 GCA_034003585.1 Kiritimatiellia bacterium
TATCCGCCGTGTTTGGGGATGAGGATCGAACTCATGTTCCAAGCATAGTCCCTTCGCGTTTTTCTGTCACTCAGAGAAATTAAAGGTTTCGCAGTCCATCCATTCTGTCCATCGTGTCCATTTCGTCCATGGGAACTCCGCCTTACTTTTCGCATTTAGTCTAAGTTTTTTGCGCGTTTGTGCCTTGTGGAAAAGCCTCCTAAGCGGTACAACAGTAACACACATGGTAAACGGTTTGCATTGCTATCAGAAGGTTACGCAACGGGGATAAAGAGGTCAAAACAATGAGAATTTGGTTTATAAAATGGATGGGCATCGGGTTGGCAGTGTTTACGGTTCCGCAGGTTTTCGCGGCGGACGGCGTCTGGACCAATACGGCAGGCGGCAACTGGAACGACGTGTCGAACTGGCAGGACGGGGGTGTTGCGGGTGGCTTGGAATATGGTGCGTCCTTTGCAAGCCAAGCGCCTACGGGTAGCGTGGTGGTTCTTCCTGAAGGAGGCTTGATCGGAACAGTTGAGGGTGGGGCGCAGTTCACCTTGGGCAAAACGGGCAGCGGCGTCTTCTCTCTGAAAAACGCGAGTTCTTTTCTTGGCCTATGGCAGTTGAGTGGAGGAACATTGGAACTACTGGCCGAGGAGACGCAGCCCGCCTTCCTCATCAACGTCGAGATGTCCAATCAAACAGCGGTCTCCATACCGACAGCAGGAACCTCTGCCGTTATTTCCAACCTCACGGGAAGTGCCGAACTGATCAAGAGCGGGAACGGCATTCTGTCCGTGAAAAGGACAGACAGCGCGAGCGTCATCACGATTAGCCAAGGTACACTCGCCGTATCTTCCTGGGTGCCCTCATCCGTGCCGGCCGAAGGCGCTTGGTTCCATGTCGACGCGACGGTGTCGTCGAGCGTCGTCATCCGGAACCCGTTAAACGGAACGAATTTTGTGGAAACCTGGGGAGACGCCCGCTATGCAAGCAACCCCGCGCTCTATACCGAATATTCCAATAACGGCATTGCTGCAACGCGTCCGTTTATACGGGCGAATGTCCTGAACGGCAGAGCGGTCATGGATTTCGGTTCGCTCTACCACCCCACGTTAGCGCCAGGAGGTTACGGCGGGAATTTGCCTTGGCATCACGCATCTGCGACCATCCGCGAGTGTTTCCTTGTGTTCAGCGACTCCCCCGATTCCCCGGGGTACTACTCCAACCTGCTTGGCGGTGACGGCTTCATTCGTGGCGTTTCCGGCCAACTGATACAGCCTACGACTACAGCCCAGAACATCGCTCTGCAAACAGGCGATTGGACGGTTGACGGGGAATCCGTGAATCCCACAACGTATTGTCTGACGCCTGGGTTTCATGTGGTTTCCTTTGCGGTGACTCAGGCGGTCACAGCCTCGGCCTTTGCGAAATGGACCTATGGCCGCGGCGGGCAGCAACTGGCGGAGGTGCTGATTTATACAAACGCGCTGACAGCTGCAAAACGGCGGCAGAATACGGATTACCTTTCCTACAAGTGGTTCGCACGACTGCCCCCCGTAGCGAGTGTTCTGACGCTCAATAACGGCTGTGCTGTGGCGGTCGCGGATGGCGATTCCACCACTGTCAACACCCTTGTCATAAATGGGAATACGGTGAAGACCGGCGGCGGCACCTTGACCGCCGGAACTATCAGCGGTGATATGCTGACCATTTCAAACGGCCTGGTCAGGCAGACAAGCGACACCGGGCATCTCCAGTTGATGTCCTTTGGCAGCAACGCAACCTTGACGGTCGAAGGGGCTGCAGCCAGTCTGTCTTTGGACCGGATCGAAGCCAACGGCTCGGTGACCAAAACGGGCAACGGAGCGGTGACGGTCGGCACTTTAGGTGAAGGCGTGAGCAATATTGTTGTGGAGGGCGGCCGTTTCACAGTCTCGGGTTCGGGTGATTCGTATTTCAGGAATTACCGGGAGCCGTGGTTCCATGTGGACGCGACGGTGTCGTCGAGCGTCGTCATCCGGAACCCGTTAAACGGAACGAATTTTGTGGAAACCTGGGGAGACGCCCGCTATGCAAGCAACCCCGCGCTCTATACCGAATATTCCAATAACGGCATTGCTGCAACGCGTCCGTTTATACGGGCGAATGTCCTGAACGGCAGAGCGGTCATGGATTTCGGTTCGCTCTACCACCCCACGTTAGCGCCAGGAGGTTACGGCGGGAATTTGCCTTGGCATCACGCATCTGCGACCATCCGCGAGTGTTTCCTTGTGTTCAGCGACTCCCCCGATTCCCCGGGGTACTACTCCAACCTGCTTGGCGGTGACGGCTTCATTCGTGGCGTTTCCGGCCAACTGATACAGCCTACGACTACAGCCCAGAACATCGCTCTGCAAACAGGCGATTGGACGGTTGACGGGGAATCCGTGAATCCCACAACGTATTGTCTGACGCCTGGGTTTCATGTGGTTTCCTTTGCGGTGACTCAGGCGGTCACAGCCTCGGCCTTTGCGAAATGGACCGATGGCCGCGGCGGGCAGCAACTGGCGGAAGTCATCATCCATACGAACGGTTTGACGGTTGCAGAACGGCAGAATATCAACGGTTATCTGCGCTCCAAATGGTTAGGGCTTTTGCAGCCGTTAGCCTCGGTCCGCGTGGCGGCAGGGAGTGAAATGCTCCTTTCGGCCAACGCGCTGGCGGTCGCCACGCTGGCAGGCGCAGGCACGGTTACGGTGCCAAGCATAACGGCATCCACGTTATCGGCCGGCGACGTGGAAGGCTCGACGAGAACGCTCTCGCTGTCTGGCGATCTGGACGTGGCTGACGGCGCGACCGTAACGGTGGATATTGTCCTGCCCAGCTGTGACTGCGTTGACGTCGGCGGAACGTTGCGGATTCTCGGCGGCGGAACGTTCGTTGTTAACTGTGATGCGCATGGACTGGCCGGCATAAAGTCTCCGCCGGTATTCACTTTCGCGGCGATCGAAGGGACTGCTAACCTAGCGGCTTGGAAGGTCACAGGCAGCGTCTGCTCGCGATATACGGTAAAACCTGTTGTCGAGGAAAACTCGCTTCGGTTTGCGTTTGCCAGCAAAGGGTTGGTGCTGACACTGCAATAGCCGGATGCGATACGGAACCCTTCAGAGTGAGAAATGAGGAAAGAATGCGAAGAAAATCAGTATGCGTGACGCGCCGCGAAACCTTGAATCTCGGCATATGCGCTTTGGCTGGCCTGGCGACAAGGAACTCCTTTGGCGCTTGGGAAGCACGTTCAGGGATCACCCCGATTCAGAGCCTTTCCGCAGCAGCAAAGGCCATTCGCGACAAGATCAACTTGCGAGCGTCCGATGGCTGTAGCCATATTTACGGTTTCAATTATCAGCCGAGCTGGGGGTCCAACGGAGTGACGGTCTGGGGCGAAAAGTATGACCCCAAGAAATACCGCGAAGAGCTGGCGTTGGGGAAAAAGTACTTCCCGAAAATGAACGCCGTGCGGATCTGGTTGTCCTGGAGTTCGTACCGCACAGATCCGGCGCGTTTTGTCCGCCAGTTTCAACAGGCGGTCGAAATTTGCGGCGAGCTCGACCTGTTGGTCGTGCCTGTGCTGTTCAACCGCTGGGTTGGGAATCCAGTCTGGGATGTGGTCTCGGATTCGGAAATGGCAGCAGATTTCGCTGCGACGTTCGTACCCTTTGTGCGCGACGTGGTCGCGCCGCTGAAGGGCGACAGCCGAATTCTGGCTTGGGATCTTTGTAATGAGCCGCCTCTTCGCGGTGGCGAGCTTCAGTGGCTGGGCAACCTCCAGAAAACCGTCAAACAAATTGATCCCTGCTCGTGGACGTGCATCGGCACGGTCACCGTTGACCAAACCCGTCAGTGCGCGCCTTATCAGGACATTCTGACACCGCACCTCTATTTCGGCGGATACCCGGATTATGTCCAGCTCGCGAAAGAGGTGGGGAAGTCGCTGATATCGACGGAGTGCTGCTGGGGCTCGCTCGACGACAGCGTGCGCGTCCAGCGGGTCCGGGACGAGCTCGGAGCACTAAAGACTCATAAGATCGGATTCTTTCCGCATGCGCTTTACGAGAGCCTCGTGGCCGACCTGCACCGGCCGCAGTACGGCTTTGTGGACAAGCCCGGTTATATGGCGTTCATCCATATGGACGGCTCATTGCGGTCTGGTCACGACGTGTACAACGTCTTCACAGATTGACGGTGGTTGTCGGTGCGCATCCCCTCTTGCGTCTGATTCTGCCGAAAGGTGGTCACCCACTTTCAGAACTGACCTCCTTGTTTGTCATGTGCAGCAGTCATGTTGCGCAGTTGCGCCTTGTGGATTCTCTCCCTCGGCGATATAACCATGACACGCAGGTTCGAAAGGACGGCGGTTTTGCCAGATAAAGAAGGAGCCACGTGATGTTTTCAAAACGGGGATTCAGCGTCGTATGCGCACTGGGGTTGGCTGCCGCGACAGGGGGCGCGGCCACGATGACCATTACGCCAAAGGCGGGCGTGCCAAAGGACAGCGCGTCGCTGGCCGAGGCGAAGGCGTGGCTGGAGACGAAAGTTCCCGCGATGATCTCCGCGTGCCGCCGCACGATGGGGGACGGCACCGCCGCCTACCCCCCTCAAGTCGGCAGCGGGTACGAGGCCTTCTGGCTGCGCGATTACGCCTACATCCTCGAAGGCGGTGCCCTGTATATACCGCAAGCAGAACTGCTCGCCGCCGTGCAGGTTTTCCTTAACGCCCAGCGTGCGGACGGCGCGTGTGTGGACTGCGTGAAGTTCGACGGAACGCCGATCTACAAGCCTGGTTATGGCAGCATGGGTGAGAATCCGGTCGCTGACGGCTCTCCGTTCACGGTCGCCGTCGTCTATCTGACGTGGAAAGCGACGGGGGCGGCGTCGCTCTTGGCTACGAACATACTGGACAAACTGGTGCTGGCGATGGAGGTCGTGCCGCGCAATCCTGTCACGGGCCTGGTCTTCATCGATCCCGCCAAGGCGTGGGACCGGTGCGCCTACGGGTTCACGGACTCGATCCGCAAGACCGGCGACTGTTTCTTTGAGTCGCTTCTGGAGGTCGAGGCCTCGACGCGGCTGGCTGAGATGCTGACGGCGGCGGGACGCGCACAGGACGCGCAGACTTTCACGCAACGGGCATCGGCTGTAACCGAGCAGATCAATACCGTCTTTTGGGACGAGACCCTTCGGCTATACCGCGCGGCGACTGTGCGGTGCAAAGAGGGAGACGTCTGGGGCTCGGCTTTCGCGGTATGGCTCGGCGTCGCGCCGTCCGAGCGCGCCGACAAGATCGCCGCCGCCCTCAAGGCGAACCATACGGGGCTGACTCAGAAGGGGCAGCTCCGCCACACCCCGCCCGGCGTGTATTGGGAAATGGGCTGCACGCGGGACACCTATCAGAACGGCGGATTCTGGGGAACACCGGTCGGTTGGTATGCCGTCGCGCTGAACCGGATCGATCCCGCTTTGGCCGATCAGGTGATCATCGACCTCGTGAACGACTTTGCGACCCGGGGCGTTGGCGAATGGGTGTTCGGCGACCGCGTCGCCCTGCCGCAAGGTTACCTGTCCAGCGCGACTTTGCCGCTGGCCGGCATGCGCCGGCTGAAGGACGAACGGGAAAAGAAGAGGTGACCCCGACGCCCTGCAATCGGTTGGTGGGCGGGAAATGAGAGAAAAGCACACAGCGGTGA
>JAVEYH010000169.1:0-5561 GCA_034003585.1 Kiritimatiellia bacterium
GACAGCGCGCCGGCGCACATGAGCAGCGCGTCGCGCTGGCGGTCGAGCCCGAGGGCCTCGGCCTGCTCGGTGAAGGCCATGACGGTCTCTTTGCCGCGCCTGCCGCGTCCGACGGCCAGCGCGAGCATGGCGCGGCGGGCGCGGGCGCGGGCCGCGTCGGTGGGCCTGCCCTGCGAATCCATGAGCGAGGCGTCGCCGGCGGCGCGGGCGAACCAGGCGAAGAACGCGTCGCTGCCGTTCCGGGACGGCAGGCCGTCCCTGTTCGCCGCGTACAGGTCGGCCGTGCCGTCGCGTTCGATGAGCGCGGCGTCGGAGTAGGCGCGCTCGGCGTCGGTCATCTGCAGCACGGCGTTCTGGTTGGAGAGTTCGGCGATGCGCTGGTAGGTCGCGCCGACCGGCACGCGCGTCATGACGCGGACCAGGCGCGGGTGCGCGTCCTCCGTCAGGTCGGCGGGCTCGTAGGGTATGCCGCGCGCGTCGGCGAAAGTCTGGATAGGTTTGCGGTACTCGTCGCCGCGGTGGTCGGCGTCGAGCTTGTCGAGGGCGCGGAAACGTCCGTTGCCCGACAGGACCATGTAAAAGGTTTCGTTTTTGCCGTCCGCGTTTTTGAGCGTGAGGGGGATGGCGACGGGCGCGCCGTTGGCCGTGTCCGGAGAGTCCAGCAGGCGCAGCGCGTCGAACTTCGCGACGATCTCCGCCACCTGCTCGGCGCTCCCGAGCGCGGCGTCGCGCGTGCGGTTCTGGAGCGAGAAGTCATAGCGCGGATCCGTGTCGCTGATGAAGCGGTCGCGCGGCGCGATCACCCAATGCCCGCCCACGCGCAGATTGCCCTGCGGCGTGGCGGCCGTCCAGCGGGAGGTTTCAGGTTTCTGGTTTTTGGTTTCGGGTTCCGGGTTCTTGGTTTCAGGTTTCCGGTTCCCGGTTTCCGTTTTATCGCCGGTCGCCTGTCGCTTGTCGCGCGCCGCCTTCGCGGTGGACGCGCCCGCGATCGGGTCGGCGGATTCCCCGCCCTTGCCCGACGGGTCCGCGGCCTTGGGGACGGCGGCGAAGTCGCCCACGCCCTCGAAGGGCTTGCCGTAGACGATGCTCTCGTAGAGCGCCTGACGCGCGCCTGACGCGGCCGTGCGGCGCGATTCCTCCGCGCGGGCGGCACCGGCGAACCGGCGCACCGCGTCAATGAAGCGGCGGGCGAGCGGCTTGTCCGGCGTGTAGTCGGTCTCCGCGCCGATCTCGCGGATGTCGTCGGCGAGCGCCTCCTCGTTGAACCAGGCGGGATCGGAAGCGGACGGGCCGTAGGCCTCGCGCAGCTTGGCCGCGTCGGCGGCGGAAAGTTTTCCGGCGCGGCGCATGACGGCGAGCCAGGCGTGGGCGGCCTCGTGGTAGAGCGTGGCTGACGGGGCGTCAGGGGCGAGCGTGACGCGGCCTGTCAGGATGTCGGCCTGTGCCCCGTCGGCGCTGACCGAGGGGTCGGAGGGGTCGGTCACGGTGAAGCCGCCTTGGGCGCGGATGCCCAGACTCTGCGCGGCGTCGCGCCGACCGTCCGGCGTGAGGGCCTGCCACTGGGTTTCCGTCACGGCCCCGCCGGTGACCCGCTCGACCGCCTCGCCCGCGTGCGGGCTTTCGGGGTCGAATGTTTCCGCAACGCCGGGCCGGAAGAGTATGCGGCCGCGCTCCGCGCCGTCCGGGCCGTGAAGGGTGAGGAGCGACGCGCCTTCGCCCGCGTCGGGGGCGGGCCGCGGGTCGAAGCCGGTCATGCGGCGCAGACGCTCGCCGGGCGCGGCCTCGCGCGAGGCGTCCAGGTAGGCGGCGCGCCACGCGGCGGCGGCGTACGGGGACACGGCCAGTTTGCGCTCGCCGTCAAAGGCTGCGGCCAGGCTCTCGGCCTGCTCCCGCGTGAACTTCAGTTCCTTGAACGCCTTGACCGCGCTTTGCGGCGTGCCCGCGCGCTGGTAGATTTCGCGCAGGGGCTGCACCTCCATGCGCTCGCGTATGGCCGCGCGCCGCGCGGCGGGCAGGTTGGGGTCCGCTTCCCGCTCCGCGGAGAGGGCCGCGTAGATGTTGTCCCGGACTTTCTCGACTGATTTGAAGTACCCGTCTATTTTGGCCGCGCCGGCCTCGGTGAAGCCCGACCCGGCGAGCCGGTCAGCCCCGCCCTCTTTCCAGAGCGCGTAGGCGGAGTCGAGGTCCAGGTCTCCGGCGCCGCCGTGGCCGTCCTTGCCTTCCGGCGTGCGCGTCCACATGTTGCGCCCGGTGATGAGGCTGCCGATCTCCGAGCCCGCGGCCTCGCCCCCGAAGACGTGGCCGAGCAGGGCTGCTTCCCCGGCGGTGAGTTCCGGCCGCTTCTCCAGGGCGGCGGCCCCGCCGGCCTTCCACTCGGCGCGGTAGCCGTCCATGCGCCGCGCGCGCCACGCGCTTCCGGCCGCTGGTCACGCTGATGGGGCTCTATGCGCTCTGTTTCGCGCCGACGCTCGCGCTGGTCAACTCGCTCGCGTTCGCGCACATCCCGAATCCGGAGGTCCACTCTTTCCGGGTTCGCGTCTGGGGCGCGATCTCGTGGGTTCTCATCGGCTGGGTACTGACCCTTTGGCGGCGTTCCGGCCGGTGGCGCGTGAAAGGCGCCGACTGCCTGATTTTGGCAGGGATCTTCTCGGTGATAATGGGTGCCTACTGCTTCTTTCTGCCGCACACGCCGCCAGCGCATAAAGCCGGGGCGGTCGTGCCGTTTGTGCAGGCGTTGTCCATGCTGAAAGATCTGAACATGCTGATTTTCCTGGTGTTGGCCTTTGTGGTCAGCACACAGCTCCAGTTCTATTTTCTGGGAACGGCGCGCTACTTGGAGGACATCGGCACCCCGCACGCCTCGATTCCCGCCCTGATGGGCATCGCACAGCTCGCACAGGTGATCGCGATGGCCCTGATTCTGCCCGTCACGTTCCCATGCCTGGGGTACCGGTGGACACTGGCGCTTGCGGTCTGCCTGTGGCTGCTGATGTACCTGATCTACGCCCGGCTGCGGCAGCGCAATCTTGTGATCGCCTCGATGGCCCTGCACGGGCTGGCGTTCGCGTTCTTCTTCGACGCGGCCTTCATCTATATCAACCGCGTGGCGCCACCCGAGATCCGCGGTTCGGCCCAAGCGCTCTACACGACCGTCACACTGGGGCTCGGCCTATTTGTCGGCACGCGGATCATAGGCGCGGTGATGGACCGTTTCCGTTGCGCGAGCGGCTTCACGTGGCGCACGATTTTTCTGGTCCCCTGTTTTCTGCTGGCGGTGTGCGCCCTGGCATTTCTCCTCCTTTTCAAAGGGTGAACGGCACCCCGGCCCTGTGCGCGGCACCCGATCCGTTATCGCCCAAGGCAAGCCGTTTCAGGTTGCCACCCCTGCGAGCAGGGGGAGACTTTTCATCTGCCTTCATGTCCCTTTACACGCTTCGCCGCCTGGTTGGAGGCAGCGGAACGGGGATGTGCGCGAAGGCATGGAAAACGTCCGCGCTTCCCCTCTCCGCGTCAAATGTGCGATACTTTGACTCTGCCGGGTGCCTGTGCGGCACCGGGGGATCTCTTCACCAGGGAGGGGCGTATGCGTTTCTTGCTTTTTGCGGCGATCGGCGTTTCGGTCTGTCTCGGTCTCGGCGGATGCGTGTATTCGGACGTGCGCGTGCCGATGAGCCGCGATTTCCGCAACGCGCGGACGGTGACGAAATCCGGCGAGGCCACAACCCGTTCGGTCGCGTGGCTGGTGGCCTGGGGGGACGCGGGCCTGCAGAAGGCGGCGGAAAACGGCGGGCTGAACACGCTCGAATACGCCGACCGCGCTTTCCTCAACGTGCTGTTCGGACTCTACATGAGCAACACGACGGTCGTGTATGGCAATTGACCCGCGAGCCGCATGCCTGGCCCTCCTGCTGCTCGGCGCCGGCGGCTGCTTCACGCCGCGCGGCTGGCTCTTCACCCGCGCGACGGTCCCTTACTATCTGCCGCACGAGGGGCCCAGACAGCGGGCGGAAAAGTTCTGCAAAGTCAACATCACGCGGCTGAAGGAGCCGCTGACCCGCGCCAACCTTTCGGTGATGTGGACCGACCGTGCGGTTGCGGAGGCCATGAGCGAGGCCGGGATGACCGAGTTACGGTACGCGGATCTGGAGATTCTCTCGATCCTCAACAGCGTGTACGAGCGCCGCCGCCTGATCTTCTACGGTGAGTGAACGGCCGGCAAGGGGGACAGGCGGGCCGGCCACGCGCAGAACGCGCGCTCCGTTCGCGCTACCCCTGTCGCCAACCGATTCCCCTTGCCGACGTCACGCGGGTTGCGCGGCGCGGCCCGGTTTGTTAAGGTTGCCTTGTCCTGGCGTCGGGCCGCCGGATGCAGCCCCAGCAAAACAACTCCATCAGGAGAACGGCATGATGAAAACCCTGATCCTCTCAGCCCCTCCCCTGCTCGCCGCCCTGACCGTCGCGGCGTTCCTGCCCGCCGCCACCGCCCGCGCCGGACTCATCGTGCGCATGGACTTCAACGATGCCGACGGCGAGGCAACGCTGGTTAACGCGGGCTCCGAACCGGTCACCGCCACGCTCCACAACGTCACGCTGGAACCGGTTTCCCCTCCCGTCAACCGCTCCGGGTACTCGGCCCGGTTCAGCCAGCCCGTTTACTCCGGCACGAATTATGTGAGCCTGGGCGACATCAACGCGCTGGACGGTCTCACGCAGCTCACCATCGCGGCCTGGGTCAAGGAGGAGGAGTCCAAAGGCAGTATCCGCATGATCAGCAAAGGGAGCGCGGCCTGGGACCTGCAGCTCTCCGACAATACGCCCGCGGTCTGCATCGAATCGGTGACCCGTTATTCGACCCAAGCCCTCGGCCGCCTTTGGAAATACCTCGTCATGACCTATGACGGAACGCTGACCACCAACAACGTGGTGTTTTTCTATGGCGACGGGGTCACACTCGCCCCGTTCCACACCAACACGATCGACAGGGGAAGCATCTCCGCCAACTCGCTGCCGGTCTGGTTCGGCGACTTCCCCAACACGGGCGGCGGCCGCTCGTTCAAGGGATGGATGGACAATGTCCGCATCTACGACGAGGTGGTTTCCCTCTCCGAACTGGAGACCGCCATGAAGAGCGACGACTCCCCGGACGGCCCCCCGCCCGAACCTTTCGTGCGGCTCGATTTCAACGACCGCTTCGGCGAACCGTCGCTGGCCAACCGCGGGACCCTCGCGGTGACGGGAACCTTCCACGGCGTCAACGCCGCATACCATAGCGAGACGCCCCCGCCGAACCGCGCCGCGGCGGACGGACGCTCGGGCTCGTTCGCCTTTGTGGCGAACACCACGGAGGACCGGAATTACGTTGATCTGGGCGACGTCAACGACCTGGACAGCCTGCAGCTACTGACGGTCTGCACCTGGCTGAAGGGGATCGGTACGCAGGGCAATTCCGTAACCCGGCTCGCCTGTAAAGGCAGCGGTTTTGAATTTTCCGTCGCGATGAATAACAACACCCTGCAAACCGCCAGACCGGAACTGAAAATCGACTCCGCCCTGACGGATGG
>JAVEYH010000170.1:0-5413 GCA_034003585.1 Kiritimatiellia bacterium
CCACTGCCGGAGATGCGAACGCGGTCGCGCGCCGGCCCATCTATTATGGGGGTTCGGGCAAACGGGCCATCTATTACGGCGGGAACACGCGGACGATGTATTACGGCGGGCACGCGCCTTCGGCGTATCCCGGCTATCCCGGTGGCGGATACGGGGGCGGCGCGTATTATTACGGTGCGGGCGGGGGCGTCGGGGATGACACCGATTCCCTGATGGGCGCGGTCACGATCGGACGCATGCTGCGCGTGTGCTCGCAGCGCTGGGTCACGCTGGTGGTGTTTGTGATCATCGGTTTCATCGCCGCGTTTGCGGTGTTCAAGATCTCGCCGATGATTTATGAGGCGGAAAGCGTGTTCGAAATGAGCATCCGCGGCTCGACGTACACCGGCATGCGCAAGGCGATCATTGAAACCGATCTCGGTTCGTCGCTGGATGAGGTGTTCAATACGCGTTTGGCCCGTCTGCGCAGCCGTGCGGTGATCGATCAGATCGTGAGTCAGTACCGGAGTGATTACCCCAGCTCGACGGTCACGGATGAGCAACTGATCGACACGCTGGTCAGTTCGAAAATGACGCTGCAGCGCCGCTCGCGCCTGATCCGGGTCACGGTGCGGTCGACGGATCCGCAACTGGCGACAGATCTCGCCAATGCCTACGCCAAGGCTGCGGAAACCTTCACGTCGGATTCGAACCGCAACGAGTCGGAGGTGGCCGTCTCGTGGCTGGCGACGACGACGGAGCAGCAGAAGCGGAATCTGGAGCGGGCCGATAAGGAGATGCTGGATTTCCGGGTGGCCAACCAGCTTGATTTCATGGCCAGCGAGAGTGAAACGTCGCAGCAGGCGCTCGGCAAGATCAACGGGGACATCCTGGTGCTGGAAGGGGAAATCACCAAAGCCACGGAATTGCGGAAAACGCTGGAACAGATCCAGAACGAGCCGGAAAAATTCGGCACCCTGCCGGAAGCGGTGCCGCGGTCGGGGGAGATCGGCAACGCCTATCAGCAGTTGCAGAATGTGCTGGCTGAAAAAAATTCCCTGCTGGCCCGCTATACCGCCAACCATCCGGAGGTGAAGGTCAAAGAAAAAGAGACGGAGGTCTTTAAACAGCAGTTCGCCGACGTGGTCTTCCGCGCGCTCGAAACCTGTAAGGCGAACCTGGATCTGCTGCAGCGCCAACTGGCCCAGCTGACGCCGAAACGGGACGAGCTGGTGAAGAGGCTTTCCGATCTGGAGTTGAAGATGGTGGCGGCCAAAATGAAACTCGAGCAGTTGGAGCGCGAGCGGGAGGTCGCGGATATCAGTTACAAGTCGCTGCTGCAGCGCACGCGCGAGGCGCAACTGGCGTCGGATGAGAATACGGCGATCATCAAGCAGGTGGAATCCGCCTACCGCCCGACCAAGCCGGTGTTGCCCAACCCGATGATCATTTTCCCCGCGGGACCGCTGATCGGCCTGCTGTTGGGGATTGTGTTCGTGCTGGTGCTGGACCATCTCGAGGACAAGATTGTCGGCATTTCGGATATCGAGCAGCGTCTGCGCCTGAAGACCTTGGCGGTGCTGCCGCATGTGCGCCGGAAAAAACGCGAGCAGTTGGCGCGGCTGGTCGCGGATGACAAGTTTTCGCAATTCGCCGAGGCGGTCGCCGGGTTGCGGAATCTGCTGGATTCGCCCCGCTATCAGGAGATGGCGAAGGTGCTGCTGTGCATGAGCACGCAACCGGGCGAGGGCAAAACCATCGCGTCCTGCTCGCTGGCGTTGTCGTATGCCCAGAGCGGGCAGAAGACTCTGCTGATCGATTTTGACATGCGCCGTCCCCGGCTCGCCCGGATTTTCGAGAAGCGGCATACGGATTTCAACAGCCTGCCGCATACGCTGGCCAAGGCGGACACCTCGCTGTTCGAGACCCTGCCGGTGGCGTCGGGGATGGAAAATCTGGATGTGGTGCTCTCCCGCGCCTCTTCGGAGCTGAGTCCTTCCAGCCTGATGGGGAGCGGCGTGATCGTCGATTTCTTCTCCTGGGCGCGTGAGCATTATGATCACGTCGTCATTGATTCGCCGCCGTTCGGGATCGTGGGGGATGTCATGGTTCTGGCCTCGCTGGTCGACTCGGTGATGATCATGTGCTGTCCCGACCGCACGCGGTTCCAGCCGATCAAGCACGCGGCCCGCCATCTGACGGAGGCCGGCGCGCGGGTGATCGGCGTGATTGTGAATGACGTGGATTTCGGCCGGCGCAACCATTTCAGCCATTATGATTATCACTACCGGTACGCCTACCGCTACACGTCGCGCTACGGCGCATACGGGCAGGGTAAGAAACCCGGCGGCAAGACCCGTGCGGCCGCGGCGGGCGGCGCGGGGAACGCTCCGCAGGATGAGGATGACCTGACCCCGTCCGGTCTGGTGGCGCGCCAGGATGTGGTCGATGTGTCCATGACGGATGACGAGTGAGGGGAACGGATGAAACGCGTAATCGTGACCGGCGGCGCCGGGTTCATCGGCTCGGCTGTGGTCCGGCACCTGCTGGACGCGACGGACTGGCGGATCCTCAATGTGGACAAGCTGACCTATGCGGGGAATCGGGCTTCCCTGCCGGGTGCGGAGGACAATCCGCGGTACGCCTTTCTGCGGGCGGATATCTGTGACCGCGCGGCGATGGATCGGGCGTTCGGGGAGTTCCGGCCCGACGCCGTGATGCATCTGGCCGCGGAATCGCATGTTGACCGGTCGATCGACGGCCCGTCCGCATTCGTGCAAACCAATGTCGTGGGGACCGCCACCCTGCTGGAGGCGGCCCTGGCGTATTGGCGCGGTTTGCCCGGGGCAAGCCGGGAGGCGTTCCGTTTCCAGCATATCTCGACGGATGAGGTGTTCGGGTCGCTGGGTCCGGCCGGGCTGTTTACGGAAACCACGCCGTATGACCCGCGTTCGCCGTATTCGGCCAGTAAGGCGGGCTCCGATCATTTGGTCATGGCCTGGCATCACACCTACGGGTTGCCGGTGCTGATCACCAACTGTTCGAACAATTACGGCCCGTTCCATTTCCCGGAAAAGCTGATCCCGCTGGTGATCCTGAACGCGTTGGAGGGCAAGCCCCTGCCGATCTACGGAAAAGGCGACAACGTGCGCGATTGGCTGTATGTGGAGGATCATGCGCGCGCGCTGCGAACGGTCCTGGAGCGGGGCGTTCCGGGAGAAACGTATAACGTGGGCGGCAACAACGAGCGCACCAATCTGCAGGTGGTGGAGACGATTTGCGCGGCACTCGACGAAACCTGTCCGGAACGGTTGTCCGGTTTCGGGATCAAGACGTTCCGCGAGTTCATCACGTTTGTCCCGGACCGGCCGGGCCATGACCGGCGGTATGCGATCGACGCCTCCAAAATCCGTGACCGGCTCGGATGGGCGCCACGGGAGAATTTCGAGACCGGCATACGGAAAACGGTGGACTGGTATCAGGCGAACGCCTGGTGGTGGCGGCCGATCCGCGACAAGAAGTATGCGGGGGAACGGTTGGGCAAGGTCGGGCCCTGACCGCTATTCCGGTTCCGGCGGCGGGCTGCAACAAAGAGGAAGGTGAGCGGATGGCGCGCAAAGGGATTATTCTGGCGGGTGGCGCGGGAACCCGGCTGTTTCCGGTCACGCAGGTGATCTGCAAACAACTGCTTCCGGTCTACGACAAGCCGATGATTTATTATCCCCTCTCGACCCTGATGCTGGCGGGGATCCGGGAGGTGCTGATCATTTCCACGCCCGAGGCGACGCCCGTGTTCCGTCATCTTCTCGGCGACGGTTCCCAACTGGGCATGCGGTTGTGCTATCAGGTGCAGGAGACGCCGAATGGGCTGGCGCAGGCGTTTGTGCTCGGACGCGAGTTCATCGGCGAGGATCCGGTCTGCCTGGTGTTGGGGGATAACCTGTTCTACGGAGACGGGATGCGGCGGATGCTGGCGGAAGCGGATGCTGTCGAGGGCGCCACGGTGTTCGGATATTACGTGACCGATCCCGAGCGGTATGGGGTCGTCAGTTTTGACGCGGCCGGCCGGGCGGAAACCATCGAGGAGAAACCCGCGCGGCCGAAATCGAATTACGCGGTGGTGGGGCTCTATTTCTATGACCGGGATGTGGTGCGGATCGCGACCGAGCTGAAACCCTCAGCCCGCGGCGAATACGAGATCACGGATGTCAACCGCGTCTATCTGCAGCAGGGCCGGCTGAATGTCAAGGTCATGGGACGCGGGGTCGCCTGGCTGGATACCGGCACCCATGACTCGCTTGCGGACGCCACCGCGTTCGTCAAGGCGATCCAGGACCGGCAGGGACTGAAAATCGCCTGTGTCGAAGAGATCGCCTGGCGCATGGGGTTCATCGACCGCGCCCAACTGGAACGGCTGGCGGCGTCGCTGCGCAAGTCCACGTATGGCGAATATCTGGCGCGCCTGCTGACACAGGAAATCCGGTCCTGAGCGCCGCGTCCCGTGCGGTTCTGTGCTGAGGCGTGCGGGGGCGGGACGTAACGGTGGTGCCAGAGGAGGGGATCGAACCCTCACGCCGGTTTAACCCGGCTCCGGATTTTAAGTCCGGTGTGTCTGCCATTCCACCACTCTGGCGTGATCGTCCGGGACACGATACAGAAGCGTGCCGGAGGCGTCAAGCCTTGGCCGGGTGAGTTGCGGCAGTCCGGGAATCCGGGCAGAATTGCCGCGGGAATCCATTGGACGAATCGCCGCAGCACGGTGTACCCTATGTACGGTTGTTTTGTGGAGTGAACCCGGGATATCAGCGTGCCCGTTTTTTTGTGGTGGCCGGTTGCAGGCGGATGACCCCGGGGCCGGCATGTTTTGATTCGGGAGTGGGGGATGACCGTTCTTATCCCTCCCGTATCATGGATGCCCGTCATGGGAACCGGAGCGGCACAAGGGTGCCCGAAGGGATGTTACAGAGGTGAAAAGCCATAAAAAAACAGGAGTTCGGTATGATCCCAATCTTTTATGCGGCGGCTTGCTTTTCCTTGTTCTCAGCGGTCTCCCTGATCGCGAAAGAGACGCGGCTCATCATTCCGGATGAGGTCATCAAGGCCGGCCCCCAATATGCCTACGATCTCCAGACGGCGTCGTACTGGACGAACGGGCTGCCTGCGGCAGGGGACACGGCGGATCTGTTTAAGACGAACGCGCTGCCCTACGCCACGAACTCCGCGCCGCTTTACATGGAGCACCTGAAGGTCTCGGCGGTCGATTTCTACCTGCGGAGCGATCAGCCGTTCATTCTCGACTCGGCGACGAATTCGATCCTGTCGGGCACCGGCGCGCTCAAGGCCGCGTTCCCGTTCGTTTTCATGGCGCCGACCCGGTATGGGCTCGGGTCGCAGGTGCAGTTGCAGAAGCCGGTCGAGTTCCGGCAGGGCGTGA
>JAVEYH010000171.1:0-5396 GCA_034003585.1 Kiritimatiellia bacterium
CATCCTTGATGCAGGTGCCCGGCAGGGCAATGTCCGGAGTGATTGCGAGATCACTTGTTCCGCCCACCGTGAAATAGGACACGCCGAGTCCGGCGCTTGCCGCCCCCGTGACCGTCAAGTTCCCGGACGGTTCGGGCGAGAACAACAGTTTGCTGATCGTCACATTCCCCGCCACATCCAGATGCAGCGCGGACGCCGCCGAAACGGTTGCGTTATCATCCGCGTTGACGGGATACCCCGAATTGCGGTCCCAGTTCGCGGCGGTTGTCCAGTTCGAGTCCCCGCCGTTCCCGTTCCACATGTACGTCACCGCGTTTGCGGTGAACGCGCATAAGGCTCCCCACAGCATGGCCGTCAAAACCTGTTTCATTTCCGACTCCTTTCTTGCCCTTTTTCCCTCACCAGACCGTCATCGCCTTCTCCAACTCCTCCGCCGAAATCCCGCCACCCGCCCGCTCGGCGCGTTTCAACGTCGTCCCGAACTGCCGAGCCACATCCTCCACCCGCCCGCGGTAGGGCGGGAGATCCGCCCGTTTTCCGGCATCCGCCATCCTTGCCGCCAACTCCCTGAGGATCTCCGGCGTGAACAGCACCTTCCAGGGATTGTTGCCAAAATACCCGCCCGCGCGCTTCATCTCGTCCATGCCCATTCTGGCGCCGCTCAGATTCCTTCCCCACCGCCCGCTTGTCCAGACCGCCTCCAACTGTTCGTAAAACGCCTTCATCGGCGCCGCCGCCGGACCGAAATGCAGTCGGTAAAACTCCTCCATCAGCGGTTTCACAGGCAGGTCGGGATTCCACAGCATCTTGGCCGTCACATAGAGATCGGGCGCCAGCCAATACAAGCGGTCCGGCGTGTCCCTGCCGGGCCGGCCGTTCGTGAAGATCATCTCGCCGAGAAAGGGGATGCCGCTCTCTTCCGACATCCGCTTCAGCGTCCGGATGTCGGACGCGATCATCTCCGTGGCCAGGCCGGGCACCCCGAACCACTTGCCCCCTCCCCAGCAATCGAACCCGTAATACTCCCAAAAAGCCACGGCCGCGGGCCGCAAGTCCAGCCAGCCCCTGAGGATCTCTTCGTAGTTGTTATGACGGGACTCCTCCGACCAGAGATGGAGCCGCAGTTTCTGGATCTGCACCGACACGTTGTCCGGCAGGCGCTTGATTCCGACCGGCGGCCGCATCTGCTGATTGTACGCGCCGATGACGATCTTGCGATCCGGAAACTCGTCCCGCAGGGCCTCCGCCGTCTTCACGGCGACTTCCGCCCAGTAATCGGAAGTGCCGCCGGCCCAGCCTTCAGCGGGCGTCATGCGCCGGGCGCACTCCGGACAGACGCAGGGCGGGGGCGCGCCGTCATTGTCCAGAAGGGTGAAATCCGGAAACAGGTTCACGTCCGGATGCTTCACGAACCACTCGCGTGCCTGCGCGATGATCCGCTGCCGCACCTCAGGGTGGGAGAGGCACAGATTCCGCCCCCGGCCGCCATCGGCGCGCAGAGCGAACCACTCCGGATGGTCCACGGCATATTTCGCGTGCCAGCCGTGAAAACTGTGGCACGTGCGGCCGGGATAGACGGCGCCGCCGAACCCGATCCTGCGCATCCACCGGATTGTGGCGCCGGGAGGGGGGAACCCGTAACGGAAAACGAAATAAGGCGCGTCCGTCACATCCGGATTATCCACCACCACATGCCTGCCCGTCGGCAGGACCTCCCCGTCCACACCCGGGAAATACCACCGCACGCCGATTTTCTCCAGCAGACGGCAGACGCCATACCATGAGCCCGCGCTCCCGGACGCCATGTCCTCCAGCGTCGCCGCCTCGCTGTCCCGGCCCACGACGGCCAGAACCGAACCTTGTGACGCGATCCTGAACCCGTCGGGTTTCAACGAAGCCGCCGTGAAGCCCAACGCCTTCGCGATACGGCTCTCCCCGACCAGAATCAGATTCCGGTCCTTCAACTCCTGGGCCGCGGGCGTCATCCGTTCATCCGCCCGCACCACCGGCATTTTGACCGCGAAGATTTTCTTCAGATAATGGCTCAGCTCACGGGCCGCCGCCGCAGTGACCTCCGGCGCCTTCGCATCCACCACAATCACCCCGTTCGCCTCCCGCGCCCTCACGAACGGGATCTGATTCACCGTCAGGCTCTCCGGGCCGGGCTCCCGCTCCAAAGCCGTTTCGTCCATCGCGCCCTCGCCGGCCGGTCGCGCCGCGTCAACCCAAGCTTTGATCCGTTCCCCTCCCCAAGCGCGGTCATAGATCCTCACGTCATCCACATAACAGACCGCATCGGTCATCCCGCCGATTCTCAGCTTGCCGTGGCGGCTGTCCAACCCGCCGTCACGCGCGGCCTCCCCCTTTTTCTCCCCATTGACGTACAGCAAGGTCCGCCGGCCGTCATGGGTCACCGCCAGATGTGTCCAGCGGCCGACCGAAACCTCATGCCGCGCCGCCGTGTCCTGCCTCCGCCCTCCGATGTTCGCGCAAAAATAGATGCCGTTGCCCCGATACTGCGGATCGATCCCCCAGCCTTTCGCCCAGCCCTTGTCGATCAGGGTGTTGGCCAAACCCCATGATTTCGGGCACAGCCAGAACATCACCGTGATGTTCGACGGATTCAGCGCGGCATTGTCGGCACACCAGACCGAACTGAAATCCCCGTCGAAAAGCATGGCCTTTCCGCTGACGCCCGCGATCCACGCCACCTGCCCTTCGATCCGCCCGTCATTCCCCTTGCCCGACAAATCCCTGACGGTTCGGCCCCTCACCTCATCAAAGTCCCAATGCAGGACAAGCCCCTCGTCAGCCTGTGCCGTTGCCCAACACGCGACTCCGGCAAGGATTCCCACAAACAGCGTCTTGAGCAAACCTTTGTTGTTGATTCCGTCCATACCCTTCTTCCACAAGCCGGGACCGCACTTCACGGGCGGTCAGTCGTTAAAGAACCCTCCCAGATCCCGCAGCGGAAAGTGCCGGATGATCGCCCCTTGCTTCGAAGAGCACCGGAACCGGAACTGCCGGGCCGCCACCCCAGGGCTTGCGGCACACGTCACCGGATACACCATCACAGTCTGCGCCGCCTCATCCTGCGCCCACAAGGTCTGCCACGCGGCCCCAATTTTCGCCTCTAGGACAATCCGATAGGGGGCCGCAGCCGTAAACCGTTCGACGAACAGGGTCAGTTCCTCACACGTCAAGGGCGAGGAGGCGGTAAACGACACCATCCGCTCTTTGCCGCCCATGATCCAAACTCCCTTGCCGCGCGTCCCGCCGGCATGGATCTCGGCTTCCCCCTTCTCAGCGGTCCATACGCCCAAGGCGGTTTTCAGTTCAACAAAGGGCCCTTTCGAAAACGGCAGAAACATGTCCGCTTGGGAGAGCGGCCTCACAGCCGGCGTCACGTCCGCATACAACCAGGAAAGCGGCACACGCGTAATCCGCGACTGCCCCAATTGCCTCATCGCGCAATACCCCAGCAGGACCGCATCGCCCGCCGGCTCCACCGCGAAATAGCAGTACCACCCGAAGGGATTGCCTTCCAGAACTCTGGTGTGCCCCCAGGTCTTTCCCTCATCCTTCGAAATCGCCGTGCTCATCGGCACGCGCCGCCCGCCGATCCCCGGCGGGATCTTGGCATGATCGTCCCAAACCATCAGCAGGTCACCCGTCGCGGGCAGCCGTTTGATCGCGGCCGCAGTCAGCGGGGACTTGATGTCCGATGCCGCGGGCGGCGCCCACGTGTCGCCCCCGTCTCCCGAATAGGAGAGGTACTGGCAGCCTCTCTCCGTACGGATGAACATCATGACCCGGCCATCCTTCAGTTCGACCACGCCCGGCTCCTGCAGCGACACACGCCGGCCTTGGCCGTCATATCCCTTCCGCGTGCTCCGGCTCCGGCGCCAGGTCCGGCCCCGGTCATCCGACAGGTAACACATGACCTCGCCCTTTTCATCAAGTCCCTGGACCCCTTTGACCGAGTGCAGGCTAACAGGCGCCACCAGCCGACCGCTACGGAGCTGGATCACGCGGTCGTTGTGCATAACATAATACCCGATCTCATCCGTGACGCACGTCACCGGCTCACCCCAGGTATCGCCCTCGTCGCGCGACAGCCGCATCACCGGACGGCAGTCCTTCTCGCTGTTTTTGGCCAGATAAAAGAGCGCGATCTCCCCGCTCCGCAGCCGCAGCAGGCTGACGGACATCACGTTCATGCGGCCCTCGTTCGGCACGATCACCCGGTCTTGCGCCGTCCAGGTCCGGCCGCCGTCCGCGGAGTACCGCCCCGCCAGATGGGCCGAGTCGTGATCGCCCCCGCCGCCCGTGAAATGGGTGTACACGAACAGGATGCGCCCGTCCTTGAGCGTCACGAACGAACCCTCGCTGTTGCGTGCGTTTCCGGCCTTCGGCGGCAGTTCCAGCGCGCGGACCGGTACGTCTTGCGCTGCCGCAAACAATGTCCCCGCACAAGCCCACACCGAGAAGAAAAAACCGATCCGCACAAACATACCCAAACTCCTTTCGTGTCGTTTACGGGAACAGGGCCATGAGCGCGTCGGCGAAGATTTCCATGCCCCGCTCGTCGGGATGGTTGATGTTGTTCACCAGCAGGGTGGAGTACGGCAGGCCCTGCCGCCACAGCCGCGCCCACCGGACTGAGGCGTCCGCCAGCGCGACGCCGTGCGTCTCCGCAAACCGGCGCAACCCCCGCACATACGGGCGCGGGTCCGCCTCAATCCGATTCTCGCTCCGGAGCCCCATCCAGTCGGGGCGGCTGAAGTGCGGCGTGAGGATCACCCACTCCGCGCCGATCCCCCGGAACGCGCTGAGCAGCCCGCCGTACTGTTTCAACACCCCGGCCTCGTCCAGCGAGGCGTCGTTGATGAACTCCGAAACAATCAGATCCGGCTTGACGGCCAGCACCTTCTCCGCGAAGTTGTAGGGGCCGCCCGGCGGATCCTTGAGAAACCGGGCCGAGGTGCCGCCGTTCAGCGACACGCTGACCACCGTGACCGCCGCGCCGGGATAGCGCGCGCGGAGACGCGACGCGAAACGCTCCTGCCACTTCTGCTCCCGCGGCAGATACGCGCTTTCGGTGACGCTGTCGCCCCACGCCAGAATCCGCAGCGGCTGTTTCTCCCGCAACCGCGCGTGCGTTTTGGGCAACAGCCGCTCCGCCACGTCTGGCGTGACGGATTTCGGCTCGGGATAAGCCGTCTCCAGCACCGGGAACAGGTGTGCCTCCGTCAACCCGGCGATGCGTCCGGAGAGCCAGACATTGCCGAGCCGGATCTCGCCCGCGGCCACATCCGGCGGTCTGGGCGTGGCCACGTGCGGTGTGCCCTTGCGCAGGACGATCCGTTTGTCAGCCGTCAGCACCGCGCTGTCCA
>JAVEYH010000172.1:0-5386 GCA_034003585.1 Kiritimatiellia bacterium
CCTCGATGCGGCGCCAGCCGGGACCGCCCGCGCGGATCCTGGTGCAGAACCGGGCCAGCAGATCCTGGCTTTCGGGCGGGGTCAGATAGGTCACGGTGATCCAGCCTGCGGTGGTGAGCAGGATGCCGATCACCAGTTTCCAAGCGCTGTAATCCATGACGGTAAAGAATCCGGCGCGTTCCATGGCCGCATCCAGGCCGAGCGGCGCGGCACCCCACTGGAAGAAGCAGGCCACCGCGAAAGAGATCAGCATGGCCGAGATCTCGCTCCAGGCGTTGATGCGCCACCAGAACCAGCGCAGGATATAAAGCAGGCCGGTCCCGGCGCCGATCTGCAGCAGGATGTCGAATGAGTCCTTGGCGTTGCGCATCCAGAGCGCGACCAGTCCGGAGAGCGCGAGAAGCGTCAGCATGGTGACGCGGCCCATGGCGACCGCCTGCCGGGGCGTGCTCTTCGGGTTGATAAAGCGGGAGTAGAAGTCCTGCACCACATACGAGGAACCCCAGTTCAGGTGCGTGGCGATGGTGGACATATAGGCGGCGATCAGCGAGGCCACGATCAGTCCCAGCCACCCTTTGGGCATGGTGGAGATCATACCCGGATAGGCGATATCATTGCGCAGGAACTGGTCATCGACTTTGGGGAACGCCCGGGCGAGACTGCCCACGCCAGCGGCATCCGCCTTGGCCTGCCGTACCTGTTCCCTCTCGGTTTCGGGCATCTGCGTTTTAGCCGTGGCGTATTGTTCGGCCAGCGCCGGATGGTTTTCAAGCCAGCGCGCGGCGGCCGCCTGTTCCGCAGGAGGCGTGACGGGAAACTGCACGAGCGAGACGAGGGCCACGATGATCCAGGGCCAGGGGCGCACCGCATAGTGCAGGAAGTTGAACAGCAGGGTCGCGCCCACCGCGTTCTTCTCATCCTTGGCCGAGAGCATGCGCTGCGCGATGTATCCGCCGCCGCCGGGTTCCGCGCCGGGGTACCAGACATTCCACCACTGCACCGCGATCGGCAGGATCAGTACGGTCATCAGGGTCGAAAGCCCGCCCGCGCCGGACGGGAACATCGACATGCGCGTCTGCACGTCCGGCTGCGAGAAGAGTTGCGTCAGCGAGGTGATGCCTCCCACGTCGGCGGAGTTGACGGCATAAACCGCGGCGAAAACCGCGCCGACCATGGCGATCGAATACTGGTAGAAGTCGGCCCAGATCGAACCGGTGAGTCCGCCGAGGGTCGCATAGATTCCCACGCCGGCCGAGGCATAGAGCAGGGTGGCGACCGGCGAGAGGCCGAACATCACCTGTCCGATCTTGATGGCCGCCAGCGAGACCGTGGCCATGATCATGATGTTAAAGAAAACGCCCAGATACAGGGCGCGGAACCCGCGCAGCAGGGCCGCGGGTCTGCCGCTGTAGCGGATCTCGTAAAAACCCAGGTCGGTGTCCAGCGCGGAACGGCGCCAGAGTTTGGCGTAGACGAAGACGGTCAGCATGCCGGTCAACAGAAAAGCCCACCAGGCCCAGTTGCCCGCGACGCCCTGCGTCCGCACGATGTCGGTTACGAGATTCGGCGTGTCGCACGAGAAGGTGCAGGCCACCATGGAGACCCCCAGCAGCCACCAGGGCATGGAGCGTCCGGAGAGGAAAAAATCGGCCGCGCTCCGGCTGGAACGGCGCGCGGCGGCGGAGCCGATAGCGATCACGGAGAAGAGGAAGCCGAAGATGATGACGGCGTCCAGCGTCGAGATTTTCAACATAGGTTCTTCCTTTCACACTCCGGTTGTCCGGAAAAGCATGTCCCGCCTACCCGGCGGCCCGTTCACGAAACATCCGGCGGAATCAGGTCCGCGACTTTCGCCCGAACCGCCTCGCGCTCGCGTTCCAGCTTCCGCAGCGCGGGATCCTCCGCCGGAGCGGTGGCGGGGTGGGTTTGATTCCACTCCGTGAAAGCGGTAGCGGTTCGGCTCACCTCGCTTTGAAGACGCACCTGTTCGTATTTGAGCGCGCGCAGGGCGTCCAAAACTTTGACCTTGCGCGCGCCGGTGCATGTCTGCGCCTCCGCTTCAAGCCGGTCGGCTTGGGCGAGGCTCGCCTGGTAGGCCTCCCGGGCTTGACGCGCGGCAAGGAAGTGGGGGTTTGCCGCATGGGTCTTTTCCGCCAGCGTCGCCTTATGCGCGGCGATCCTGCCGGTGAGCAGGAAAAAGGCGTGCAGATTCCCGACAATCGCGGGGTCCACGGTTTCGGGGTCCCCCTCATAGGTGGCGGTTTCCGTGCAGTCGAGCAGGCAGGGTTCGTCCCACGCATGGTCGCGGCGCAACCGGCTTAACAGCATCGGGTTCTTGGACGAGGCCTTGACGTCGGAATAGCGGAACAGCGTGCCGCCCGGCACGGTGCCAAGACGCTTGCCGGCCGGCGAATAGTACGAGGTTTCGCGTTTCGTGAATCCCCAGCCGTTTTTCGGCCCCAGAAACGCCACGCGTGTGACCCGGTTTCGCGAGGCGGCGGTCTGCGTCACGGCTTCGGCAGCGGAAGCGGTCGGCCCGTTGCCGTCGGCCCGCCGCAACGCGGGCGGAGCGGTCAACCGCTGCGGGTTCCGGACGGAACGTCTCACCTCTGCCGTTCCGGACAGGGTTATGCCGATGAGGCAGAGGCTGAACCAAACGTTGTGCGGGAGAAGTCGCATATCAGGCCGATCAAACACTGGCAAAGAGTGAACCATATTCGGTCCCATGTTCCAAGCAGGTTTTTCGCCGGGTGAAAAACGCGCGGGAAAACAGTTGCCGCGTTTGCTGGATACACGTATGGTAATCCCATGCTGCGGGAAAACAAGGGGACGCGACCGGAAACGCGTTTTGCGCGCGGGGTGCGGGCATTGCGGAAACACAACCCGGGACTGACCGAGCGGGAGCGGGCGACGTTGTGGCTGGTGATCGCCCTGTTCGCCTTGGGTGCGGTTGTGCGCTGGTTCCGCATGCAAGGCGGTTGAGGGAAGGGGTGCCCTTCCCTCTCATGGTGTGTCCCCCTGAAGGAGGCAGGATGCGCGTGTCGGACTACGGTTCCGGCGGCGTGTTCACCAGCGGCAGGACTCCGATATTGGGGTGTTGCTCTTCGATCACCCAGCGGAAGAAGGCTTGAGCCGGACTCCAGTACGGGAAACTGTAGACATACGGGTTGGGCAGCAGAATCCGGCACTGGTGGTTCGTGTCGAACGAATCCGGCATCAGCGCGTACTGCGCGGCGATCCGCCAGTCGGGGGTCGTCAGCGACGGCGTCATTTCCAGTTTCATGACCGCCTCGCTCAACAGGTAGGGACAGTTCTGGCCGTTGACGGCCAGCGAGACCGTCACATAGTAATTTGTCTCGGTGTCGCGCGTGAAACGGACAATACTGCCATCCACACGGTTGGTCACGGTCGGATCCGCATCGAGCCAATACAGTTCGGTGAGGGACATCAGACGTCCGTTACCGAAGAAATAACTCGATGCCAGCGGATTGTCGCCGAATCCGAGCAGCCAGTTCAGCATATCCTCGTTCAGTCCGAGCTCGGCGATATCCTGGCGCAAGGCGAAATGGGCCTCGACGGTCAGGTCCGCGGCAACATTGGTGAGCGGCAGCAGATAGTCCCGCAGGCCTTCTCCGGACGGAAGTTGCTCCACCTGATTGACCTTAACGGAATAGAGACGGTACCAGTCATCGGCCTGATACAGGATATTGGTGTCCGCGCCGACCCGCATGCGGAAAGCGTTGTATTGCGTGCGCAGGCCATTCTGCGTGCCGCTCAGCGCGTTGAGTGTGGACGTGATCCAGATGTTGGAGATGCCCAATTCGGGGAAGTCGACGCTTTGGCCGGGATTCAGTCCGCCGGGGGTCCAATACAGGGGGAACGTCCAGTCCGCGCGCGTGACGCCGGTGCCGTTGGTGACGTTGAGGGAGCCGCCGTAGGTCTCCTGTCCGACATACACGAACTGCTGTTCCGGATCTTCCGCCGCCCAGAGTTCACCGTCGAAATCCGGTCCGGAGCCCTGGCTCGGGTCATCATACGCGATGACGTGCTCGTACATGCCCATGGGGCGTTTCAGGCGCAATCCGCCCGCGTAAACACAGGGGATGTACCAGTAGAAACCGGCATCCCCGTAATCGAGCTTCGGTAACGGCACCGTTCCGGCCTGCGGGAATTTCTCGCCGATCACGAAGAAAGCGTAGCCGTTGGTCACCGCCGCCTGTTCGGGCAGTCCTTCGGGCAGGGTGATGGTGTGGGTACCCCAGGCGGAGACCAGGTCGAGACTCCAGCCCGCGAGATCGACCCCGGCAGGCACGGCGATTTCGATGTACGGATTGTCATAGAATCCGGGTTGGGGCACACCGTTCTCCTCCACATATTCCAGCGCGTTCACCTCGTTGATCCACACCGTCTTGCGGGGCACACCGTACACGATGTAATAGGGGGACCACCCTTGTGAAGCGTAGACCGCGTTGAAGTCCACAGGGAAGTACCAAGGCGGATTCACAAACGTTTCCTGTCCCGTGGTCAGGGGAATCCCGCCCAAATAGGTGGCGCGCACGCGGTACTGCACGATCGTGTCGCTGTCCTGCATGGGGATGTCCTGGGACGGGAGGGTGCGATAGGTTGTCGAATTGCCCACTTGCTCCATGGGAAGCGTCACCACCTGCGCCGCCGGCCAGTTCCCGATGCCCCAGACATTGGTGCCGATATAATAATCGACAAACATCTGGATGTTCGAAGGCGAGAGCTGGATGTTCACCAGCTCCGCCTGGATGCCCACGTGATCCGTGTTGATCGGCTGGTGCTGGTCCAGTTCATACGAATCGCCGTTCCGGCAGAGCACCTGCACATTGTCGATGTCGAAACCCGGAAAGACCGGTTCGGTCACCACGATGTCCTCGATACAGGCACGCTGGCCGCCCAGCGGGGAAATGAACTTGATCGCATCGTAATCGCGTCCGTCAACCGGTTTGACAGTGAACGTTTCGTAAAACCGGTTCGTGATCTGGGTGAAGGCGGCGATCTCGAACCAGAGGTTTGTGGGCGCATTCCACCCGTTGGTGGTCGCGTAAACGTAAAGGCTTGACGGGAGGGTGTTGGTATAGGCGCGCGCCTGGAAGGCGAGTTCGCCCAGGCCGCGGGGCAGAACCGGGGATTGCACGAACGGCACATCCCGGTCCTGAACGGGCTCCGTATCCTGCGTGGTGCTGTTGTTCAGCAAACAGGCTTCCTCGCCGTCCAGCATGATCCGCTGTTTGTCGGTTTGGGTCACCTTCACATTGTACGCGCGCCAGGAGGTGGACTGAACAACGGGCTCTTCCCAGGCGCGCACATTGTCAATCTCGACCCAGGCGTTGGAATACCCGCCGCTACGGTCATTGATCAC
>JAVEYH010000173.1:0-5239 GCA_034003585.1 Kiritimatiellia bacterium
CCGGGCCTCAGGCCCGCCCTGGTCGAACACCTGGAAATCCGCCGGCGCGAAGGTCTTGCCTTCGGTTTTCGCCGCCACGTATTTGCGGATGTTGTCGATCTCGATCTCCGCCAGCCGCGCCCGCTTGGCCTCGAAATACAGGTAGGTCGCCTTGACCTGAGGCTCCCAGGTGTTCGCCTCGGTGTAGGAGCCGCAAAACGGCACGCACAGGTCGATCCAGCACGCGACGCGCTCTTTCTCGGCCTGCGACACCTTGACCTTGTTGTGCTCCGGCTCCAAGTGCGCCATCAGCGAACTTCTCGCCGCGCCGGCGAAGTACGGCGGCAACAGCGACGGCCGGCTCTGCGCGCTGATCCAGTTGACGATCGGTCCGCCATGCCCGAATGCCGTCAGGTTCAGATACGACGCCGTGAACGCGCGGTGCGCGTCCTGCGTTTTGTCGCCGTTGTTGGGGCACTGTTCGTACGTGTACGGCAGCACATCGCCCTTGAGACTGAAGGGGGCTTTTTTGGCGACATCCGACCCCCGACGCTCGACGCCCGGCTGTTCGCCTGTGTGACAGCGGACGCAATGCGCGTCCCAGATCGGCTGGATCTCGCGCGGGTAACTGAAGCCCCCCGGCTCGCCGAAGCCGTCCGGGCTGTTCACTGTCAGGAAGGCCTTGACCGCGTCGCGTCCCGAAAGCGACCGGTCGGTGACCGGATTCTTCGCGCCGTACTGTTCGGCGGACCGACTGGCGAACGTCAGCCGGCGCACGCCTTTACGCATGGCCATGGCCGCGGTCGGCGGCGGCGACTCGTTTTTGCTCTCGTGGCACCCCACGCACGCCTGCGACTCGCCCGGCTGGAGCGTGGACCAGCTCCGCATGGTCTGTACAACGCAACCTTTGTCGTCCAACAGTTGGAAGTAAACCGGCGTGCGCGCGGGCACCTCGAAATACGCCGAGCCGTCTTCCTCCACGGGTACGGTGCCGAGCACATGCTTCACGTCCCAGCTCCCGTTGTTGATCGACGGCGGCGTCCTCGAGTGCGACCGCCCCGCCTCGCCGATGTTGGAATTGTAGTAGGCGTCCGCCGCGCGGTACTCGATGGCCACCACGCGCAGCGCCTTGACCGTGCCGCGCGGCACGCCCTCCATCGCCTGGCCCGTGTGCATGTCCTGCACGTAGTAGGTGCCCATGGTTTTCGTGTAGTCCACCTGTGAAGGCTTCAGCGGCGGCACCGGGCGTGAAATCACCGGCACCGCCTGGGCGCACTGGGTCGTCGGGTCATAGGCGAGCAGCTCGCGGCGGCCGTCTTCGGTCATGAAATAAACGCCGAACGGATGGGGAATTTGGGCCCGTTGGGCATACGGCGTGCCCTCGGGACAGTAGGTTACCAGATAGTGTTGCTCATCGAATGCGTACGGATATTGAAACGCCTCGCCAACGCTGCCGGAATGATCGTTCCGCTCCGCTGCGGCCTGCCTGCGGGGCGCGAGGTACTCGATGCCGGCCGCCTCCTGCGTCCCCTTGCTGCGGTCCACCGCGATCAGCTTGCCCTTCTGCATGGTGTGGTGTCCCGACGCGATCGCGATGACCTTTTGCGTTCCGGGGATGTTCCGCGCGTGGAGGATCGAGGTCGGAAACCAGGAGTTGCCGCCGTAGAACTCCGCCTGCGCCGTGCCGTCGAAATTCATGACCATCAGCGGTTGGGGAAAGATCTGTCCCCGGTCGTTGTACTCCCAGCGCGTGTAGGTGACGCGACCGTCCTCGAGCGTCTGCGGATAGTTGGTGTGGACCTGGTCGTAACCCAGCCGCCGCATGTAACGCCCCTCGCTGTCGCAGGTGTAGAGGTTGGAGACGTACTGCCGCCAGCAGTCGGTGTTCTGGATGCAGCGCGACGAGACGAACACGATGTCGCCGTTCGGCAGCCAGCACGGCTCGATGTCTGAGACTCCCAGTCCGAAGGTGATCTGTTTCACGCTCCGCGATGCCAGATCCATCACATAGAGGTGATAGTCGTCCTCCACATCGTTACGCCGCATGGAGAACAGGACTTTGGAGGCGTCATACGACACGGCCGGATCGCGGATGATCCCCGTGGGCATCTCCAGCAGCGTCTCCATCTTGACCCCGCCGTCCTCTCCCACAGTCAGAAGGTTGAGGCTCGCGCCCATGCGATAGGCCGGATTCCGCTCGCGGTACTGCTGGTCGGTCAGGTGCTCCGTCCATGCGTAATGGACAACCCCGCTCAGGAAATAGCGCTTCACGAACACGATCTGCCGCGCCCGCTTCGCCAGCGACTCCAAGCGCCGGGCGCGCCGCCTCTCGCAGGCCGCGGCGTACAGCTTCTCCCAGCGCGGATCGTTTCCCGGCACATGGCGCAGCGCAATGCGTTCTTTCGCAAGCCCGCTGTCGGGGCACTCCGCAAGCGCCCTGGCCACGATCCCGTTTTCAACCTCACAGGAGGTCGTGCAGGTGAAGCAGTTCGTGAACGCCGGGCCGTGATCCTGATAGATCCAGTCCTTCAGCCTGCGCGACTCCGGATACGGCTCCTGCCGGTTTCGCCCGCTTTGCGCGAACTCCCTTTCCGCCATCAGAAAACGGTCTTCATCGGACAACGACGACGCGCTTTCACCGGTTCCCGACAACATCTTGCGCGCGCCCGAGGCGTCCTTGACGGCGACCCGCAGCTCCGCGATCTGATAATTGAAGTGGATCGGACCGGATTCATGGCTCGCGAGAACGTTCAGCTCGAGCGTTCTCCTTTTTTGAGGCGTAAACCGGATGACGTGACCCGCTCCCGCAGACACGGAGGGAACAGCATATTTCACCCCGAACAGTTCAATCTGACTCGGCAGGTAAGCGCCTCCCCCGGTCCGCGGCAGCAACTCGATCCCGTCGACGGTAAACTCGCCGCCCAAATCAAGCGTCAACATTCCCGTCACCGGCGCATCGCCTTGCGAAGGTTTCGTGTCGCTTCGTGCGCCGCCGCGCGAATCGTCCAGCAGGCACGCGAACGTCTCCGGCTTGCCGTCCAGCATCATTTCCGCGGTGTAAACGGTCGTCGTCCGTCCGTCCGCTCCGACCGCCGGAGGGTACGGCTCGTTGGAGACCGACACGAGGCGCAGCGCGGCCTGCGCCGACACGGCGGTTGCCAGCACACAGATTGCCAGTCGGATTCGGATCATGTCTTCTTTGCTCCTTATTTCGATGCTCGACACACAACGCTCGACGCTCGGGATTTCAGAAACTCTTAATTCCCAACTCCTCCTTGCCATGCGCCTTCCATCCCAGCGCTGTGGATATCCGTTCGGCCGTCTCCAGGACCGGCGCCCCCAGCTCTTTCACGATGTCTTTCTGCCGGTAGTGCACCGTCAGCACGGTCGTGCCGATGGCGGCGATGACGCGCCCGGTGTAATCGAAGACCGGCACGGCGTAACACAGCCCACCCTCCATGTACTCCTCTTCGTCCAAGGCGAAGCCCTGCTTGCGGACCCGTGCCATGTCCGCGAGGAAACTTTTGCGGTCGGTGTGTGTGGCGGCGGTCAATTTTTTCAGGCCGCGCGCGATGCACCGCTCGCGCTGTTCCGGCTCCCCGTAGGCCAAAAGCACTTTGCCGGTCGATGCGGCATGAGGCCAATAGTGTTCGCCGATGCGGCCACCGATATGGATGTTGCGGGTCCCCTCATGGTGAATCACATACATCACCATGTCGTCGTGCAGCACGCCCAGATAGACGCACTCGCCCAGGCGCTTCCACAGCTCGCGCAGCGGTTCCTGCGCGGCCGTGACGATGTCCATCCGGGCGACCGGTTTGGAGGCATAATGAAACGGCACCAGCGAGGCCGCGTATTTCGGGCCTTCTCCGGTCTCCGTCACCCAGCCCTTAGCCACCAGCGTCTTCAGGCAGCGGAAGACCATGTGCTTGTTGGCCCCCGTCCGTTCCGCCAGTTCCGCCACGCCCAGACCGTCGGCCGACTCGCACAGCGCCGTCAGAATGTCGATCCCCGCCCTCAGGCCGGGGACATCGTAAACCGTTTCCCGCTTTATCATGTAACGACGTTACACTAATAAGACGATAGCCGTCAAGCGGGGAATCGGTTTGCGCGGCATTTCTCCTTTTGACCGTTCTGTTCGCACCCAAGCGTGAACTCTTTCGCAGGGCGCGCCCGGAGGCAGCGCACCCTCCCTGAAAGACGCGTCGCGCGGCCGTGTCAGTCAGGGTGTGCGGTCGCGGAGCGGTTGCTCCCCAAGAAGAGTCACCCCCAAAACATCGAGAACAGCGGGCGTAACCATATTGCGGCACCCTTCTTCCGTAGGATGAACGGTGTCGGGAACATAGGCCTGATATTTCGTTTTGTCATGCCGCGCCAACGCCAGCCATGCGGGATAAAGATCGACCAGCAGACATCCGCGCGCTTTAGCCACGTCGCGGTACATCGCGTAATACGAGGCGATCTCTTTCCGGTAAGAGAAATGGCCTTCGGGATATCGGTCCCCCGGCGTCGCGGTCATCAGAATGATTTCGCATGTCGGCTTCTGCGCAAGAACGCGGTCGATCAGGGCCTCCAGATTGGATTGCGACTTCGCAACGGGACACGAAAACCGCGCCACACTGTCGTTGATGCCGAACTCGATGAATACGGCATCGGGCCGTTTCTGCAGCACCAGCCGCTCCAGGTTTCCGACGCCCCACTGCGACCACTGCCCCGATCCGCCGCTGTTGATCACCGTTGCCTGTCCTGGCCACCGGGCAGTGAGCGCGGCATCCAATTGGGAGACCCACGCGCCGTTGGCCGTCAGGCTTGTCCCATACGCGACAACGGTCTGTTTTTTACCTGCCTCAAGATTCGCGACCAGTTTGCTTTGGGCAAACCCATCCCCCTGCAGAGCCAGTACGGCAACCAGCGCGGCCACGCAGGAACATCCGGTTGTCTTCCTCTCCTTCTTCCTGAAACGTCTCTCCTTCATGTGCCACACCCCCATAGCCCGCGTCTCGTTGTTTTCGGCGGCGGCGGCGCTATTTCAACCGCTGCCCGTCGGCCAGCAGGCGCGCCTGAAGCTGGGCGGCGTCCACGTCTTGCACCGCGACCCCGTCACGAATCGCCAGCGCCGCGGCCGTGGCGGCCGACTGCCCCAAGACCATGAAGACCGGCTCCATGCGGATCGACCCGAAGGCGATGTGGGACGCGGAGACGCAAACCGGCACGAGCAGGTTGGCGCACTCCTTGCGTTTGGGCACGATCGCGAAGTACC
>JAVEYH010000174.1:0-5089 GCA_034003585.1 Kiritimatiellia bacterium
TGGAACCGGAACAGGTCGGCCTCTTCCCGATGAAGGGCGGCGAAGTCAGAAGCAAGAGCTTCTGACCGGATCCTGCGGCAATATCCGACTGAAGTGTATCCGGCCCTGCGGGCGAATTCGCCGCGCAGGGTGTCGTGTTATCCATATGCGTGTGGCGCGCGGAGTAAAATCAGGAGTGTGTGATGAGGAAAATGCATTGGGCGGTGGCGTTGTGTTGCGGGTTTGCGGGTTTTGTTCTGGCGGACGTCAGCGGAACGTGGACCGCGCCGGCCGGCGGGTTCTGGAGCGACACCAACAACTGGCAGAACGGTGTGGTGCCCTTTGGCACAGGTCAAATGGCGACCTTCTCCGTGGCGGGGGTGAGCGTCACGAACGACGGCGCGCTGCCGGTCGGCGTCCTGAAGTTCAATCAGGCCAATATCGCGGTATACGGGGATCCGGTCGTGCTGGACGCGACCGAACCCAAACTGATCGCCAATAGCGGGACAGCGTATCTGCATGTTCCGGTGGTGGCCACCAACGCGCTGACCGTGACGCGGGAGGGATACGCCGCGTCAAGCATCCAGATCTCGCAACGCAGCGAACTGGAGTCCGGGCGGGTACAGGTCACTTCCGGCGCGCGGCTGACGTCCGATGCCCGCGCCCTGGACCCGCTGCCGGGCGACGCCGGTACGATCCGCGCTCCGCTGTCCGTTCTGAACCCGGATCTGACTTTGTCGTGGGGCGGGGTTTTCCATCTGCTCGGCTCAGCCGCCATGCCGACGGAACAGCGCTTCGGGCTGCTGAACGTGAGAAGCCGCGGGGTTCTGGATGTCGTGAGCGGGGGGACGGCGGCCCCCGCGACGGTGCGCGCGGACGACTTGGTGGGGTCGGGCATGCTGTCCCTGGCGGGAGGCGGCTGCCTGGCCGTGGCGTCGGCCAGCCGCTTTACCGGCGTGATCCAAAATCCCGGCGCGGATCTCCGGATCGACGGGACCGCGACGCCGGCGCTGAAGCCGGCCGCGGACCCGATCATGCATCTGGACGCTTCGGATCCGGATTCGTTCACCTTTGAGGAAGAAAACGGCACGAATTTCGTGGTCGAGTGGTTTTCGCAGGTTCCGGGCAATTACGTGCGGCATGACGGGTATCTGACGGATGGCCAACGCGCCCTGCCGTGGGTGAGGACGAATGCGCTGAACGGGTTGCCGGTGGTCGATCTCGGAAACATGATCCGGACCAATCTGGACGCGCGGTCGCTGGCGCCGTATCTGATCTGGAACACGCGGTCAACGGCCGTCAAAGCCGCGTTCGCCGTGCTCCGCACCCAGAATTTCATTTTTACCGACACGAGTGAGGGGCATTACCACAATCATGTGCTGACATCAGGAGGGGTATTCCGCTGGGATCAGATCATGCTGCTAAACCGGGGGGAGACCGCCGCGTCCTTTAAAAACGGGGAGTACGTGATCACGCTGAACGGCGCTCCGGTCGCCAATCCCTTCGCGCAACCGCTGAGCGCCACGGAGTTCGATGTGGTCGCCATGGTGGTGAAAGAGGGAGCCACGACCGTGGGAACCCTTGCCCGCGACCGCTCCTACCGCTTCGGAGGTCAGCAGGTGGCGGAGGAGATTTTTTATGACCGTGTCCTGACGGATGCGGAGATCGAGGCGACCGTGGCCTATCTGCGGCAGAAGTGGCAGGGGGTGGCGGGCGATGCGGGCTTGGCGGCGGCCGGCCCCGGAGCCCTGCGCATGCATGTCGCGGACAGTAACCGGACCCGGCTCACACTGGATGCGGGCGCTGCCTTGGGCGTGGAGGCGTTGAGCGGTTCGGGTATCCGCGAGGTCAGCGGCAACGGCACGTTGCGGGTCGAGCGCGGCGGCATGCGGCCCTCCCGTCCGCTGGCGCTTCAGGGCGGCACGCTGGAACTGGTCAACCGGGGGCGCGCCCTCGATGCCACGCTGGAAACGGTGTCGTTGATCACCAACCTCTATTTCCACCTGGACGCGAGCGACCTCTCCTCCATGACCCTGGACGGAGACCGGGTCTTGGAATGGCGCGGAAACAGCAACGTCACCAACGGTCTGCTGGCCTATGCCATCAACACGGAGGACAACCCTGCACCGTGGCTGGTCCGCGGCAGGCTGAACGGGCTGCCGGTGGTTGATTTCGGCGCATGGGGGGGCGGCGCGCTGCTGCACTGGAATCATACGAACACCGCGATCCGGACCCTTTTCATGGTGTTCGACCACATTCACCCGGAAAGTTTCTGGCTCTCCGATATCTATGACGGCAACTATGCGAACTTCCACCGCGGCGATAACGGGTTGATTTTCAACACCTCTTATGTGACGGCCGGACTGAAAACCGGGCAGGTCTCGCTGAACGGCAACCGGATCGATCAGATGGCCACGGTTGTTCCGGAAGAAGAGCCGTTTCTGATCTCGTTTTTGAGCGCCGATGGCACGGCCGCGCGGGCCGCCTGCATGGCGACGGACCGGTATCCGCGTCCGGGGTTGCCGAAATACCGCAGCGGCGGACAGCGGATCGCCGAAGTGCTGGTTTTTAACCGGCACCTGAACGCTTCCGAGCGCGAGCAAGTCGAGGGGTATCTGATGCGGAAATGGTTGCCGCACGTGCCCGCTCGGTTTGCCGCTTCCGATGGCTCGCAAACCTTTGACGGGGTGTTCACCTCCTCGACTGAGCCGGTGGCGGTAAAAGTGGGCGCAGGCCAGCAGGCGGTGCTGGGCGCCTTGGACGGCAGCGGTCCGGTCGAGAAAACCGGCGCGGGCACGCTGGTGGTGGGGCAGGTCGCGGGTCTGACCGCGCCACTGAGCGTGAAAGAGGGTCGTCTGGCTTTTGACGCGCGCGTTCTGGCTGATCCGTATGTCCTGCCCGGAGGGGTCGCGTACCACGTCGATGCCTCGGCTGCCGCCTCGATCCTGCTGGATGCGGACGGGGTGTCGGTCACCAACATCCTGGATGCGTCGGGCGGCGGTCTGTGCGCCCGGCCGGCGGATCCGGAAATCCCGCCGCTGCTGCTGCCGCACGCGCTGAACGGGTTGCCGGTGCTCTCGTTCCGGGAGGCGAACAGCGGATGCGCGGCCTTGTGGAGCGCGAAAGTGAGCGGCATCCGGAGCGTGTTCTGGGTGATCGGGTCGCAGGAGGGCGGGGGCATGCCGCTCGGCACGGGTTCGGGCGCGGACGGCAGCGATTTCAAGCGGACGCCCATCGTGCCGGGCTCTTCGCCGATCTGGGGTTCAGAATCCCTGGCCCAGTACGGCGTGACGCGGATCAGCGGGGCGGTTGTGGACGGCCGCGCCACCGGGTTCAACGGCGGATACCAGTTGATGAGTCTGGTGACGGACCGCGGGTGCAGCGCCTCGGCTTTCGCCACGCATAAGAACGAGGAGCTTTTCGGCGGACAGCGTCTGGCGGAGGTGATCGTGTATCCGCGCCTGCTCTCCGACGCGGAACGCCGTGACGTGGAAGCGTATCTCGCGCGCAAATGGTTCGGCGCGCCGACTTCGGGGTACGCCGGCGGCAAGGTGGAGATCAACGACCTGAGCGCTGAGGGCGGCACGGTCGATCTGCCGACCGATACGGAGGTCTCGATCCGGCGGTACGCGGGGGCGGCAGACGTGCGGAAAACCGGGGACGGCGTCCTGTCGATCAGCGATCTCAGCGCGCTGTCCGGCGCGGTTGTGGTTTCCAACGGAACGTTTATCCTGGCCGGCAAACCGGCGCAGGCCGGACTGCCGGAAAACGGCATGCTGATGCACATGGATGCGAGCGTGACCGGCAGTTTCGAGGTCGTTTCGGAGAACGGGACGAACTTTGTCTCCCGCTGGAACAGTCTGGTTGGGTCGGCGTACGCGGCGCATGACGGAGTCTCGAAACGGCCCTGGCTGCGCGACAACGAGCTGGGCGGTTCTCCGGTGGTGGACTTCGGGCCGTTCAAACGTTCCGGATGGGGGGATACCGCGGCGGACGGCGCGTATCTGATCTGGGATCAGCCGCGGGTGAACATCCGCAGCGGGTTCATGGTGCTCGGGTCTCAGGACGGCGGGAACTTCCTCGTCGGCTGGAACGGCGCGAACAACATCGCGGATTTCCACCGCGGATACGGGGTCGAGGGGTATGTGACCGCCAGCGGTTCGCTTATCGCGACCTCGCGCACGGAGCCGCCGCTGTGGATCAAAAACGCCAACGCGTACTGGAGCGTCGACGGGGTCCGCGTCAATCAGGGGACCACCGGACTCTCCGGCGGGTATCAGGCCGTCTGTTTCATGAGTGACCCGGAACACGCGCCCACCAACACATTGCACGGCAGCGGTTTCGCCATTGACCGGACCTACCGCTGGGGCGGACAACGGCTCGCCGAGTTTGCGGTTTATGACCGGATTCTGACGGATGAGGAGCGTCTGGCGGTCGAAGTGTATCTGCGCAACAAGTGGTTCGGCGTCCTCCCGGAGGGTTACTATCAGGACGGGAGCGTCTCCAATCTGGCGGTCTTTGCCGACGGCGTGGTGGATGTGCAGGGACAAACGCGTCCGGTGGCGCATCTGAACGGCGACGGAACCCTCAGCAACGGGACGCTAATCGTGACGGGGACACTGGCGGCGGGCCCGGCGGAGGGACAGGTGGGGAACCTCACGGCGGACGGCCTGACGTTGGGCGACGGCGTGGTCATGCGCGTGGATCTCGCGGGCGGCGTGTGCGACCGGGTCTCGCTCGGCGGCGCGCTGACCTTCCAGGGTACGGGAACCGTCGTCCTGTCGCACACCGGAACACGCGTCGGGGATGTGGTCGGCGAGTACACGCTCTTCTCCGCGGGCGCCATCCAGGCGGCCGAACTCGCGGCGGGGTGGGCTGTCGAAGGGCTGCCGCCCGGGACCGGCGGCAAACTGACGGTTTCCGGCACGAACGTGATGCTGACGGTCTTCGCGCAGGGCACGATGCTCCTGATGCGGTGACCGTCGTCCGCCGCCGCCGCAGGCCGGGAAGCGGCGCGCCTCACGCGAGCGTGAGCGCGCCGCCCGAAACGCCGACGCGCACGGTGGCGCCGGGCGCGTAGGCTCCCGCCACCAGTTTGCGGGCCACCGGC
>JAVEYH010000175.1:0-5020 GCA_034003585.1 Kiritimatiellia bacterium
CGCGGTAACACCAGTTCGCCGACCATGCGCTGTAGTCCTCCAACCGGTTGTCCGTCTTGCGGTAACTGCCGAGATACCCGTCCTCTTCCTGAAGCGCGATCGTCGCGTGGACCCATTTGCCGGCCTTGGCCTTCAACTCCGCGTCATTCAGCGTGAAAGCCAACTGCACCAGTCCCGCCCAGTAGGTTCCGGAAATCTCGCCGCTCCAACCGGGGCTGACTTTGGATTTGTGGGTCCGGTCGACATACGGTTTGGCGATCATGTCGGGTTCCAGTTCGTCGAGATGCCCGCCCATGCCCGCCTTGCTGCGCTCGAGCTGCGCCTTCAGCCACCCCTGCGCGGTGATGCTCCCCAACGGCAACCGGGAGAAACGGCTCTGCCCGGGCACATTCGTCTGGGCGTTTGCCGCGGCAGTTGAAACCAGCGACGCCAAGAAAACAACACTTCTCCATTGGAACGTATTCATGAGAACCTCCTCAACAGATCGTGTCACAAGTCAGGCGGCTGTGGAACGAGGCCCCTGTAAAGGGCTTCCCCCCAATACTGCCCCAATGCTATCGCACCCTGCCCATTGGGATGGATGTAATAAGGCAAATGATCGCGCGTCTCCCTGAAACAAACGGACTCGTGATTCTTTTCGAAATAGGCCCAGCCAGATACGTCTCCGACCTGAACCGGAACAAAACGTTCCCTTCTCAGCGTGCCGACGAGCGCGTCGATCACCGGAAGATAGGTTGCCAGGACTTCGGGGCGGGTTGAGGGAACCTTGGAATACCACAGCGGATGATGAATGAAGATGCGGGCACGGGGGTAATTCTCCGACAGCGCCCCGACAAGCGCCGACAGATTTTTCCCGTACTGGGCCGGGGTGACGGAAACCGAGTCGTTCGCGCCTACCATCAGCGAGAAAACAAGAGTGCCCGGCAGGTTGATGAAGGCGTCGGCCGCCTGTTTCACCTGCGGCCACGCGCTGTTCGGCCGGCCTGGCAGAAACTGGTCGGCTCGAAACCCGTTTCTTCCGCAGTTTGCGAATCGCACACTCGCAATCCCAGGCTTCCCTTTCAGGAACTCCGCCGCATGTGCTGGCGGCGCCTCGCTCTCCGGCTGCTTCAGCAGATAACCGTACGTGATGCTGTCGCCGATGAAAACAATGTTCAGGCTTCGCGGAACGGAAGCCTTTTTCAAATGCACACATCCGGTCATTGCGGACAGAGCGGCGAGAAGGAATGTGGCGAGTGTGCGTTTCATTTCTTTGTCGTTTATTGACCGGAGTCCCGCACCAATTCGTTCTTGCCCGCCATCGCCCGCGCCACGTCGAGTTGGCCCGCGCCTTTCGGAGTCCTGTACCGGCCGCAGTCGCCCGCCGACACGGTCCGGGGCCAGCCGTTGGGGGGCGGCTGCGGTTGAAGTGTGGCGGAGTTGACCTCGATCACGCCGGTCGACAATTGGTTTTGGGCCGGTTGCTCTGCCGTCAGACTGAGCACGCATGAAGCCCCGGAGCGCGTCCAGGACCGGGGCACAGACAGTTCCATCAGCCCGAGAGATGAATTCTGGGTGAAATCCAAGCCCTGGTAGTCGAGCGACGCCTCGCCCTGCCGTTCGCGCCACGCTTTCCGGATGATGTCCGCCGTAAAGCGCAGACAGGCCTTGCCGTTCATATGGAGCGTTAGCGGGCGGGTCTCTTTGGTGCGCCACTCATTCACCCTTGTCAGATGCAGCCAGCGCAAGGTTACCCGCGGGGACGCCGGGTCGTCCACCGCTACAGGCGCGGTTTCCCATTCCAGCCCGGTCTGTCCTTTCGCTGGCAGCGCACGGTATGGAAAGGAGCCGAGAAAAGTGTGGAACGGGGAACCTGGGGCGGCGGTCACGGTGCGGGCCCACCCGTTGAGGCCGACAGAAAGGCGTTGATGCCGGAGCCATCTCGCCTTCAGGGCTTCGGGATCCAGTGTTGCCGCGGGCGCGAACGCGTCGGAACGCGCATACGCGAGCAGGGCATCCAAGAGCGCGGCCCCTTCCGGCGGTCCGGACAGCACGTCCAGGCCGCAGGCGCGGAGCAGGCGGCCTTTTCCGACACGCGCCTGGCACAGATAGAGCGAATAGCCGTGAAAGCCGTCGCCGACCATGAGCGGTTCGGCGCCGCAGAAGCCGTCGTCCGGTTGCAGCAGCTCAGGCCGCTTGACGATGTGGAACCAGAGCGGCGAGAGGGTGCCGTCATGCGGAAAATCGCCGAACGCGGGATGGCGCGCCATGGCGGTTCCGGTTTGGTTCCCGAACAGCCACCAGCCGAGCCGCACATTGTCGGGCGCGGCGCAGCGGTCCAGCAGCACAACCCGCCGTCCGTTTTCCAGGGCGGGCATCACTTCCGGGTCGCCCTCCGACGCGAGGAGAACCGCCGTCCGCCCTTCCTCGGGCGTGCCTGCGGGGGCCAGGCCGGAGTAGCGCTTCGCCAGGGTCGGGAAGTGCCGTCGTGTCGCCGCCAGATCCGCGCCGCTCTTTTTGTCCCGTGCCGGAAAGAACCAGTAATCCCATTGGTTGCGGACAGGCGGTGCGCCTGCCGCGGTCAGCACGGCCTCCAGCACGGCGTGGACAGGACGGGCCAGCGGCGGCACGGTGAAGGTCCACGCGCCGAGGTCGCGGACTGCGCCGATTGCCACATCACCGGATGCGAGCGTGCCGCCCGCCAGCGGCTCGCCTCCGGCGCGCAGGGTCCAGGTCAGCCGGACATCGCTCAGCGTCCGCTCGCCGTAATGCGAGACCCGCCAGGCCCCGTTCAGCGTCTGACCGGAAACCGCAATGGGAGCGGAGCGGCTTTCATCGCGTTTGAGAAGGGCGGTCGGGCCGTTGAAGACCCGGAAATCCGCAGGCTTGGCCCCGCCGGACTTCGGTTCCCAGAAAACGTTGAAAAGCCCCTGCGCCTGGTAGAGCACGTCCACGATCGTCCAGAAACTGTACCCGTCGCAGGCGGGATCCAGCCGGGCGTTTTCAATCCCCTGTTTCTGGTAAAAGCGTTGCAGGGCGTGTCCCGCATCCACGCAGGCGTCCCCCCAGGCGCGGTTCAGGCGGAGGCGGCGCAATTCATTCTCAAAACTCCGTTGGTCACGGGGCGCGCTGTCGAGGTCTGACATATGCGAGGGGAACCCCGCCCGCACCCCATCTATGCCTTCGCTGTCTAACCCGAGCGCCGCCAGCGACGGGAGATACGCGCCGGTGAAGCGGTCGTCCAGGCGCGGATCGGCCTTGACCGTGAGATTCAAGTACTCATGAGCCACAAACGGAACCGCGCTGGCGAACGTGCCGGGATTCCACGGCGTTGTCGGCCCGGTCTTGAAATCGGAGTTCTCTGGCGTATTGTTGCCGCCGTCGTGGTGCAGCACGAGCAGCGCGGGATTGAGGCGTTTTGAAAGGGCGTACAACTCCTTGTCCAAGGGGGAGGGGAAGCCCCCCTCGTTCCCCATGCAGCATGTCGCGAGCGAAACATACCGCTGATAATGCGTGATCAATTCGCTCAGATCGCGTTTCGGATCCGAGGGAAACGCCTCGCCCGGTTTGGCGTGGTTATACGGAAGTTCGGCCTGGACCAGGATGCCCGCCTCGTCGGCCGCCTCGAAAAACTCCGGCACTTCGCAGTGCGTGTGCAGGCGGACATAGTTGAATCCGCTGGCGCGGGCGAGGGTGAGGCGTTTGAGATGGTCCTCCCGCGACGCGGGGGAGATCAGGGTGACCGGGTAAATGTGGTCGTCGCCGTAACCCCTCATGAAGAAAGGCGCGCCGTTCAGGAAGAACCGGTCGCCGCGGACTTCGAGTTTGCGCACGCCGAACCGCTCGCGCCAACTGTGGACCGGGGTTTCGCCCTCGCACAGCGTGATCTCCGCCACATAGAGGTGAGGCTGCTCCGGCGACCACGGCTGGAAGGGATCCAGCGGCACGCGCACCACCGCCTCAGCCGTCTGCTTGCCTTCGGCAAACACCACATCATTCCGTGCCTCTGCGCCTCTGCGCGAAACATCTTCTCCATGCGGCACGATCTTCACGCGCAATACGGGGTTCTTCAACCTGCCCGCCTCTGTCGCATACGCGATTGTTGCGCGCACCACCGCAGCCCGGCCTTCGAAATCGCCCGCCACCCACGCATTGTCGATGCGCGTGTCGGGCGTCGCCTCAAACTCCACATCGCGATAGAGCCCGCCCGCGCGGTGCCGCCAGCCCGAACTCCCCTTGCGGCTGGGCAGGTCGTTGCGCACGAGGGCGGCGACCGTCGCCTGTTGTCCCGGAACAACGCAGTCGGTCACATCGAATTTGTAGACGCCGCAGTAGGAATCGTTGTGCGTCACCGGTTTGCCGTTCACCCAGAACCAGCCTTGGGCCCGCACGCCGCCGATCTTCAGCCAGACGCGCTTGTCCCGCCACGCCGCAGGCACGGGAACCGAGCGGCGGTACCACGCGGAGCCCATATAGACATGCCGCAGCGGATACGGGCCCCGGTCGTTCATGTCCCAAGGCCGGCTGATTCCTGGTTCACCGACACCTTGCGCTTCCCAGCAGCCGGGAACCTGAAGAGAACGCGCGCCGCGCCAGACCGCGCCCGGACGCATCCACCCTGATGTCAGCCCGTTTGTCTGCGGGTCGGTCGCGAACACCCACTCGCCGCGCAACGAAAGAACATCCGGTCTTTCCGTCCTCACGACCGGGTTGACCACGGCAGGCCGCGCCTCCCGTGAGGCCCACGCGAATTTACCGGGATGCGAACCGGCCTCCTGTGCGCCAGCCGCGCTTACACTGGCCAGAAGGAAAAAGAATCCCGTATTCCGTAACATCCTTCATCTCCTTGTCTAAGGCCACATCGCATAAACCGCAACGTAAACGAGGGAAAGCAGTGTGAACCAAAAACCGACTCCTTGGAAAAGATTCCGCTTCGGTTCGTCTTTCGGCAGGAAGAAGTACTCCATACGCCAAAGCAAAGGGCGGATTTCCGATTCCGGTCTGGGCCGTGTGAACAAACTGATGACCACCATCAGAAGCA
>JAVEYH010000176.1:0-4738 GCA_034003585.1 Kiritimatiellia bacterium
CCTCCTGTTGCGGCGCGGGCGCGGCAGGCCGCACCCACGCTTGTTTACTGAACGGCACACGCGCGGCTGCGGCCCGTTCGGCCGCGAGTTGTTTCCGCCGCTCCTGCATGCGCGCGCTATCCTGCGGGGTGAAGGCACCCACCCACGCTTCCTGAATCCGGCGGGCGAGATCCATGGCCGCCACCGGCGATTTCAGCGCGGCATCGCCTTGCATCGCGGTAAACGCGCCGCGATCCTTCAGCGCGTCCAGCGAGGTTTTCCAAACCGTCCTGTCATTCGCGCCTGCCCAGGCGCCCTCGCCCGCCTCGCAAAGCCCCACCGCGTCGCCGTTGCTCTCCATCACCTGCACCTGGCCTTTGAAAACCAGCAGCGCGCTGCCGTTTGTATCCGCGCTCACCGAAAAAACCGTGCCGATATCCCACGCCTCCAGTTCGCGCGTCCGGATGATGAGCCCGTTGGCCCGCGGCGGCACCCAGGCAAGGAGCCGCCCCCGCTCCAGACGGGCCTCCACACCGCTCGCGGATTCGAACGTCAGGTCCAGCGGCCCCTGCAGGGTCAGCTCCACGCCAGAGAGCAGGCGCACGGTTGCGAGCCCCTGCCGCAGCCGGACCCTGCCCGGCAGAACGGCGGGCAACTCCAGCCCCTGCATGCCCGTTTGACGGATCAGCCGCACCGGGGCCGCGGGGTGGAGCGCCGCGGCGCGCGGCCTTGCGGGCGCGGCGGGCGGAACGAGCCGGAGCGCTACGATTCCGCCCCCGAGCAACAGTGCCGCGGCGGCTGCCACCGCGGCTTTGCGCCGCGCGAAAAACGGGACCCGGAAACCGGCGCGGACACGCGCCGCCGCAACCGGGGGTCCGGCGGCCACGGCCTTTTGCCGCGCGCCCGCCTCAGCCAGCAGCGCATGGGCATCCGCCTCTTCCCAAAACAGCGCGCGCGCCCGCCGGGAGGACCGCAAGACGGCCTCCATCTCCGTTTTCTCCTCCGCGGTCAGGGCACCGTCAAACCATGCGCCGACCAGCAGTCTGATGCGCGCCTCATCCATGCCTACTCCCCGTGCGCCATGGCCCGGCCCACGCAATCGCGCAACAGCGCGCGCGACCGCGACAACAGTACGGAAACGCCGTTCACACTCAGCCCCAGCTCTTCCGCGATCTTCGCCGGTTTCAACTCCTCGTAATAGCGCATGCGCACCATCCGGCGCGCCTGCGGGGCCAGTTTCTCCAGACACCGCTCCAGAAAACGGATGCGCCGGTCCAGCCCTTCCCGCGCGTCCGGGACCTCCTCAGCCAGTTGTCCGACCACCTCTTCGGAGAGCGGCAGAAACGCCTTGCCCATCGCATTCATGCTTTTCAGCACGCGGAAACGGGCGATCGTAAAAACCCAGGCGCGGAAGTTGGTCCCCTCCTGAAAATCGGCGGCCTTCGCCGTGACGGTCAGGAACACATCCTGCAGGATATCGTCAACCTGCGAGAAATCGGGCATCAGGGAGAGCACGAAGGCGCGTACCTGCGTCATGTGCTGAACGAACAGGCTCTGCACACGCAACACCGGACCCATCGCCCCGTCCGCCTCTGTGACGTCATGCCGCATGTCTCTGGTACTATATACCGGAACGGGGCGGAATCTTAGTATTTTCTTTTCTGATCTCACGCCGGAACGCCAGCGGCGAGCGGTTGTAGAGACTGCGGAACCGGCGATGAAAATATGAGAGGTTGCCGTAGCCGCAGGCAAGGGCGACCTCACTGACAGGCAGGTCCGTTTCCAGCAGGCTCCGGCATGCGGCGTTGAGCCGCACCGCGGCCAAAAACCGGGTGAAAGACTTGCCGGTGTGCCGTTTGAAATGGCGTTCAAACGTCGCCTTGCTCATCCCCGACTCCCGGCGGATCGATTCGAAGGTCAAATCCTCCCGGAAATGATTTGAAATCCGCTTGATCGCTTTTTGCAGACCGCGATAGGCGATCTGACTCTCCGGCGGCGCGAATGTCGTGCTGGCCAGCGTATGCCTGTCGCCGGCATCCGCCTCCGCCAGCGCAGCCAGGATGTTTAGGAAAGCCGCCAGGCGCCGCATGCCTCCGCCGCGCGCCGCCGCCGCGCGGAGCGCGGCGGCAACCGTCTGGACCGCCGCGCCCGAGACCCTCACGCCGCGCCGGGCCTCCTCCCAAAGCGGGCGCAGCGCGTCACTCTCCGGGAACTGCCAGACGGGATGATCCGCACCCGCGTTGAATTGCAGCGCGAACCCGGATGAAGCCTGGCGCATGTGCCAGAAATGAGGCAAGTCCGGCCCGATCAGCACCAGATCCGGCGCCTGAAAACGCGTGATGGCGTCCCCGATGAACAGCGTTCCCGACCCGCACTCGACCAGCGTCAGCTCCATCTGGGGATGGTGATGCCACTCGTGACCCGCGCCGTCAACGGCCCGGCGCGACCCGTCCGCCGCCAGCAGCATCACCTCCCGCAGATTCGCCTGCCAACGCAGCAAGCGGAAAGACTCATCCGGCATCAGCTTGAAGCGTTCGTCTCTCATTGTGAGGCCATCGTACACTTTTTTGATCCTTGCGGTAAAGACCCGGCCTGTCCGTTCCTGTATGCTGGCTGCAAATTCTTACAAAGGAACTTTCATGCAGGCGACATTCCGTTTCTCTTTCGGTCCTTGGAACATCCACGAGGGCGCAGATCCCTTCGGCCCGGCCGTGCGCGACACGCTCTCTTTCGCCCGGAAACTCAAACAGTTCAAACCCCTGGGTTTTGACGCCGTCCAGTTTCACGATGACGACGCGGTGCCCGGCCTGAACGATCTGAACGGCGCCGCTGTCGTCCAGCAGGCCAAAGCCCTCAAAAACATGCTGGACGGCGAGGGCCTGGCGGCCGAATTCGTGGCGCCCCGCCTCTGGGAAGATCCGCGCACGATCGACGGCGGCTATACCGCCAACGACCCCGCCTGCCGCACCTACGCCATCGAGCGCAGCCTGCGGGCCATCGACATCGCGAACGCGCTGGGCACCAAGCTGATCGTGCTTTGGCTGGCGCGCGAGGGGACCTACGTGCGCGAGTCCAAAGACAGCAAACGCTCGGTCGACTATCTTGTCGAGGCCGTCAACCGCATGCTGGCGCACGATTCCGCCATCCGCATCGCGATCGAGCCCAAACCCAACGAGCCGGTCGACCACGCCTACATCCCCACCACCGGGCACGCGATCGCGCTGGGGCACCTTTGTATCGATCCGGCGCGCGTGGGCGTGAACATTGAGAGTGCGCATGCGATCCTGGCCGGATTGGACCCTTCGGACGAGATGGGCTTCGCGCTGGCGCACAAGAAGCTTTTCACGGTGCATCTGAACGACCAGAACGGGATCAAGTTCGATGAAGACCGCAGCTTCGGCAGCATCGACCTGCGGCGCGCGTTCAACCAGGTGCGCATCCTCGACCGCCATGCCTACGGCAGCCGCGGCGAATTCGTCGGGCTCGACATCAAGGCCATGCGCACGCAGAAAACCGGCGTCAGCACCAAGCACCTCTCGAACAGCCGCACAATCTTCCTGAGCCTGCTCGCGGTTTCGCGCGGGCTGGACCAGAAGACGGTTGACGGACTCATCGCCGAGCGCGATTACGAAGAGCTCGACCTGCTGATCGTCAACGCGCTGATGGGCAAATGACAAAGGAAAGGCGGAGCCGTATGCGGAGCATCACCCGACGCGATTTTTTGTCCGTTTCCGGAGCATCGGCGGCAGCCGCATTCACCGGCTGCGCCACGGGCGCGCCGCGCAGGACGGTGCAGGCCGCAACGATCAACCACGCCTGCATCGGCGTGGGGGGCATGGGGTATAACGACCTCAAGAATTTCCTCGCGCACCCCCGCGCCCGCATCACGGCGATTTGTGACGTGGACCGGAACCACCTCGACAAAGCAGCGGCCTTGGTTCCCGGCGCGCGCCGCTACACCGACTGGCGCGAGATGCTGGAGAAGGAGGGCGGCCGGATCGACTCGGTCAACGCCTCGGTGCCGGACCACATGCATCTGCCGATCGCTCTGTCGGCATTGTGCGCCGGCAAACACGTCTACTGCCAAAAGCCGCTCTGCCATGATGTGGCCGAGTGCCGCCTGCTTGCGGAAGCCGCCCGGCGAACCGGCGCGGTGACCCAGCTCGGCACCCAGCACGCCTCCGGCGCGGGCGACCGCATGGCCGTGCAATGGCTGCGCGAAGGCGTGATCGGCACGGTCAAGAACATCATCCTCTGCTCCAACCGCCCGGGCGCGATCGACGACTACCGCCTGGTCGGCCCGCGCCCGGCCCAAGGCGAACCGCCGCCGGCCCACCTCGCATGGGATCTGTGGCTGGGCACCGCGCCGGCGCGCGACTATGCGCCGGCCATTTACCACCCCACCAAGTGGCGCGCGTGGCAGAACTTCGGCACCGGTTGGTCCGGCGATATCGGCTGCCACATTTTTGACGCGGTCTGGAAAGGGCTCTCTCTGGGTTCCGCCGCGCCGCTGAGCGTCACGGCCCGGGTGCAGGAGTCCTGGAAGAGCCATGCGGCGCGGCGCGCGGACGTGTGGCCGCAGAGCGACCACATCACCTGGACCTTCCCGGGGAATGCCGCCAGCGGAGGCCGCGCTTTCACAATCGAATGGTTTGACGGGCTCTTTTATCCGCCGGAATACGCGCAGCGCATGGCGCGCGAAGCAGGGTTTGAAGCGTATCCCGCGGAATCCGCGCTGGTGATCGGCTCGGAGGGCGCG
>JAVEYH010000177.1:0-4736 GCA_034003585.1 Kiritimatiellia bacterium
CCTATGCGCGAAACCAGCCGGTCCCTGTGTCGGGTGCGCGGGCGTCCCCGCCCGCAATGGGGTTTCTGGTTTCTGGTTGCGCGTCGGAACGTTCCATGACTCGGCGCGACACTCTTTGAGCGAAACGTGGTTGCGGGCGGGGACGCCCGCGCTCCCAGTCATTGCTCAGGGATTTCCCGCGGAGACCGCGGGTTCCAGTACCATCCTTCAGCGTTCGATGTTCAGTGTTCTGCGTTACATCTCCCTGTCAGGCCCGGCTGAGTTCCGCGCTGCGCGCCGCAGCCGCGGCCAGGGTCCGGGCCAGGGTGGCGGCCACCGCGGATTTCCGCAGCACCGCCAGACCCGCGGCGGTGGTGCCGCGGGGCGAGGCGACCGCGCGGATGAACTCGTCAAGGTCGCGGCCGGTGTTCTGCAAATAGACCCCGGTGCCGATCAGCGTCTGCTCGGTCAGCAGGCGCGCGGCGTCGGACGGCAGGCCCAGAGCCTGCGCGCCGGCGATCAGGGCCTGGGCCGCGAACGCCACGAACGCCGGGCCCGAACCGCTCAGGGCCGTGACCGCGTCGAACTGCCTCTCCGGCAGTTCGAGCACCGCGCCCGCGCTGCCGAAAAGCCGGGCCGCGAGGCGCCGGTCCGCCGGTTTGGCGGAGGCCGCGGCGCAGTACACGGTCATGCCTTCCTGCACGCTCAGCGGCAGGTTGGGCATCACGCGGATCCGCCGCGGCCGGGGCCCGGCCGCTTTCTTCAGCGCCGCCAGGGTCTTGCCCGCCGCGATCGAAATCAGCAGGTGCCGCGCCGTCAGCAGCGGTTTGAGCGCGCGCAGCAGGGCGTCGAGATCCTGCGGCTTCACCGCCAGCAGCAGGACCGCGCAACGCCGCGCGACCTCGTCCGGATCCTCGGTGACGCGCACGCCGTACCGCTCTGCCATCAGCGCGCGCCGGGCCTCATCCTTGTCGCATGCCAGCACGTCACCGGGCTTGCACAGACCGGTACGCAACAGCGAGGCGAGAATCGCCTCCGCCATGGCGCCCGCGCCGAGAAAACCGATCTTCATTTGACGCCTCCTTTTCCCTACGCGTAACCGTGACGCTGCAGCTCCGCGCGCAACTGAAGCTGGAACGCCTGCAGATCTTCATCCGAAGGCCGGTACCCCGGTTTGTCCGGGTCCAGGCCGAAACGGCCCATCTGGTCGATCATCCAGCGGGCCTTCACGCCGTCCGGAAAGGTCACATCGCCGCTGACCATGGCGCCGGGAACCACCAGACGGTCAAGGGTCAGACTCACCTTGCCGCCCGCCGCGCCGTCCTTTCCGGGCGGAAGCCCGCCGCCGGGCTCGTCGTCGAACGCGTCGCCGTAGGGGTCGTCCTCTTCAGGGGCCGGCTCCCGCGGCGCCGCGGCCGGCTCGGCCGGTTTGGGTTCGGGCTTGTCCTGAACCGTTGCGCCGATGTCGAGGATGAGAAGCCGGACGTCCATATAGGTCAGCGCGACGCCGAACTCGCTCTTCAACCGCTTCTGCACATCGGAGAGCGAGGCGCCTTCAGCCAGCCAGGAACGGACCGCCTGACGCTGTTGCTCGGATAAATCCATGATGCCATCTCCTTTTCCCGCGATTGTCCCAATCCTGCGCGCAAACGTCAAGAGTCAGAAAAAGGAAGTGCATTAGTGCATTAGTGCATTAGTGCGGGAGCCGGGAGACAGGAGACAGGAGCCGGGAGTCGGGAGACAGGAGCCGGGAGACAGGAGACAGGAGCCGGGCCAGTCGGGAGCGCGGGCGTCCCCGCCCGCCATTGGGTTTCTGGTTTCTGGTTCCGGGTTTCAGGCTGCGCGGTAAAATGTTCCGTGACTCCGCGCGAGGTCACGTTACGCGAAACGTTGGTGCGGGCGAGGACGCCCGCGCTCCCAGTCCCGCGCAATCTGGAACCTGAAACCAAACTTCAGGATTGCATTTCCGCCGCGGCTTTGGCTATCATACCCCTCCTTTTTGAAACGAAAAGGACCTTTGCCTCATGGTGTAACGGTAGCACAGCAGACTCTGGATCTGCTTGTTTAGGTTCGAATCCTAATGAGGCAACCACTTTGGAACCCGGACGACCCTGTCCGCGGGTCTCCGCACTTGTTTTTGAAGGGCCTCTGTGCGCTACGGTAGGATACGCGCGTTTTGAGGCGTGGCGGCGTGAAACAAAAGTCGGACTCCGGATGGGGTGTAAAGCGTATGGGACAGGTTGAGAACGGGGGGGCCGAACCCGGCTCCCTGCAGCGGCTGGTGGACGAGCTCGCCATCGCGCCGCGTCAGATCGCGGCGGTGGCGAAGCTTCTGGATGAGGGCAATACCATCCCGTTCATCGCGCGCTACCGCAAAGAGGCGCACGGCAATCTCGACGAGACGCAGATCTCCCGCATCGGGGAGCGCCTGGCCTACTACCGCGAGCTGGACGACCGCCGCGACACGATCCTCGCCTCGATCCGCGGCCAGGACCGCCTCACCCCGGAGCTGGAACGCAAAATCCGCGCCTGCGGCACGAAAACCGCGCTCGAGGACCTCTACCTCCCCTACAAGCCGAAGCGCCGCACACGCGCCATGATCGCCCGCGAGAAAGGCCTGGAGCCCCTCGCCCTCCGCATCCTGGAACAGGCCGACGCCTCCCCCGACGCCGAGGCCGCCGCGTTCGTTTCTGCCGAAAAAGAGGTGCCGGACGCCGCGGCCGCCCTGGCCGGGGCCCGCGATATCGCGGCGGAGCGCATCGCGGAGAACGCGGAGGCGCGCGGCCTGGTGCGCCAGGCGTTCGCCGCAACCGGCGCGGTCGTGTCGGAGGCGGCCGAGCCCCGCCCCGCCGAACCGACCAAGTTCGAGCAGTATTACGAGTTCCGCGAGCAGATCGCCGACATCCCCTCGCACCGCTTCCTGGCGCTGCGCCGCGGCCAGACCGAGGGCGTGCTGCGCGTGCGGCTGGTCTGCGAGGCCGAACCGCTGCTGCGCGGCATCGAAGCCCTCTCCGGGCTCCGCCCGGCCTCGCCCTACGCGCCGCACCTCCAGAGCGCGGTCGCCGACGCCTACAAGCGGCTGATCGCGCCCAGCGTGGAGATCGATGTGGCCGTGGAGATGAAGATGAAGGCCGACCGCGCGGCCGTGGAGGTCTTCGCCGGGAATCTGCGCAACCTGCTGCTGCAGGCGCCGCTGGGCGGGAAGAGAACCATCGGCATCGACCCGGGCTTCCGCACCGGCTGCAAGTGCGCGGCCCTGGACGCCACCGGCAAGCCGCTCGATTTCTGCACGCTCTACCCCACGCAGGGCGAGCGCAAGGCGATCGAGGCCAAAGTCGACCTCTGCCGGCTGGTGGCGAAGTGCCGCCCCGCCGCGATCGCCGTGGGCAACGGCACCGGCGGACGCGAGACCGAGGCCTTCGTGCGCCAGGTCCTGAAGGAGGCGAATGTCCGCGACGTGCTGGTCGTGCCGGTCAGCGAGGCCGGCGCCTCGGTCTACAGCGCCTCGGAGACCGCGCGCGAGGAGTTCCCGGACCTGGACCTCACCCTGCGCGGCGCGATCTCCATCGGCCGCCGCCTCCAGGATCCCCTGGCGGAGCTGGTCAAGATCGACCCCAAGGCGATCGGCGTGGGCCAGTACCAGCATGACGTGCACCAGCCGCTGCTGGCCGCCAAGCTGGACGAGGTGACCGTGCGCTGCGTGAACCACGTGGGCGTGGAACTCAACACCGCCAGCGCGCCGCTGCTCACGCGCGTCTCCGGCATCGGCGCGACCCTGGCCCGGAAGATCGTGGCCTACCGCAATGAGCACGGCGCCTTCACCAGCCGCGCGCAACTGGCCAGGGTGCCGGGCCTGGGACCGAAAACCTTCGAGCAGGCCGCCGGGTTCCTCCGCATCCGCGGCGGCGAACACCCGCTGGACGCCTCGGCCGTGCACCCCGAGCGCTACGCGCTGGTCGAACGCATGGCTGCCGACCTCGGCGTGACGCTGCGGGACCTCATCGGACAGGCCAGCCTCGCGGAGAAAATCCCGCTGGCGCGCTATGTCTCGGAGGAGGTCGGCGAGCCCACCCTGCGCGATATCCTCGCGGAGCTGAAGAAGCCGGGCCGCGACCCGCGCTCGGCCTTCGAGCCGCCCGCGTTCCGCGAGGATGTCACCGAAATCGCCCATGTGAAAGAGGGCATGGTCCTCGAGGGGATCGTCACCAACGTGACCGCCTTCGGCGCGTTCGTGGACATCGGGGTCCACCAGGACGGCCTCGTGCATGTCTCGGAACTCGCGGACCGCTTTATCCGCGACCCCTCCGAGGCGGTCAAAACCGGCGACCGCCTCAAGGTGCGCGTGCTCGCCGTGGACGCGGCGCGCAAACGCATCTCGCTCAGCGCCAAATCCGCTTCCCCGGCCAGCCGCCCCGCCGCGCCCCGTCCCCCTTCCCGGCCCGCCCCCTCCGGCCGGCCGCCCCCTACCCGCGGCGGCTTTTCCGCCAACCCTTTCGCGAATCTGTAGAGGGAGAAAAGAAAAGGAGGAAGGAGGAGGGGGAGAACGTCGAACGCTGAACACCGAACATCGAACGCCGAAGTGGGGCCGGGCCGGGACTGGGAGCGCGGGCGTCCCCGCCCGCAACCACGTTTCGCTCAAAAAGTCTCGCGCCGAGTCATGGAACGTTCCGACGCGCAACCAGAAACCCGGAACCAGAAACCAGGAACCCAACTTCGACATTCTCCCCCCTTCCATCTTACCTATTACCCCTACCTTC
>JAVEYH010000178.1:0-2857 GCA_034003585.1 Kiritimatiellia bacterium
TCCAGCGTGTAGTGCAGGCCCCGGCTCTCCTTGCGCCGTACGGCGCTGCGCACGATCAGCTCGCCGACCAGCGCCAGATTGCGCAGTTCCAGCGTGTCGGCCGTGACCAGGTAGTCGAAATAGTACTCGCGGATCTCGCGCCGCAGGTTGCGCAGACGCCGCCGGGCGCGCTCCAACCGTTTGTCCGTGCGCACGATCCCGACATAGTCCCACATGCAGGTGCGGACCTCCATCCAGTTATGCGCCACCATCACCGCCTCATCACTCGCGACCGCCGTACCGTACTGCCAGTCCGGAATGCGCAGCGGGTCCGGCAGAGACCCCGGTTGCGCCGCGATGCGGCCGGCGGTCTCCTGCGCGCAGACCAGGGCCTCCAGCAGCGAGTTGCTGGCCAGCCGGTTCGCGCCGTGCAGCCCGGTACAGGCGGTCTCGCCCACCGCGTACAGGCCCGGCAGCGAGGTTACGCCGTCCACGGAGGCGCGGATGCCGCCGCAACAGTAATGGGCCGAAGGCACGATGGGAATCAGGTCGCGCGCCATATCGATACCGAATGAGGCGCAGGTTTCGTACAGGGTCGGGAAACGCTCCAGCAGGAAGTCCCGGCTCTTGTGCCGGATGTCGAGACAGCAGTAGGGCGCGCCGGTGCGTTTGATTTCGGAGTCGATCGCGCGGGCCACCACATCGCGCGGCGCCAGCGCGCCCCGCGGGTCATATTTCCTCATAAAAGGGCGGCCCTCGGCATCCACCAGTTCGGCGCCCTCGCCGCGGACCGCCTCGCTGATGAGGAAACGTTTGGCCTGCGGATGATAGAGGCAGGTGGGGTGGAACTGGATGAACTCCATGTTCTGGACCGCCGCACCCGCCCGCCACGCCAGCGCCACACCGTCGCCCGTGGCGATGTCGGGGTTGCAGGTGTAAAGGTACACCTTGCCGCACCCGCCGGTCGCCAGAATCGTGTCGGCCGCGCGGATCGCATAGATCTCGCAGGCGGGCTGGTCGAGCACATACGCCCCGACGCACCGGTTCTCCCCCGGCCGTTTGAGCCAGCGGGTGGTGATCAGGTCGATGACCATGGTGTGTTCCAGCACCTGAATGTTGGGGTGCTTCAGGATCTGCTCCACCAGCACCGCCTCGACGCGCTGCCCGGTGATGTCCCCCGCGTGCAGCACGCGGCGCTGCGAATGGCCGCCCTCGCGCCCCAGATCATAGCCCGGCGCGCCGTCCACGCGCGGGTTGAACCGCACGCCGAGCGCCTCGAGATCCGCGATCCGCGCCGGTCCGGCCGACACGATTTTCCGTACCACCGCCTCGTCGCAGAGTCCGGCTCCGGCGGTCAGCGTGTCCGACACATGCTGCTCGAAACTGTCCCCCGGCTCCATCACGCAGGCGATGCCGCCCTGCGCCCGGTTGGTGTTGCAGTCATCGATCCGTTTTTTCGTCACCAGCAGCACCCGGCCGTGCGGCGCCAGATACAGGGCGCTCATGAGACCGGCGATGCCGCTCCCCACCACAAAGAAATCACAGGACTCGATGCGCATCATCCTCCCCCGCCCGCCGGACCCGGCCGGCAAAAAAACCGTTCGCAAACCGTGCGAGTATAGCACACCGCAGCCGTGAGAACAGCCCCCAGGCGCGACAAATCCAATTCAGGTGTGAGGCAAACGGACCTCCGCCTCACGCCCTGTGTTCCGCGTCACTGGAAAAGGATGAGCGTTCCCGGCCCGGTGACCGACATGTAGACGTCGTTCCCGACCGCGAAAAGCCTTACGTAAACCGGTTTGCCGTTGATCCGGCCGTCATTCTGCCAGTTCGCCAGGTTTGCCGCACCGACGAGCTCCGTTGACGTCATGATCTTAAACACGCCGAACGTGCCGTCCCAATCCTCGGGCAGGCTCACCGTGCCGGATGCGCCGAAACGGAGCGTCCCGTTCACCGTCAGGGTCTCGCCCGGACGGGCCGTCAGCTCCCCGCCGTCGCCAAGAACGAGCGATCCGCCCGTGACTGTGCCGCCGCCCGCAAGCGCCGCGGTCGTGTGGGTGAACCCGTTCAGGTCAAACGTCGCCCCCGACGCGACGGCGAGCGCCCCCGATTGCGCAAGGTTGTGAGGCATGTTGTCCGCGTTGCCGTTAAAGCGGTTGAACCATTTGTAGTTGAGGTAACTTTCAACGGCGATGCGGTCCGTGTCTGAGAGCGTCCGGTCAAAGAACAGGACCTCACCCAGGCGCTGCCCTCCCTGACGGTCCGCGAATGTCGGATACCGGTCAAACGCGAAGCCGTCCACAAGGCACGGCCCGGACGGCACGATCGACAGCACCTGGTATCCGCCGCTGAGCGTGTTCGTCGCGGTCGGCGGAACGCTCGCGCCATCGAGATACGTTTTGCCGTTGTTGGCGTAGCCGTTGACGCACCCGTTGCCGAACAGCGCGTCGGTCAGAGCGCAGTTCGCCGATCCGCGGTGCCAATAGGAGCTGCCGGAGCTGGTCTTGTCGCCCAGGATGAAGCCGCCGCCGTTCTGGCTGCCGAGCACCATGAAAACCGTGTTGACTCCCGTGAGCTGCCCGTCGAAGCAGAGGCTCGCGCCCTGCCACCCGTAAGGCCCGAAATCGAGCACGGGAAGCCCGTTCAGCTCATCCGCCAGCACAAGGGCCTTACGGTTCGCGTTGGTGACGGAGAGCCGCGCCGGGTTCTCGCCGTTCACATCGTACCACGTGACCACGTTGCCGGAGCCATCCGTTTCGAACGTCTCAGAGAGAGAGGCGTCATACCGGCGCATGAGACCGGCGACCTGCGGCAGCGCGCCGTCGTATTTCGCCGCCGTGTACCGGACCGTTCCCGCCGCGATGTCGAGCGAGCCCTC
>JAVEYH010000178.1:2957-4713 GCA_034003585.1 Kiritimatiellia bacterium
GCCGGCGCTTCGCCCCGGTCGTGCCGGATGTCCCACACGCCGCCGGAGGAGCCGAGCCGCACGGAGGCGTTGTTGGCCAGGCCCTCCACCGTCACGGTCCCGCTGCCCGCGAGGGTGAGCGCGCCCGTGCCGCCGAAGGTCCCGATCTTGAGGTCGCCCTCGGCGCGGAGCGTCCCGTCGCCGTTGGCCCGCACGGTGTTCAGTGCCGGACGGTCGGCCGGGAACCACTTCTGCCGAAGATACGCCTGGGCCGCGAGCATCTGCGCTTCAGTCAGCGTGTTCGTGTAGAGGAGGATCTCCGCGATCTGCTGGCCGCCCGTGCGCTCTGTGAACTGGCGGTCGCGCCCGATCCGGTTAACCGTGGCGTTGCCCGTCCAGTTGAACCCGAGGATTTCCGGTGCGCCGGTCAGGGTCCGACGGTTACCGGCGTACGGCACGCCGTCGCACCAGACATCCGCCCGGCTGTTGTCGTTGAACAGCGAGCACCCGATATCGTAGCCGCTCCAGATCGCGCCCGCGGTGCTCCCGCGGTGGATGTAATCGTTGCTGATGCCGTTGGTGACGCACAGGAGATGTCCGCCGCCGAAACGGCTGTTGATCACCATCAGCGCCGCGCGCACCTGCGTGAGCGACGTGCGGAACTCGAAGAAGGTGTTGCCGCCCATATATCCGATCTCCACGAGGGGCAGGCCGTTCAGCGCGTCCCGGCGCAGAACCGGCGCGTGCGCGGACACGGAGGTCACGAACGCGCTCACGCCGGCGCGGCCGTCCGCGTCGAACCATTCGAGCACCCGGTCGTGCGCATCCAGCGTCATGTGCGTCGCGTTGGTCTTCGACGCGTCGAAATGCGCGACGCACCCTTCCGCCGGGGGCAGCGCCGCCTCCACGCCGTTCGTCCGCCAGCCGTCGCGCGTGTCCGCGACCGCGAGCGTGCCGCCGTTGATCGTCCAGGGTCCGGCCGACTCGTACGGGCGGTCGATCCAGAGCGTGCCGGGGCCCTCTTTCTGCAGGCCGCCGCGCCCGTAGAAGCGGTTGATGTGCGGTTCGCTCGCGCCGTCGACCGGCGCGCCGACGTTCAGGGTGAGGCGGTGCTTGGCGATCACCGTGCGGAGATCGGTGCGGCCGCCGAACCATTTCCGGAAGAGGTGTTTCTCCACCTGCTTCCGCTCGGACTGCGTCATCTCGCGGTCATAGGCGACCACCTCCGCGATCAGCAGATAGCCGTCCCGGCTGGTCCCGCCGAGATTGTCGAAAGCGAGTCCCGCGATCGGCTGGAACGCCGTGGCATCGGTGACGGCCAGCAGGTCGAAATTGCCGGTGTACCCCTCCTGGTACGCATTGACGGTCTCGCCGTTGCGCCGGAACACGGCGTTGGGATTCTTGCTGTACGAGGTGTTCGCGTTCAGCAGCGGCTCCGTGATGACCTTCCCGTCGCCGCCGCGGTGGAACGTGCGTTGGTTTCCGTCAATCGAACCGAGCAGCCAGCCGCCGCCCATTTCGGTGCCCAGCACGGCAAACACCGTTTTCACGCCCGTGACGGGCGTGCCGAATTTCAGCGCCGCCCCGGAAGCGGCGCTGCGCCAGCCTTTCGTGTCGACCACGGGGAACGCGCCGAGTTCGTTCTCCCGGTAAACGGGATACTTGTCCGCCTCCTTAGGTGTCGCGACGACGCCATGCCCCGAGACGTCGCGCCACTCGGCGATCAGGTTCCCTTGCACCAGCGTGAAACTCGACACGTCCGACGCGTCGAAGCGCA
>JAVEYH010000179.1:0-4626 GCA_034003585.1 Kiritimatiellia bacterium
TCAGAATGGGTTTTCGGCTTCGCCAAGGCGGACGGCGTTTGTTACAGTGGGCAAAACAACGTGATAATAAGGACGGTGATCGGTTTGCAAAGCGCGAAAGGGGCGTATGAGGAGAGCGCGGGGGTTCATCGGGGGGATGGTTCTGGCGGTCGCGTTGCGCGGTCTCGCGGAGGATGCCGCGCCGGCCGCAACGGAGCGGCCGGTTACGCCGCAGGGGCTCGCGCTGGCGGAAGTGTTGCTCGGGCGCGCCGCGGCCGGGGACGGGGCGCGGCGCGCGCCGGCGCTTTGGGAGGCAATCGAGGCCGGCGATGAACTGCTGGCCGATTGGATGCTGCAGGATCTGGGTGTGCGCCGGGGGGACGACCTGCTGCGCCTGACCAACGCCCTCGAACGGGCGGTCCGGCTCTGGGCCGGGGCGGGGGGCGCAAAAAGGGGGCTGACGCCGGCCGCGGGGCTCGCGGCGTACCGCGACGCCTGCCGCGGCCGCCGCGCGGCGCGTCTGGCGCGCGTGCGCGACGGGATGCCGCGGCTGGTTTACGCCCGCCACCACGTCATGGGCGGTTCGCATTACGCCTACACGGAGGCCCTGTCCGACGCCCAGGCGGAACGCACCTTCGTCCCGGGCGCGCAGCTCTGCCTCGCCGAGTGGCGCGAGGGGCTCTGGCAGGAGACCGTGCTGCACGCCGCGACCAACGGCGTGATCCGCGACGCGGATGTCGGATACGACGGCGCCCGGATCCTCTTCTCCATGAAGACCTCGGACCGCGGCGATGACTACAGCCTGTACGAGATGGACGCCGCCACGCGGGCGGTGCGGCGGCTCACCGGCGGCGAAGGCATCGCGGATTACGAGGGGTGCTATCTGCCGGACGGGCACATTTTGTTCAACTCGACCCGCTGCATGCAGATTGTGGACTGCTGGTGGACGGAGGTCAGCAACCTCTACCGCTGCGATGCAAACGGCGGCAACATTCTGCGCCTGACCTTCGATCAGGTGCATGACAACTACCCCGCCGTCACGGAAGACGGCCGCGTGCTCTACACGCGCTGGGAGTACAACGACCGCTCGCAGATGTATCCGCAACCCCTTTTCCAGATGGCCCCGGACGGGACACAGCAGACGGCCGTGTACGGCGAGAACTCCTGGTTTCCCACCACGATCCTCCATGCCCGCGGCATTCCCGGCAGCGGCAAGTTCTTCGCGATCGCGACCGGGCACCACTCCTGGCAGCCCGGCGCGCTGATCCAAATCGATCCCGGCCGGGGGCGCCAGGAGGCCGATGGCGTCACGCTGGTGGCGCCGGTGCGCGAGACCAAGCCGGTGAAGGTCGACGCCTACGGCCAGGACGGCCCGCTCTTTGCCTACCCCTATCCGCTGGATGAGCGGACGCTGCTGGCCACGGCCCTGCCGGAAGGCTGGGAGATGGCGGACGGGAAAAAACCGCTCAAGCGCCGCGACGCGCGGTTCGGGCTCTATTGGTTCGACACCGACGGTGCCCGCGAGTTGCTCGTGACGCGCCGGGGCCGTCCGTGCGGCCGCGCCGTGCCGCTGCGGCCGCGCGCCCGGCCGCCGGCCAGGCCCGGCACGGTGGACTACGCCCGGCGCGACGGCACCTTTTATGTGCAGGACGTGTATGTGGGCGAACCCATGGCGGGCGTCGCGCGCGGGACCGTCAAGACCCTGCGTGTGGTGAGCCTCGCCTACCGCGTCGCCGGGATCGGCAACAACAGCAACGGCGGCCCCGGCGGCGGCGCCCTGATCTCCACCCCGGTCGCGGTCGGCAACGGGGCGTGGGATCCCAAAATCGTGCTCGGCGACGCGCCGGTACGCGAGGACGGTTCGGTCTTCTTCACGGTCGGCGCGCGCCAGCCGCTGTATTTCATGCTGCTGGACGCGGACGGCCGCATGGTTCAGAGCATGCGGAGCTGGACCCTGCTCCAGCCCGGCGAGAACGCCTCATGCGTGGGGTGCCACGAATCCAAAAACAGCGTGCCGCCCTCCTCGGCGCGGCCCACCCTGGCGATGGCGGCCGGGCCGCTTCCGCTGCGCCCGGTCCTGGAGACGGTCCGCGGTTTCAGCTTCCCCAGGGAGGTGCAGCCCATTCTGGATCGGCGCTGCGTCGCGTGCCACGACGGGAAGGACGCGAAAAAACCAGACCTGACCGGCGCGGCGGCGGCGGGCGGGGCGGCGCTGCGCAACTGGACGCGCGCGTATCTTTCGCTGACCCACGCGGAACCGAAAAAAACCTGGCCGAAGGGGTGGGCGTACCGGGGGGATGCGGATCACGCGGTGCTGAACTGGATCTCGGCCGGGTCGACCGTCAAGGTGCTGCCCCCCTCGTTCCGCGGGTCGCGTGCCAGCAAACTCTTTGCCATGCTGGATCAGGGCCACGCCAAGGGGATCACGCCGCGGGAGAAGGCGCTTCTGGCGCTCTGGACCGATCTCGGCGTGCCTTTCTGCGGCGACTACACCGAGGCCGCGGCCTGGGATGAGGCGCAGTGGGCGAAGCACAAACGGTATCAGGCCAAGCGTGACCACGCCGACGCCGCGGACCGCGCCGCGCTGGAGGCGTTGGCCAGGGAGCCGCGCCGCGCGGGACCGTGAGCGGCGGGCCGGGTCGGAAACGAAGGGGGATCGCATGGCGGTTCTGTTGTCCGTGGAGCGGAAAACGACAAAGGCGCGGGTCTTTCTGGCCCTGATCTACGCCGTGCTGTCGCTCGGCGGAATCACCATGGTCTGGCCCTTCCTGGTCATGCTGGCCTCCTCGCTCACCGGCCCGTACGACTATTACCGCCACGCCCCCGCGGTGCGCGCGATGTGGGACCGCAATGACCGCTTCATGCGGTACCTCGCCACCTGCTTCCCGCGTTTCCCCGCTGAGGTCTATCCCGGCGCGCCGGCGCATTGGGGCAGTTGGACCACGGTGGCGCGCGACGGCGCGGCGTGCCGCGCCTGGGCCGCGGAACAGCGCAAGGGGTTGGCGGACCCGGCGACCGCCCGCCGGTGGCGGCGCATGGCGGAGGACTACGCGGCCTTTACCCGCACCTACGAGATCGCCAACACCGTGTGCCACTTCGATCCGCGCGACGTGGCCGGGTTTGTGCGGCGCCATTACGAGGAGCGTGTGCGCGGCGACGACCCGCAGGCCTACAACCGGATGGCGCCCACGGCCCGGCGGCAGGCCGCGCTGGCGCGGCTCAATGCCGAGTGGCCTGTGCGCTACACCTCGTTCTTCGGCATCCGCATGATGGCGCAGCAGCGCGCCCCGCTGCACCATGCGGGCTGGGACGTTCCGATCGGGGACGCCAAAATGGACGTGTACCAGGCGTTCAAGGCGATGTACCGCGAACAGGCCGCGGCGCGCGGGGTTCCCATGAGCCGGACGCGCCCCTTCGAGTCGCTGCCGCTGTGGGCCGCCTACCTGCGGCGCGCACTGCCGGAGGCGGCGGACAAGTGGGACGGGTTCTTCCCCCTGCCCGCCGACGCGCCGGACACGGTGCGCCGGGTGTGGGAGCGGTTCATCCGGGAGGCCTACCCGCGCCGGCTGCTGCGCGTGCGGGTGACCCCGGAACGTGAACGCGCCTACCGGGCTTACGTGCGCTCCGTGTGCCGCACGCCCGAAGCCTACGCGCAACTGACGGGCCGGCCGCTGCCGCCGCCCGATCCGGCCGCCGCCCCGGAGGACGCGGCGTTCTCGGGCCTGACGCTGCCCGCCTATGAGAACAGCACGCTGTGGCGCAATTTCATCCCCTCGGTGCCGCTCGCGGAGCTGAGCGTGCGGAGCGCGGAACAGGCGTGGCAGGCGTTTCTGCTGGAGCGGTACGGTTCGACGCAGGGGATCCGGGAGGCCTACGGCCTGCCGCTCCCGCGGATCGAGGCGGCGCGGCTGCCGCTGCGCGAGGCGCTGGCCGTCACCTTCGCGCGCCGCGGCGGGCGTGATTTCCTGGAGAGCATGCTGGCCAACTACCGGCTGGTGGGGGAGTATCTGTTCCTGCGCGGGCAGGCCTTCGGCAACACGCTGCTGCTGGTCGTGCTTTCGGTGCTCGCCACGCTGACGGTGAACCCGCTGGCGGCGTACGCGCTCTCGCGTTTCGGCCTGCGCCGGGCCGAGAACGTGCTGCTCTTCCTGCTGGCCACCATGGCCTTCCCGGCCGCGGTCACGGCCATCCCCGGCTTTCTGCTGATCCGCGACCTGGGCCTGCTCAACACCTTTGCGGCGCTGGTGCTGCCCACGCTGGCCAGCGGCATGTCGATCTTCATCCTGAAAGGCTTTTTCGACGGCCTGCCGCGCGAACTGTATGAGGCGGCGGCCATCGACGGCGCCAAAGAGTGGCAGATCCTCTTCCGCATCACCCTGCCGATGACCACCCCGATCCTGGCGGTCAACGCGCTGACGGCATTCGTCCACGCCTACAACAGTTGGGAGTGGGCGCTGCTGGTCTGCCAGAAACCGGCCCGCTGGACCCTGGCGGTGTGGATGTACCAGATGAGCCAGCAACTCAGCGGCCAGCCCTGGGCGGTGATGGCGGGGTTCGTCCTGGTCTCCATCCCCACGGCGCTGGTGTTCTTCGCCTGCCAGAAGGTGATCCTGCGCGGGATCGTGTTGCCGAGCATGAAGTGAGCCG
>JAVEYH010000180.1:0-1375 GCA_034003585.1 Kiritimatiellia bacterium
GCAGCATGGACGGTTGCTGTTGGACGACGGCACCGCCGGTCGCCGTCCCCATGTCGGGCAAAGCGGGAGGGGCGTTGCTGTTCACATTTTGCGGTTTCTGGGCGGTCGCCGTGCAATAGGCGCACAATACAGCCATGACCGCCTTTGTGGAGGGCGGCATGTCTTTCCAACTCCGCCCCGCGTCACGAAACCACCTACGCTCCAGACAAAGAACGACAAACCACAGCGCCCACAGGATGCAGATTACGATGAGACAGATGGATACGTCAACAATCACCGCTCATCCCCGGGTACGGTCGGCGTAATCGCCGGCGCGGAGGTCGGAAACATCAAGCATTGAATTCAATGCGTTACCTTACACATCTGGCATCGGCTCGTCAAGAAAGTCAGCGTGTCCTTTCCGATCCGCTTGGCGCCCTCCCGGGCGATAACCAGGAAGATGTCCTCGTCCAGACCCTCGCGCAGAAGGTTCCGGCTCAGGCGCTCCTCCGTTTTCTTGATACCCCGTATTCTACGGGTTTAACAGAGATGGAACCACCATTTCACTTTCTCGGGGACCTCTTTTCCGACCTCGCCCTTTGTTTCCGGCATTTATCTAGCTGGCCAATCAAAAAATATGGGGATAGTCCATCGAAAATCGGTCCGACCGATTCTCTTGTGCCAAAGGATTGTTTTTTAGTATCGTCGCACAGTGTACATGAGGTGTCCCTTGGGGTACGTGCCGTAAGCGGAATAAGGGGATGCGCCTGTTTACCCGTTTTGAGGCCCGGAGGGGTACATGGCGCAAACCGAGATCAGCCGGACCGAACGTTCTGAACCCCGACGGCAACATACCTAGAGTACGGTAGTCCTAACTCCCCAGAGCCATGCGACGTATGAGGCCCTCCGACTCCAAACACGAGATGATCCGCCGCCTGAAAACGGGGGGGGATGAGGAGGCTGCCCGTCTGTTGGTCCAACGGTACGGACCGCGCCTGCTTGCCGCGGCCACCCTGCTGTGCGGCAATCCGGATGACGCGCAGGATCTGATGATCGAGACGCTCCAGCGGGCGGTCCGCGGTATCGGCGGATTCAGGGAGCGCTCTTCCCTGTTTTCCTGGCTGTACGGGATTCTCTTTAATCTCAGCCGGATGATGTGGCGCAAACGCAGCCGTTCCCGCCTGATTTACACGGATACGCTGCCGGAAGTGGCTGCGCAGGATCCGGAAGCGGGAAGTGCGTTGGACGCCTCCCTCAACGCGCAGTGTCTGGCCGCCGCGATTCGCCAGTTGGCGGAACCGCTGCAACAGACGGTCCTGCTCCGGTACTACGGCGAATTGAGCGTCGCGGAGATTGCGGAAGCGCTGGAAATCCCCCCCGGCACCGTAAAATCCAG
>JAVEYH010000180.1:1475-4438 GCA_034003585.1 Kiritimatiellia bacterium
GGAGGTGCGGCTGCGGCACGGCAGCGTCTTGGCGTGGGTGCCGCAGCGCGCGCACGGGTTCATTGTGCGTGCGCCGGGACTGACGGCGCTTGATCTCGGCACCGTGTTTTCCGTGTCGGCCGACCCGACAGGCACGAGCCGGCTTTTTGTCTTTCAGGGGCAGGTTCAGGCTTTGAACGACGAGGGCGGGAATATCGCCGTTTGTGAAGCCGGTAGCGGCGTGACCAGATCCGCTGGCTGCGCGCCGTTGCCCTTCGCGCTGGAGAGCGGTGTGGCGCATGCGCGCTTTGAACAGGTCGCGGGTCTGGCAGCACTCACGGATCCGGCGGAAACGTTCAGCGCGGTCGAGCGGATCGCGCGTGAGGCGGATGTCGCCGCCCGGACAATCCCGGCACAGGATGAGGTACGGAACACGAAAGCGGAAAACAACACGGAGGATGCGATGAACTCGACCCGGGCGATCGTACTGGCGGGAACGCTGGCGGTATGGAACGGAATGGGCGCCGCGACCACCTGGCATGTGGCGCCGGAAGGCGATGACGCGGCGGCGGGAGCGAGCTGGGAAGCGCCGTTTAAGACGATCAGCAACGCGGTGGCCAAGGCCGCGATTGCGGACGAGATCGTGGTCTCAAACGGCGTGTACGCGGTGACCGTGCCGGTCAACGTTTCGAAAATGCTCACCGTGCGTGCGCTGAGCTCCGACCCGCGCGACACAATCATCGACGGCGGCGGCGTGACCAACTGCGTGCGGCTGACAGCCACCAATACGCTCTTCTGCGGGTTCACGGTCTCGAACGGCTGCTGGAACGGCCGACCGTACGGCGCCGGGGTCTATATCGAGAAAGGCGGCGTGGTCTCCAATTGCGTGATTACCTGCTGTTACGCGGCGTGGGAGGAAAACTACGGCACCCACATCGGCGGCGGTGGCTTATATACCGACTATGGTGTTGTAACGGACTGTGAGATCAGCCACAACTTCGTCACGAACGGTTGCGGCGGCGGCGTCCACATGTCCGGCGGTAATTCAAGCCTGAAGCGGTGCCGGATCTTCGGCAACCGGTGTACCAGCTATTCGTCTAAATCCGAGTCCGGCGGAGGGGTGTACGCCTCCGGCGCGCGGGTGGAAGCGTGCGAAATTTTCGACAACCGGGCGCGCAAGGAAGGCGGCGGCGCCGCTCTCAACAGCACGGCGGTCCTCTCACTCTGCCTGATCACCGGAAACCAGACCGAGATGACCGGCGGACTCGGCGGCGGCGGGGTCTCCACCCGCGGCACGGGAGCGTTCGTGACCGATTGCGTCATCAGCAACAACCTCGCCGTCGGTGCGGGCGGCGGTGTGTATATGATCGGCGATTGCGTGATCAGTAACTGCTTCATAGAGAGAAACAGCGCCACGGGACAGGGAGGCGGGATTTCCTCATACTTGAGCGCGGGATACGGGCTCGTTTCCCACACGTTCATCCGCAACAACACCAGCACGGCGGCTGACGGCGGCGGGGTCTATTTTCAGCGTCCGGCATCGAGACTGACCATGCGCAACTGCCTGATCGAGAAGAATGAGTCTGTGACCGGTTCGTATGGCGGGGCCTGCGGGGTCGGGAGCAATGTGCTCTTCATGTCCTGCACCGTGGTCACCAACCGTTCGAAATATGCGGCGGGGGGGATCTATCTGGGCAATCACACTGCCTATAACACGACGGGCTCGGTGGTCAGCAACTGCCTGGTGTTCGGAAACGTCAACCAGTCCGGCATCGCGGAGGTCGGCTCGGCCTTCACGTCGGACATGGAGAACTTTCACTACTGCTTCGCGTCAAACAATGTGCTGGCAGCTTACGGTGTCGGCAATGTGTCCGGCGATCCGATGCTGGAGAATTTTGCGGAAGGGGATTACCGCCTCAAGCCGGGGTCTCCCTGCTGCAATGCGGGCGCATACGACTCCTGGATGACGGGGGCAGTCGATCTGCGCGGATCGCGCCGCATCTGCGGCCCCAAGGTGGACATCGGCGCGTACGAGCGGTTTTATCTTCTCGGAACAGCCATCCAGGTCCGGTAAGGGTGCAGTGATTCTTGCGGCGGCGGGGCGTGAAGAACATGTGTTTCCGGTGAAAAGGGGACACGTCGAGTCAGGAACGCGGGCGTCCCCGCCCGCAACAACGTTTCGTTCAAAAGGAAAAAGAAACGGACAGAGGGATAACGAGAGAGGGAACGGTTCGCGATGAGACGTTTGAGGCCTGCGGTTGGGGGATTTCTGCTGATGGGCGGTGCGCTGTGGACGGCGGGTTCCGCCTGCGGCGCGCCGGAAATTGTTGATCGGACTGCCCGGGAAGTGCTGACGCCGGTGGAGCTCAACTGCGGCGACACCCTGCGGTTCACGCTCAAGAACGGCGCGGTGCGCACGCTGGTGCTGGAGGAGACGGGGTGCGAGATCATCGAACGCCCGCCGCTGCAGGGCATGGTCTACGGCTTCTCATGCCGGGTACGGGTGGACGGCCACCCGCTCACTCTGACGCGCGTGGTCGGCGCCCAGGAGAGCTTCTGCGAGCCGCTGGTGATCAACGGGATGCGCCTCTGGTTTGACATGGCGCTCTGCGTCTTCGACAAGATCCCGATGCGCTATCCGGGCAAGGGAAATCTCAGGCAACGGCCGCACAAGGACGCGCGGTTCGCCGTGCAGGACGCGGCCTTACCCATCTGTCCGCAGCCGATGCACCCGTGGTATCCCAACAAGAACAAGGTGATCGAGATCAAATCCTGCTATCACGGCGGCGACTGCTGGATGGGGGCGTTCGGCTGGGGGGTCTGCCACGGCGGGTTGGACATCAATCAGAAGAGCGGGGAGCCGCTCTGGGCCCCGATCGACTTTGACGATCAGTGGCTCTTCAACAGCGTGGCGAACGGCGACAACAACAACCGCTGGCGCGGCATCCGCGCCTGGCCCTGCGGCGACGTCTGGGCGTTGCAGA
>JAVEYH010000181.1:0-4424 GCA_034003585.1 Kiritimatiellia bacterium
GTCTTCCCGATAAAGGGCTCTCTCCATTGTCGGGAGGTGGGTTGAAACGAGTGCATTTTTGTGGTCCGGATTGAATCATCATCCCTCTGTCCGGCGTGAAAGCGCCGGACAGAGGGAAACTTGGGAGAACGGCCGAAATGAAACCGTACGAAGTCAAAATGGAGATTGCCGGCAACACCGCCATGTGGACGCGACCCGACACAGGGGACTGCCCGGTCAGCTATCCTGCGCCAACCTATTCGGCCGTCAAAGGCATTTTTGAGTCAGTTTTGTGGGGGCCAGCGATAGAGGTTGTGCCTTTCAAGGTCGAGATCTGCAAGCCGCTGCATTTTCACGGTTACGCCACCAACTACCATGGGCCGCTTCGCCATCCCACCCAAATACGTGAAGACAATGCATTTCAATTTCTCGCGACCGTTCTGACGGATGTCTGCTACAGGATGTACGCCTACGTCTATCCGGCAAGGAACAAAACCTCTTTGGATGAGAAGGCACAGCGATGGGACAACCCCGTCCCCGTCAAAACCGGAACCCACGATTTCAAGGGTGGGGCCAAAGGCTGCACGCCGCGCGGAACACCTTCAAGTGGCACCACTTCGCCCGGCCATGCCTATGCCGCGATCTTCGAGCGCCGTCTTAAGCGTGGCCAATGGTTCACCCTGCCATGCCTTGGCTGGAAAGAGTTCGCCCCCTCATATGTCGGTCCGTTCCGTGAAGGCTGCAGCGTGCAGGAGGACATCAACACCGTTCTGCCGTCCATGTTGCGCGAAGTCTTTCCGGATGGGAACTCCAAGGTACGATTCACCTACGACCTGAATGTGAAGATCACGAGAGGGGTTCTGGAGTACGGCATCAAGGCAGGGGAGTCCAGACATGATTAACGAGTTGATGAAAGTCGCGGATGCGATGCGGGATTTGCCAAAAGCCTTTGTTTGGCATCCGAACATGCAACCGCTGCCCAAGGCCTCCGCTTTATCGCCTTGCATCCGTGTGTGGTTGACTTCAGACGGGCTGATTGAACGCTTGGAAAGGCTCACGCCTGAACATGCGGGCCAACTACGGAAATTCGCGCCGAACAAATTCAGCTCCTTACCCGGATTCAACATTACGCACGTCAGCGGGATGCCTGACGATAAACGAAAAAAAGAACTGAAGAAAACGCTGGAGGGACTGGAGCGGAACTTTTATGTGGCACGAGAAGAAATTGAAAGGCGTATTGAAGGTCGGCCCGTCAAGAGCGAGACGCTCACAACATTGCTTGCCATCGTCGGAAAGCTCGATGCAGAAGCGTTTTGGAAGGCGTTTGATACACAAATTCTGAATAACGATTGGGGGTGGAAGCCAGTACCGGGAAAGAAAATCTCCGTTTTTCTTGATATCAAGGAGTACGCGGAGTACCCAGTCGCGCACGTCAAGACATTGGAACGGCTGAGCATGCTATTGTCCGCCGTTGATAACGAGTGCCTTCAAGCCAGGCCTGCCGATGCCAAAGATGCGTACGACGGCGATGCCGATGGCGTGAATGCCCTTTTCAGCGACATTACCTTGCCGCGTCTGTTGGGACAGATCAAGATTCGCTCGCTGAACAAAGACATTCCTGCGCAGGGGCGCTATCATCTCATCGGTAGTGCGACATTCCCTGTTGGTAATACGTCGCGTGAACGTACGCAGTCAGCTCTGGAATGGATATCCGCACTCGAGAACGAAGGGGCTACGTTTGGCATCGCTGGCGATAATGAACTGCTTTTCGCTTATCCGACCGAACTGCCGCCGGATTCCCTTCCGCAACTTGCAACACTTCTGGGTGTCCAGAGAAAGGACGTGCTCGAGGAACAGAAGTTCAAGGTGCTTGCAGAAAGTGTTATCGTTCAATTAAAAGGCACCGGCGAGGCGACGAAAAACAGCGACCTTGAAATTTTTTCTCTGCGCAAAATGGACAAAGCGCGAACGAAGGTCGTCTATTACCATAACACCACTGTCGCTTCGATCGAAGCCGCCTCGCGCATGTGGGACGCGGGTTTCAAAAACATCCCTCCGTTGGACGTCCGCACATGGGGCGCGGGCAAGAACGAAAAAGGGAAACCGTTTTCCATTCCCGTAGAGCCGCAGACGCTTTTTCCTGTGAGGCTTCACAAAATCCTCAATGTCGTCTGGACGCTTTCCCGCAACGAGGTCAAGCAAAGCAAGGTCAACCTCTTCGAACCATCGACAGGTCTACGACTCCTGCTTGACTCTCCCGAAGTCGCGCAGACCACATACGTCACGGAACGGTTCCTCGCCCATTCGCAAACCTATTTCATTGCTCTCTGCCGCGCGAAAGGGCGCAACGAAATCGCTGACCGGAAGGATTTGCCCAATTTGGAAACTTACCCCGGCGTTCTCGGCATGCTTCTTTACAAACTCGGAAAAACAAAGGAAAGCTATATGAACGAAAGCGCGTTTCAACTCGGCCGCTTCCTGCGCATCGCGGACGAAATCCATCGCCTCTACTGCGAGGTCGTGCGACCCAACGACAAACTGCCCGAACTCTGTGGCAGCTCGTTACTGAGCCCAATGTTGGAGTCTCCACTCCGGGCGTTTAATCAGCTTACCATACGCGTTACTCCCTATCTGAAGTGGGTGAAAAGATTCCACGGGGAGGAAAAGAGTGGACTCGCCCATTATTGGGTGCATCAATGGGCGACTATTGCAGATGCGCTCCACAAAACAAACTGGCCCGTCCGTCCCTCGCCCGAAGAACGTGCCCAGATTTTTCTCGGCTACCTCTCGTCTTTCCCAAAATCCGAAAAACCTGAAACCTCAACCGAAACCACCGAACTCGAAGGAACCCAGCAATGAGCAACGAAATCAAGCGTGTCACCGGCCTTCTCATCATCGAGGTCGTCAACTCCAACCCCAACGGCAACCCCGACGCGGAAAGCGACCCGCGCCAGCGCGACAACGGGCAGGGCGAAATCTCGCCTGTCTCGTTCAAGCGCAAACTGCGCGACCTCATCGAAATCGCCGACGGCCCCGTCGCCCAAGTCGTTACGAGAAACCTTCCCGACGTTCCAGAAGGTTACAAGTTCGGTATCCTCGAATTGCGTGGGCGTGACCGCAAAGCAATTTTCAATGAGATGGGGCCAAAAGAACCCTTCATCGAAACGGATTTTCTGAACAGTGATTTCGTCAAAAAATACTGGGATGCCCGACTCTTTGGAAATACTTTCTTGGAATCGAAAGATTCGGGCGATGCGGACGCGGGAAAAGCAAGAAATAAGGGGTACATCAAGACAGGCATCGTTCAGTTTGGCATGGGACTCTCCGTTTGTCCCGTCATCATTAGGCGTCAAACAAATACAAACAAAGCAGGTGTGCAAGAAGGCAAGAACCAAGGCATGGCGCCGCTCGCCTATCGCGTCGTGGAGCATGGTGTGTATGTGATGCCGTTTTTCATCAACCCCAGCCTTGCCCATAAGTCCGGGTGCAAGCCCTGTGACGTGGAATTACTGAAACGCCTCATCCCCTACGCCTACGACCACACCCGTTCCGCCATCCGCCCCGATGTCCGAATTCGCCATGCTTGGTGGATCGAGCACAAGGACGCGCTTGGCAGTTGCCCGGACTATCTCTTGATCGACGCGCTCACTCCCAAGCGAAAAGGAACGGATCCGCTCGCGCCCTCGACCTCATGGGAGAAGGACTACGATGTCCCACCTGTCCTTCCCGACAACATCAATAAGAAAGTTGATGCGAAAGACCTGATGAATCCATGATCTACTACGCCCGTAGCGCCTCGCCTTCCGCCCCGAACCAACCGTACACCGAACACATCACAAATGTTTCGGGAAGCGCGGCTCGGTTCTGGGCGGAGGCGTCGCCCTACTGGCGAGGCGACAGCGCGACAGATGATCTCGCCTCGATTATCCGTGCTGCCGCCGCATTTCACGATCTGGGCAAACTCGATGACGCGAATCAGGCGATCTTAGCCGGAAAGAATTCCCATGCGCACCTGCCCATTCCTCATCAAGATGCTGGGGCCGCGCATCTTTTCGCACAACAAGAAATCCTGCCAGCCCTGCTTGTTTACGCGCATCACATCGGATTACCGGATCTTGCACAAATCCAATTGCAAAACCCGCCTTTGCGCCTCGTAAACTCAGACACACGCATTGCAGTTGATCGTGCGCTTCCCGAGCTTTTGCGCAGACACGCGGAAAGCGGTTGCTTATCGCCGCCGCTCGGCTCATTGAACGGTGTTCACAACGCATTTGACTTCCGCATTCTTTTCTCTTGCTTAACCGACGCTGACCATGGTGACGCGGCCCGTGCCTCCGGAGAAACAGTCAGGGCGCAGTCTCCGCTCGAGCTTCGTGCCGCCGAGCGTTTAGATGCATTGAAGAAATACGTTTCATCGTTTCCACCCGCCGCCTCGTCCGAGGAGC
>JAVEYH010000182.1:0-4406 GCA_034003585.1 Kiritimatiellia bacterium
GCCAGACCTCCATGCGGACAAAGCCCGGCGCGCGGATCGGGGTCCGGATCTCGGCCGAGCCGTCCCCCGCCGTCAGCGCCTCGCCCCGTTCCGCGGCCTGGTCGTCGCCGGAGCGCGCCCACTTGAGGATCTTCCCGGCCAGCGGTTTACCGTCCTCAACCAGCCGGACGCGGAACGTGACGGTCTCGCCGACCGAATACGAAACCGGCTCCCGGTCGGTGCTCCAGTCGAGCCAGACCACCCCTCCGAACACGGTTTGGGCAACGACCGTGAGTGCCGCGACGCCAGTGTGAAACAGAACGCGCATATCCCCTCTCCCCGTTTGCAGGGTGTCCTGCGGGCGCGGACGACTCCGCGAACCACGCCGCTTCGTCGCCGGCTGTGCCCGCCTCCCCATGAATCCGAGTATACGATCTGCCCTGCCGGATGACAACCGCCGAAAATAAATCCAGAAACCTGGAACCCTCACCGGTCAGTGAATCAAGGATGCGCCCCCGTTCAACGCGAGGGTCACATAAACCTTGCCGTCTTTCCGTGTCTGGTTTTTCACGCAAGCGGCGGACAACCCCGCCGCCGGCAGCATCCCTTCCCGGCAGACGAGCGTGATGGGCCGGGTGTTCTTCGCTGGCGCGTTCGGCGTCAGGCTCAACGCCGCGAGCCGGCCGTCCTTGACGCGGGCGTCGACAAGAAGGCCTCCGTGCGCCGGAAGCCGGAAGGCGTAATGTTTCCATTCGTCCGGCACGCCGATGCCAAGCCGCGTCTCGTCTCCGGCGTTGTGCAGGAGCATGTGGCACAGGGCGACCAGCACATTGCCCGAGGCGGTCGCGAACCAGGGATGCGCGACGACGGTGCCGGGCTCGTTGATCTCGAAGGTCTCGCCGAACAGACCCGTCACGTCGGCGGCTTCGCGCAGCAGCTTGATCGGCTCAGCGTTGTCCTCCAGCAGGGTCATGGCGACCGCCATCTTGCCCGCGTACCAAGGGCAGATTTTTTTGCCGACCGGATACATGTTGCCGGCGGCGCGGCCGTCACGAATGAACCGGTAGGCCGCTTCGCGTTGCAGGTCGCTGCTTTTGTCAAAGAGCGGATAGGGGAAGAGCCCTCCCAGGGTGGCCACGCTGGGAACCAGACAGTCTTTGTAAGCGATGTAGGCTCCGTCGCGGTGCGGCAGCGAGGCGACCAGCTTGTCGGCCGTTTTTCTGAAATCCGCCGCCTCGTCCAGATTCATCTGAAGCACCTCTGCCGCGTCCGCTGCGGCCCGCAGGGTATAGATCGCACCGCAGGTGGTCATGAACGGGCGCTCGCGCGCCGGGCCGAGGCGCTCCAGATCGGTGCACTTGCCGATGTACTGCGTGCCGTCGGAGTCCTCGTACACCCAGTGCGAGCGGTAATAGCGGGCACACTCGATCAGAACCGGATATCCGACTTCCTTAAGGTACTCTGGGTCTCCACTGTAAAGGTACTGCGTCCAGACGCTTTTCGCGATGTTGGACATGTGGAAGATATGGTCCAGCCAGAAGCCCTGCGGCGCGCCTTCCACGCGCCCGTCCTCATACGATTCCCAGAGATAGCGGGCGCCGTACGTGCCTTTGCTGCCGTAGTGGCTCACACGGGCGCATGCGGTTTTCAGGAGGGCTTTGCGGAACTCCGGGCACCGGCGGGCCACGGCGACGTGATTGGCGACCAGCAACCCCTGATGGCAGAACATCTCATCCCATCCGAAGTATTTCCCTTGCCAATGTCCCGGGAAGATTCCCACGGGGAATGACCAGCGCGTGGCGTTGACCCGCAAGTGGTACTGCGCGACATCGATCATGCGCTGGATTCTCGGCTCCGGCACCTCGATGGACGATTCGGCGTGATAGGCAGCCCAAGCCTGCTCATGCTCGCGCAACAGGGCGCCGAACCCGTTATTCAAAACCCACTCGCGTGTGCTTTGGACGCGGTCGGCAAGCTTGCCGGCGTCCAGCGTGTCTTCATACTGAACGAAGAACGTGGTGGCTTTCCGTTCGCCGGGCTGAAGGGTGAACGTGGCGGAGAGCGTTGCATCCCGATCATTTTTGACCGCGTACTCCGCCGGCTCCCCGGACCCCTTGAAGACCGCGATCACCGCGTCGCGGACGTCGTTTCCGTAGGTCCGGCAGGAGTAGACGGCGCACCGTTTCTCCGGGTTCCACGCCCACGTCCCTGTCAGACGCGGATGTTTGGGCGCCTGAAAGGTGTAGCCCAACGTGACCGTCAGCGGTGCGGTTGTCGTGGAGACCAGTGTGCGGCGGAAGGCGATCAGGTTACGGGTAAGCGGCACAATGATCTCACTCTCGATGCGAAGGCCGTTCGTGTAACTGTTGCGGCTGAACAATGTCGCGCGCCCGACATCCAGTTGCTGCTCCCAGGTATCCGGAAAGTCGCGTGGCACGCCGCCGATGACGACGCGATGGTTGAACTTGCCGAACTCGAACAACTCGCCGCCTGGGGGTGGCAACCTCCGGCCGGCCCAGTAAATGGCCGGTCTGATTCCGGCATAGCTGCGCTCGCGCATACCGCACGTCCAGTCAACGGTCATGCTCAACTCGCCGTTGCTCAACAGCGGGGGCACGTAGCCCTGCGGACAAGCATCCCCCGCGCCGCAGACAAGCCCCTTCAACGGATCGCCCAATGTCGCGGCCGAAGCCGCCAGCGGCAGGAGGCCCAGCGCCACAAACAACGCATGTCTCATTTTTTGTTGTCCCATGACTCAGAGTGTATGGACTACCCTGTCGGCAGACAACCGATTCTTTTAAAAGATCTGCAGCAATCGGGGTCAGCCCTGAAAATAGCAAATACGGCATTGCCAGATCCTGCCGCCATGAGTTTCGCAATCACAGGGGCACATCCGCCAATGTGACGCGGCGGACAAGTTCCGCCGTGTCCGGCTCGACACGGCAGCGCGCCTTGACTTGTCGGACCAGATAGCTGACCGCCGACCCGGTGCCCAGGCCCAGTTCCGCCGCGGCAGCCCTTTCCGTCAGCCCGCAACGCCGCATCAGGGCCAGCGCCGCGACACCACGGTCGCGCCCGTCGCGGCGGCGGATGCGGATCTCCGCAGGCCGCAAGCCCAGCGCGCCACAGACCTCTCGCAGCACGCACGTGGGCTTCTCAAGAACCCGGACATGCCGCAACGAGGCGTCCTCCCGCCGCACACGCCCCCGCTCTTCGTGCTCGCGCAGCATCCGCTCCCTGAACTCCTGCGGCCCCAGCGCCAGAGGCGACTGCCCCAACTCCAGCCTGAAAGCCTCGTCCGGTCGCCGCAGGCCATCCTCGACGTACCGGCGATACCGAGACTCCGGCTTGCCTGCGCCAGGCATGATCGCAAGCAGCGGCTCGCGGGCCAGCCACGGAGGCACGGCCGCCAGCCCGATGTATTTCCGGTAACTGCTCCACTCATACGCCCGGAGCGCTTTCCGCCGTGCGGCAAACGGCCTCTCGCCCCACCCCGGCGTCACAACGGGATTCAAGTGGATGTATCGGCTCAGCCGCAGCAGGTAGGCGTCGCCCGACACGACCGTCGATCCGAACCGTCCCTGCATGACGTGCCCGCCCGTTTTGTGCCGCAGGTTGTAATAGACCGTGTATCCCGTCAACACGCTGGCCATGAACGCGCTCACGTTCGCCGCCGGCGTCTCCACCAGAAGGTGCCCGTGGTTGGGCATCCAGCAGTATTCGTAGACGCGCACGCCGAAGTCTTCCGCGCTCTCGCCCACCCGTTCGGTCAGCCGTTCCCGGTCCCGGTTGTCAGCGAAGATCTCCCGCCGTGCGTTCCCCCGGAACGTCACATGGTAAAGTGCACCCTCGTACTGTATCCGCAGTTTCCTCGCCATGCGCGTCAACTTAACATCGCCGCCCGATTCCTTCAACCCTATTTTGTATTTTCAGGGCTGACCCCGATGCTGCTGACCCCGATGCTGCGAGGACACCGCATCGACCTTCCACTTCTCCTTCGCGGCGGCGCCTTCATCCAGAAGCAGAAGCGCGCGCGCGTACAGCACTTTCTTCGCCGCTTCACGACCCCTCCGGGTCACTCCTTCCAACTCGTCCCGCTCTTCCCGTGTCAGCGTGACTTTGTAACTGGCGTGCCTTCCCATGACTTGCTCCCTCCTTTGATGTTTATACAACACGGAGGAAGCGCAACACACATCCATTTTAGACGAAAGATCTATTTGTACAATGTACTAGTCCCCCACACACCCGACCTGCACGGTCACCGGCCCCAGCAGGCCGGAGCGAAACCAGCCCACCGGCGTATCGGCTTTGAACCCGTGGTACGTGGTCCAGGTTTTCCGCTCTGCGGCGGGAAGAAGCTCGTCCCCGATGAACCGGTTGGCCCACGTGTTGGTCACGCGGATTTCCAGCTCGTTGCGCCCCGGCCT
>JAVEYH010000183.1:0-4347 GCA_034003585.1 Kiritimatiellia bacterium
CCCGGATGCCCAGTTCGGCGGCCAGATCGATGCCCAGCACCACGGCGTCGCCTTCCAGATCGAACGCGCCGGCCGCCAACTGATCGAGCTTCATCACGCGTTGCGCCCGGGCGGGGTCCGTGCCGAGGATGAGCGGGGCCACCACGCGGCGGCGGTGTTCGACCAGCACCCGCGTTTCGAGTCCCGGCGAAACCGCCGTGACTCCCGGCACCTGCTCCAGCCTGCGGCACAGCGCCTCTTCCCCTTCGATCACCCCGCCGGTCAGGGGCGAAACGGTGATGTGGGGTTTGAAGTCGAGGATCTTCTCCTTCCACATGTCGCCGAAACCGGTCATCACCGCGCGGACGATGATGATGATCGCCACGCCCAGCACCACCCCGATGACGGAAATCAGCGTCACCACCGAAGTGAACGAACGCTTCGGCTTCAGGTATTTCAGCGCGAGAAAGAGGGAGAAGGGCATGGCGGCCTTGCCTCGTAAAACGTGTAACGCCCAACGTTCAACGCGCAACGCCGGAGGAAAATTCACCGCACTTGGACGTTGCGCGTTGCGCGTTCGGCGTTGCGCGTTCAGACTCGAAAATTACAGATTCCCGGTGTCGACCTGGATGTCTCCCGTGTCCGTGGTGGAGGCACCGATCTCCGCTTCGACCTGAACCGCCTCTTTGCTGGTGGTGGGCAGATAGCGGTAATAGACCATGAGCTGCAGTGCGGCGAGGCAGGTATCCATCACCGGGCGGTCCGAGTGCGCGTCGGTATTCTCCCACCAGCCGATATCCCGCAGGACGCCCTTGTGGTCCTTGATGGCATCCTTCTGAACCTGTTGGGCCTTGATGTAATTGGGCTTCATCAGCTTGTTCCAACTGTCCCAACGCTTGCCGCCCGCGTGGAATTTGCACTGGGTGGCGTAGTAGAAATAGTACTGGGGCGACGCGCTGAAGAACTTCTGCTCCGCAGGCGGGAGGGTCTTCGCGATGCGGGCCTTGGCCGCGGCCAGCGGCGTCTCATTCTCCTTGAGCTGCGACTTGTTGATTTTGGCGAGTTCGTCGGCAATCACACTGTAGCTGGAGAAGGTCGGCGCCCACGAATCCATCAGCTCCAGGGACTTGCGCACCTCCGCCTCGTTCGAGGCGCCCAGAAGCTGCATGCAGAGCGTACCAACGCTGGTGAGGCCGCCGGAGCCCGGTCCGCAATACCCGAACCCGCCGTTGGGCGCGGCATTGGCCTTGAATCCGCGGATCGCCAGCTTGCTGGCCTTGTCCAGACCCTCCACGTGGAGGCGCGCCAGTTTGGCGGCCTTCAGCGCTTGCGCGCACCAGCCCATGTAGGAGGTGTCGTCGCGGTATTTGCCGCTCTCCTTGTCCGGATTGGGATCCATATGATAGGTCCAGCCGCCCGTGGGATGCTGCCCCTTGATGATCGGGACCATCGCCTTCTCCGCGGCGGTCTTGACATTGGGGTTGATGGTCATGCCGTAGGCTTCGCAGAGCGCGTACGTGGCGATCGGATGGTCGTAGTTGCCGGGCAGGCGGCCCGTTTTCTTGTCTTGGACGCGCAGCAGATACTCCAGCCCCTTCTGGACGGTCTCGCCGAACTCGGCGGAATCGCCGGGCTTCTCGCCGTGCGACAGGAACGTCAGGATCGCGAGCCCCGTCATGGCGACCTTGTTGCGGTTCCACGAGCCGTCCGCCTGCTGGTTCTTCTTCAGCCAGCGGAGCGCGCGCAACACCGCCTCCTCCGTGAAGGCGTCGCCGCCGAAACGCGCGAGCTGCGTGCCGCGCGTGCCCGTGTTCCGGGTACTGCCGTAGATGTTCTTGAGGATCACGGGGCTCTTCACCATCATCACCGCGTCGAAGGCCTGCGGCTGGGGGCTCATCGGCTGATCCGTCGGCGCGTCGGAGGCCACGTTCACATCCGGATTGGCCACGGGGATATCGATGTCCACCTCCTCCATCTGCTCTTCCGGCTTCTCGAGTTCCTTGAACTTATCGAGATCCTTGACCTCCTCGGCCTCCAGCACCTGCGTCTCGATCAGGCGGTCGGGCCCGGTCCCGCCCCCGCCCATCAGCACGAGCATCCCGACCGCGAACACGGGCAGCAGAATGGCGGTGATCGGCGCGGAGAGGCGCTGCAGCTCGATCATCGCCGTCTTGTACTCCTTGGACTGGCGCGGCGCCTTGAGCCCGCTGAACAGCTTCTTCAGGCGGTGGAGGTAGGACTCTTCCGTATACATCTCGATAATCTCTTCGAGATGGGAGTTCACCTCATTCATGTCCGGGTAGCTACTCATGTCAGATTCCTTATCACATGCTGAAAATCGACAGGTTGGTCATGCCGTGCTTGTTGCAGACATCCAACGCCTGCACCAGCATGGCGTGGGTGGAGTCGGCGGTGCACTTGATGATGACCATGGCGGTTTTGCTGTATCCCGACAACCGCTCGATGCTCCGGTCCAGTTCCGGCAGCCGCATGGGGCGGCCGTTGAACACAAAGCCCTGCGGCGCCACGATCACGTTGATCAGATCCTGCTGCTGCTCCTTGACCTTGTCGTCCGGGTTCGGCGCGGGGCGGGCCGCCGAGAGTTTCGAGAAGATATCCTCCTGCTTCAGCGTGACGACGAAGAAGATGAGGAGCTGGAAGACCACGTCGATCATCGGGGTCATGTCCAGTTTCGGGCTTTCGCCTTTATTTTCTTTCCGTTTGTATGCCATGGGGAAAACTCCTGCCGCTATCGGTCGGCTTGGGCCTTGTGTTCCTGAACCGCCACGAACGAAAGCTTCCACACGCCGGAGGAGGTGCAGATATCCATGACCTTGCGGACCCGCTCGTGGAGGGTACGGCGGTCCGCGCGGATCATGACAGGGAATTCGTTGCCGTATTTGTTGACGCGGCCGCGGATGATGTCACGCAGCAGCGCTTCGGAAAGCGTGGCGTTGTGGATGGATATGCGGCCGCGGCGGTCCAGTTCGATCTCCAGCGTGGTCGGCGGCATGTTGTCGGCGGTGATGGTGACGCCGTGCTTGCCGTCCTCCAGGACGATGCTCTCGTTCTTGTCCTGATTCATCTTCATCGTCACCACGAAGAAAATGATCAACTGGAACACAACGTCGATCATCGGCGTCATGTCCATTTCGCATTGAGTCGTATGAGATTTGCCCATTTTTCCAGTCCCGCCTCTTGTTCCGGCCGCCGAACAGGCCCTGTGGCAACAGGGCCGACCTCCCGTCTTCCGCGCACGTCGGGCGCCCCGGCCCGGAACCGTCACACGGCCCGGCCGGAGCCTTCCCGCCGCACGGCGTCAGTCGTTCACCACTTCGACATTGCGCAGATCCTTGATCAGCTCCATGGTCATGGCCTGCATGCGCAGAATCAGCCGGTTCGCGTTATTGCGGATGCTGTAGTAGAAGGTGATGGCCGGAATCGCGACCGCCAGTCCGCCGGCGGTGGTCCAGAGCGCCTGGGAGATGGCGAGCGCGAGCGCGCCCACGTCCGGCGCGCCGGTGGCCAGGGTGGCGAAGGCCATGATCATGCCCTGCACCGTCCCGAGCAGCCCGAGCATCGGCGAGAGGTTCGAGCACACGGAAATCCAGGTGAGCCGCTGCATGATGCGCTCGGTCTCCAGGTCCGCGGCCGCGCCGATGGACTCCTGGATCACCTCAAAGCCCTCCTCCACATGGGAGAAGCCCGCGGAGAGGATATTGGCCATGGGGCCGGGCTCGCTCTCGCAGGCGTGCAGCGCCTTCATCACATCGCCCTCGGCCATCGCGCCCTTGACCTTGTCGATGAGCGTCTGGGACATGATCTTCTGCGGCCGGATCAACACCGAGCAGTCCACAATGAAATAGATCGCCGCCGCGCCGCAGCCGAAAAGCGCGAGCCACAGCATGATGCCCAGCCAGCCGGAACCCAGGATCACCGCGAGAAATCCGGTTCCGGACGATTTCTTCGCGCTTGCCGCCGGTTGCGCGTTTTCCACCGCCGCAGGCGCCGCAGCCGCGGCCGCCGGAGCCGCCGCCGGGGCCGCATCCTGGGCCGAGACCCCGGACGCGCCCATCATCAAACCTGCGACCAACACTGCTGACATGACCAGTCTTTTCATCATTAACCTCTGCTTGTTTCCCTTGCTGTTCTACCATCCCGCCCGCGCCCCTCCGGCGCGGGAAATCCCGTGCGCGGCCCTTACTGCCTGCGCGCCCACTCCGAAGAGCCGAACTCGCTTTTCAGGGCGGAGCGCATCTGATCCGCGCGCGAGGACTGCCCGAGCTTATCAAAACATTTCGCGGCCCTGTAGAGCGCTTCCGGCTGCACGGACTTCTCGCTCTTGTAGAGGGTGATCACGCGCAGGAA
>JAVEYH010000184.1:0-4268 GCA_034003585.1 Kiritimatiellia bacterium
GCACGCGGCGTCGGGTTCGTGGCGCTGGTCTTCAGTCTCACGGTCGCGGCCCTGCTGACCGCGGACGCCACCCGCTCCGGCCCCGCAGAGACCGTGCGCGCCGAAACGCTGGAGCGGGCACTGGCCGCGGGCCGCGCCGCACCGGAAAATCAGGACGCCGTAGCATTCGCGCGCGAGTTGGACCGTCTCGCGCGGCGCGCCTATTTCAACAGCCTGACCTTCCGCCAGACCGGCATGATCTTGCTCATTGCGGGCCTGATCCTCACCGCGGCCGGTTTCGGTGTCGCCTGGCGCCTGACCCTGCCGATCCCGGACCCGCGCACGCTGACGGAATCGGATCCCTCCCGCGCGGACCGCATGGCGGTCAACGCGGTTCTGGCGGCCGGCGGCGCGTTGCTGCTTTGCGCCGTTGTGCTGCATGTGATCCAGCGGCGCCGCATAGCCGCCCAGCCGGCTGACCGCGAACTGCGCGCCCGCCTACAAAATCCGTCAGCCGCCCCGGACGCGCCGCGCGTCTGTCCCTGCCGCCAGGGCACCGACCCGGCCGCGCTCGCGGGGCAGTGGCCCTTTCTGCGCGGGCCGGAGATGTCGGGCCGTTCCCCCCTCCCGCGTTTCCCCGTGCGCTGGAATGGCGTCACCGGCGAAGGCATCGGCTGGAAAACCGAGTTGCGGCATGGCGGCTCCAGCACACCGGTGGTCTGGAGCAACCGCCTCTTTCTGACCTCCGGAAACGCCGAGGCGCGCAGCGTGATGGCCCATGACACGGAAACCGGCGCGCTACTCTGGCGCGCCGTGATTCCGGACGGCGCCAAGGCGGGGGAGGCTCTGCCGGATGTGATGGACGAGACGGGTCTGGCCGCATCGACACCGGCCTGCGACGAAAAATACGTGTTTGCGGTGTTCGGCACCGGGGACCTCGTGGCGCTGAGCCATGCCGGCGAACCGGTCTGGCAGATTTATCTGGGCCGGCCGAAAAACACGTACGGCCACGCCTCCTCGCTCGTCTATTGCGGCCGCATGCTGATTGTGCAGTGGGATCAGGAGGAGCGCGGCCGCATCCTGGCGCTGGACAAAGCGACGGGGCGCACCCTGTGGGAGACCCCGCGCGCGACAGGCATGTCCTGGAGCACGCCCGTGGTCATGCCCGTCTGTGACGCGTTCCTTCTGCTGGTGCACGCGACGCAACAGACCTGGGGGATGGATTTGGCGACCGGCGCGAAGCGGTGGCAGGTCGAGGCGGTCGGAGGCGAGGTGGCGCCTTCGCTGGCGTGGGAGGGGGATGTCTGGCTGGCGGCGAACTGTTATTCGAGGATGATCGCCTTCCGCCAGCCGCCGCAGGGCGCGCCGGAAAAACTCTGGGAGTGGGAGGACGGCAACCTGCCGGATGTGGCCAGCCCGGTCATTCTCGACGGGCTCGCGTATCTGGCCAATGATGCGGGGGAGGTCTTCTGCCACGACCTGACCAACGGCAAACAGGTCTGGCGCAAAGAGTTCGAGGACGGCTTCTACGCCTCACCGGTGGCCGCGGGCGGTCATGTGTATGTGGCCGACCGCGTCAAAGGCCTGTTCCGCGTTTTCGCGGCGGGCCGCGAGGGCCGGGAGGTGGCAGCCAACCCCATGGGCGAGGCCGTCAGCGCCACACCGGCCTTTGCCGGCGGACGGATCTACGTGCGGGGGAAAAAACACCTCTGGCGCATCGGCGGATAAGGCGCGAGACGGAAAAAGGTAAGGGTGGGGAAGGGCGGATGCGCACGGGTACGACGCGGCACAGAAAAGGGGGCGCACGCACATGAGGGTGAAAATCCGAAAGGCGTTTACCGCATGGCTCGCGTCCGGTTTGTGGGCGCATGTCGCCTGGGGCGCGCCTGCGCTGCCGCCGGACCTCAGCGCCGTGTTGTTCGTCAAACGCTTCTCCTACACGTCCAACCACTACTACACCGAGTTCATCAACAGCGCGTGGAAGCCAGGGGGCAACCTGTGCATTCTGCATCCCGGAACCGGTGCGGTTCGCGAATTGCTGCCGCAGATGTCCTCCGGCGTATTCGGCCGTTTTGACCTCTCGTTCGACGCGCGGCGCGTCGTGTTCGACTGGAAAGCGGGCCCGCAGGAAGGCTACCGCATTTACGAGGTGAACACCGACGGTACCGGCCTGCGTCAACTGACCTTTCCCGCGGCGGACGAGGCGGCGCTTTCGGCGACCTACCGCAAACGCCCTTCGTACCATCACGGTACGGACGACATGCACCCCTGCTACCTGCCCGACGGCGGCATCGCCTTCATTTCCACGCGCTGCCGGTACGGGATTTTGTGCGACCCCGCGGACGATTTTACCACCACGGTACTCTACCGGATGGACGGCGACGGGAAAAACATGCGGCCGCTCTCGAACAGCGCGCTGAGCGAGTCGAGCCCCGTGATGCTTCCGGACGGGCGGCTGATGTATACCCGCTGGGAGTATGTCGACAAAGGCGCGGTGGCAGTGAAGTGCCTGTGGGCGATGCGCCCGGACGGCACGGCGTCGCAGGAGATTTACGGCAACGACATCGCGGTGCCGACGACGATGGCGTTCGGGCGTCCGATCCCCGGTGCGGCGTCCGCATACGTCTTTCTCGGCACGCCGCACTATCCGCAGAACGGGGTCGGCACCGTGGTGCGGCTCGACCTTTCCAAGCCGATCCGCACGACCGGACCGATGGCGTACATAACCCCTGACGTGGACATCCGGACCGAAGGCGGATTCCATTTCCGTGATCGCGCGGGCGTGTGGCGCCAGGATCCGGAGGGCCGCGGACGGTTGTTCCGGGACCCGTACCCGCTATCGCCGTCGCTTTTTCTGGTATCGCATAAGCCAGCGGGAGAGGGATGGGCGGCGGCGGCGGGATACGGCCTTTACGTTCTGGACGGCTCCGGGGAGGTCGCCGAGGTGTACCGGGATCCCGCGATCTCGTGTTTCCTGCCGGTCCCGCTCGCGCCGCGCCCTGTGCCGCCGGTGCTTCATTCGCCGTGCGACGCCGGACTGGCCGCGCGGGGGCTGGCGGTCTGTCTCGTACAGGACGTCTACCACGGCTTGACAGGTGTGCCGCGGGGGACAGTCCGGTATCTGCGCGTGCTGGAGCAGGTGCCCCGTCCGTGGTCGGTCCAGATGAAAGACGGGGGCGACGAATACGACCAGCAGCACATCGTGATCTCGAAAGATACGCACCTGGGGCTGAAGGTGCAGCACGGTGTGGTGCCGGTGGAAGACGACGGCTCGGCGCACTTTCTGGTTCCTGCCGGCCGCAACCTGTTCTTCCAGGCGCTCGACGCGGACTATCTGGCGGTGCAGACCGAGCGTACCTTTGTCAACTATATGCCGGGGGAAAAGCGGGCGTGCGTCGGTTGCCACGAGACGCCCGAGAGCGCGGCGCGGGTCCAGGCCGCTCGGGCGCGTCGCACCGTTCCCAAGGCGTTCGCCCGCGCGCCGCAGTCTCCCGGGCCGCAGCCGGGGGAAACGACCGGGCAGCGGGCGCTGCACTATCCGTCCGATGTCCAGCCCGTCTTCGACCGGCACTGTGTGGCGTGCCACCGGGGCGAAAAGCCATCCGGCGAGATCGACCTCACCGCCACGCCCACGAAGTTCTTCTGCCGCTCCTACGAGGCGCTGGTGCCGGAAAGACGCCGGGGCGCAAACAACCGCGACCCCGGGCTGCTGGGTTTGGTGATCGGCGAAAACCACCCCAAAACAGGGAACGTGAGCTATCTGCCCGCCTGGTCCCTCGGTTCGCACACCAGTGTGCTGGCCGCGCTTCTGGGCGCGCCCGCCGCGCATTTCACCGATGGACAACAGGCTGCGCGTGCCCGGCGGCTGGCGCGGCAGCACCGGGAGGTCAGCCGGAACGTCACACCGGAAGAGCGGTTGCGAGTGACGAACTGGATCGACACGAACGCTCAATACTACGGAAGCTACCTGGGGCGCCGGAACCTTGAAAAATACGGGGGCCTCCCGGATTTCCGTAAGGTGCCGTCGTTTGCGGAGGCGGTCGGCGTGACGGGCAATGTCCTGAAAAAGTGAATAGCGGCGCGCTGTTCCGCGCGTGATTTGGCGCGTCTGCGTGGAAAAAGAAGGGGGCCGCGGATCGTTGAGATCCGCGCCCCCTGAGATAAAAACCCGGCGGCGTCCTACTCTCCCGCGGGCGCGTCCCGCAGTACCCTCGGCGATGGGGCCCTTCACTTCCGTGTTCGGGATGGGAACGGGTGTTGCCTCCCCTCCTTGGCCGCCGGGAAAACCC
>JAVEYH010000185.1:0-4245 GCA_034003585.1 Kiritimatiellia bacterium
ATTACGCTAACCTTTTTCATCGCTGTTCTCCTTGTGTTTTGCACCTCTGAGTGCGTGTTCTTGGACTCTGGTATTTTGCCAGAAATCCTTTCACAAGGAGAACAGCCTTCTCATCTTACCTAATTTTACAAAGAGGCGCAGTCGGAATCGGGATCGCTATCGAATCCGGTTGACCGGAATGCGGAAAGACGGTTTACTTAGGACCCGAAAGGAGCGTGTGATATGCAGCGATACGTGTGCAACGTGTGCGGGTACGTGTATGACCCCGAGGTAGGCGACCCGTCGAACGGGATTGCGCCGGGAACCTCGTTTGAGGCATTGCCGGAGGACTGGTGCTGTCCCGATTGCGGGGTGGGCAAAGACCAGTTCGAACCGGCGACGTGAGGCGCACTCACCGGGCCGGCGCCAGCCCGTGCTGTTTGACTTTGTAGCTGACGATGCGCGGCGTCGATTTCAGACGGCGGGCGGCGGCGGCGATGTTGCCGTGGGTCTGGGCAAGCACGGCGACCAGAATGCGCTTCTCATAGTCGTCCACCATCTCCTCCAGCGAGACATCCTCCAGCAGGGCGGGCATGAACGGCGCCTCCATCTCCGGCTTTTCCGGTTCGCCCGTGGACTGCACCGCGGCGGCCAGCACTTCAGGGCGGATCAGGTCGTTGTCGGTCAGCAGCACCGCGCGTTCGATGCAGTTCTCCAGTTCGCGCACGTTGCCGGGCCAGCGGTAACGCATCAGCAGGTCCAGCGCCTCATTGGAAAGGCGTGTCACGGTCTTGCCGTTTGCGGCCGCATACTTGGCGATGAAATATTCCGCGAGCAGCAGGATGTCGGCCTTACGTTTGGCGAGGGGCGGCACGAACAGGGGGAAAACGCAGAGGCGGTAGTAGAGATCTTCGCGGAACAGGCCCTTCTCCACCATGGCGGGCAGGTCGCGGTGGGTCGCCGCGAGGATCCGCACATTGACCTTGACGGTTTTGACGCCGCCCACGCGCTCGAACTCGCGCTCCTGCAGCACCCGCAGCAGTTTGGCCTGGATCGCCAGCGGGATCTCGCCGATCTCGTCCAGGAAGATCGTGCCGCCGTCCGCCAGTTCGAAGCGCCCCTTGCGGTCCGCCAGCGCGCCGGTGTAAGCGCCTTTGACGTGGCCGAACAGTTCGCTTTCGATCAGGTTTTCGGGCAGCGCCGCGCAGTGGACCCGTACGAACGGTTGCGCCGCGCGGGGACTCGCGTAATGGATCGCATGGGCGACCAGCTCTTTGCCGGTGCCGGTCTCGCCCTGGATCAGCACGGTCGCCTGGCTTTTCGCCACCTGATAGATCTGGTCGTAGAGCTCCTGCATCTCGCGTGAGTTGCCCACGATGTTGTCCGGGTGGTAGCGCCGCGTCAGTTCGGCGCGCAACTGCCGGTTTTCTTCGCGGAGCGTGTCCTGCTGCTCCTGCAGGTCGCGCCGCAGCAGGACGGCCCGGGCCAGCATCGAGGCCACGATTTCGAGGATCGTCGCGTCTTCGCGCAATTGCTCGTCGCCGACGGACGGGCGGTACACGCTCAGGGCGCCGACCACCTCCTGCTTCTCTTTGATCGGGACGCAGAGAAAGGCGGTGTCGCTGCTCTTGCCCTGACGGGTGCGGTTGAGGAAAATCGGCGATTCGCTCGTGCGGGGGATGATGATGGACTCGCCCGTGAGCACCACGTTGCCGATCACCCCTTCGCCGAGCTTGTAGCGTCCGAGCTGGGCCTGGGCACGCGTGAGGCCGTGCGCCGCCTCAATCAGGATGTCATCCCCCCCCTTGCGCAGCAGGGTGATGGTGGAGACGCGGAAATCGAGGCAGGCGGCGAGCGCCTCAAGGATCGGATGCACCACCGCGCGCACGTCGATGGTCTGATCGACCAGCGTGCTGACATTGTGCAGCAGGGTCAATTCCTGAAAGTGTCGGGGCGGATTCATGGCATCCTTTCGGATTCATTCGAAGCGTCGCCGGGTGAGCCTCTCGTACGCTTCCACATATTTCTCGCGGGTGCGCGCCACCACCTCGTCCGGCAGGACCGGCGCGGGCGGCTGATGGTTGAAACGCACGCTGTCCAGCCAGTCGCGGACGAACTGCTTGTCCAGGCTGGGCGGGTTGCTGCCGACCCGGTATTGGTCCTGCGGCCAGAACCGGCTCGAATCCGGCGTCAGCACCTCGTCGGCCAGCACGAGCCGGCCTTCGTCCGCTTCGCCGAACTCGAATTTGGTGTCCGCGATGAGGATGCCGTTCTGCGCCGCGTACTCCGCGGCCTTCGCGTAACACCCGATCGAGGCGGCGGCCAGACGCCCGGCCTTCTCCGCGCCCAGGACGGACTCCAACTCCGCGGCCGAGACCGGCATGTCGTGCGCGCCCTGCTCGGCTTTGGTGCTGGGGGTGAACAGCACCCTGTCGAGTTTCGAGCCGTTCTGGTACCCCTCGCGCAACGGTTGGCCGTTGACGGTGCGGTGCGTCTGATACTCTTTCCAGCCCGAACCGGTGAGATACCCGCGCACGATGCATTCGAACGGGATGATCGAAACTTTCCGGACCAGCATGGAGCGGCCGCGCAAATGCTCTTTCACCGCTTGCAGCGGCTCCGGATACGCGTCCGCGTCCGCGGTGATCAGATGGTTGGGCGTCTCCGCCAACAGGCTGAACCAGAAGACGCTCAGGCTGTTCAGGATGCGCCCCTTGTCCGGGATGCCGTTGGGCATCACGACGTCAAAGGCGCTGATCCGGTCTGTGGCGACCAGCAGCAGACGGTCGCCCAGATCGTACAGGTCACGCACTTTGCCGCGTTTCGGCGGCGGCAGACCCGGAATCGAACTTTCGAGCAAAGCATGGTTTTGATCGTATCGCATAGACACCCGCTGGTTAAATGGCGCACAGTTTAGCGGAAAAACGGGTAAAATCCAGCATCGGATTTGAAAAATGTCCAGTCCTGATTTCCGTTTGACACGTTTTTGTTGTTATGGAACAGACTCATGATTGCCGGCCGCAACGCAACGGGACAGGAACCGTTTCTAACGCAATCGCATCCACGCTGTGAACGGCAAGGAACGCGGACTTGACACGGGGATCGCGCAAAGGTACGATTCTTCCTCGAATGCGGGTTTCTTCCGCAACATAATTCAATCCCACCCCGAAACCGGAGGTAACCGTGAATTTGAATAAAGCCCTGTCCGAGGCCATCTCCAAAGGCACCGCCAAAGCGACCCGCAAACCGATCGCCGGGCTCCGGCGGGACGTGGCCCGGCTCAAGCGCGAGATCGCGGAGCTGAAGCGCTTGCTCCGGGACGCCCGGCGGCAGAGTGTTCCGGCGGCGCAGCCCGCGCCGGACGCGGCCGAGGCGGCGGCCATGCGGCCCACAGGCAAGATGATCCTTGGGCTCCGGAAAAAACTCGGCGTCACGCAGGCGCAGTTCGCGAAACTGGCCGGGGTCTCCGCCCTCACGGTTTCGAAATGGGAGGCGGCGCGCGGACGCATCCGCATGCGCGGCCATACCCTGTCCGGCCTCGCCGCGGTCCGGGCCATGGGCAAGCGCGAGGCGAAAGCGGCGCTTTCGGACCCCGCGTCCTGATGTGCCGGATCCGACATGTGGGCGCGTTGTTCATGACGGGGCGGAGATTCCTGGCGACGGCGGCGCTGGCGGGTTGTGCCGGCGCGGCGGATGTACGGGAGGGGGACGGGATGCGGTACACGGTGAAACGGGTGGCGCCTGCGTCGATGGCGTCGGTGGCGTTCGAGAGTGCGGAGAAGGGGCGGGTCGCCCAGGTGCGTCCCGAATCCTCGGACCATCGTCCGGAAACCGACTTCCGGGTGGTGCACGACGACGAACGTCTGTATGTCCGCTTTGACGTGCGGGACCACTACGTGCGGTCGGTCCAGACCGCGTATCAGGCGCCGGTCTGCACCGACAGTTGCGTGGAGTTTTTCGTGCGGCCGCGGCCGGACAAGGGGTATTTCAACTTCGAGGTGAACGCGGGGGGCACCCTGCTGCTGTACTACATCGAGGATGCCGCGCGGGTGAAAGGCGGGTTCCGGACGTTCGTGAAGGTGCCGGAGACGTGGGGACGTCAGGTGGAGATTTGCTCCTCGCTACCGCGCGTGGTCGATCCCGAGCGGGTGGGGCCGCTGACGTGGCGGGTGACGATCGGGATCCCGCTTGCGCTGTTCCGGGCCTTTGTGGGGGAGGTCCCGCTTTCCGGCGCGGTCTGGCGCGCCAATTTCTACAAATGCGGTG
>JAVEYH010000186.1:0-4068 GCA_034003585.1 Kiritimatiellia bacterium
GCGCATCTCGCGCCCTGGGGGAACGTCAACATGAGCCGCGAGTGGCTCGCGGCCGAGCCGCTGCCGGACCCGGATGAACTCGACTGGGACCGCTGGCTCGGCCCCTGCCCGTGGCGGCCCTTCAACCTGCATTACGTGCGCGGGGGCTGGCACGCGCAGCATGATTTCTACACCAGCGTCATCGGCGAGTGGGGCTCGCACACCTTCGCGCAATGCCACGATGCCCTGGACCTGCAGGACACCTCGCCGGTCCATTATCCCTATGTTTCGAATCCGACGGCCGACGGCATGGTGATGACCTTCTCGAACGGTGTCCGGATGATCCAGAAGCAGGAGGGTTGGCGCGGCACCTGCGGCGTGCGGTATGTCGGGAGCGAGGGCTGGTGCGCCTGCGCCGACGGGTACGCGCGGCCGGAAGTCTCCAATCCCGCGCTGCTGGCGGATTACAACAAGATCCTGCAGGACTACATCACCCGCACGGGGCATGCGGTCGGTCCGATGCGGGATTTCTTCCAGTGCATCCGGCGGCGCACGGTCACGGTGGCCAACCCCGTGCTGATGCACCGCTCCATGAGCACCGTGCATTGCGCGAACATCGCGCAGTGGCTGAAGCGGGATCTCACCTGGGATCCGGTCCGGGAGGAGTTCGTCAACGACGAGCAGGCCAACCGGTTGCGCTCCCGCGCCGCGCGCGAGGGCTGGCAGATCTGTTAGGGCCTTACGAATTTCACAATGGCGAACCGGGGAGCAAAGATGAACAAGACGTTTGGGGTGATGGTGACAAGTCTGGCCGCGTGCCTCGTGGCCTGCGCGGAACTGGACAAGGCGATCCTGCTGGATCAGGGAAAGCTGATTGAGGTGCTGGGCAAGGCGGAGACTTCGGAGAACGACCGGGTCACCGCCTGCCAGAATCTCGGCTGGTGCGGCACGCGCGACGCGATCGCGCCGCTGGCCGCACTGCTGGGTGACGAAAAGCCCTTTCTGCGCCACGCGGCGCGGTACGGGCTGGAGATGATCCCCGATCCCGGGGTCGAGGACGCCTTGTGCGCGGCGTCGGAACGGCTCACCGGGCCGGCCCTGACCGGTGTGCTGCAGTCGCTCGGCAACCTCAAGCCCTGCCAGTCACGCCGCGGCTGGTGGTCCGCGCTCACGGGCGGGCCGCGTTACACGCAGGCCGTCGGGGCGCTCCGCGCGCGCATGGCGGACGCCGACAAACAGGTCGCGGGAGCCGCGCTCCAGGCGCTCGGCAAGCTGGCCACGCCGGAAGCGGTCGAGGCGCTCGCGCCGCGTATCGGCGCCTGCCCCGCCGCGGCGCGGGCCTATCTGGACGCCGCCGGACGCATGGAGGCGAAGGACCCGGATGCGGCCGCGTCCCGCTACGCCGCACTGCGCGCGGCGGGCGCGGCGGTTCCGGTCGCGGTGCGCCTGGCCGCGTTGCGCGGCGAGATCGTCACGTCCGGCGAACGCGGGCTGAAGCTGTGGCGCGAGACGATCGCGAGCCCGGACCCGGACACGGCGGATGCCGCGCTGCGCGCGGTGCTCGACACCCCTCCCTGCGCCAAGGCCACCGCCGCGTTCGCGCAGGCCCTGGCCGAGGTGCCCGCCGTGCAGATCCGGCTGGCGGCGGTGCTCGGCCGCCGCGGCGACCCGGCCGCCGTGCCTGCCCTGGCCGCCCTCGCCGGCGGGTCGGGAACCAGTTGCCCGGTCTGCCGCCTCGCCGCGGCCCAGGCGCTCGCCATGCTGAACGACCCCGCCGCCCTGCCCCCGCTGCTGGCGCTGGCGCGGCACGAACAGGAAACGGTCGCCAACGGTGCCAAAGAGTCGATCATGGGCTTTGCCGGCAAGGCCGCGGATGACGCGGTGCTCTCGATGATGGCTGATGCGGATGCGGCGGTGCGCCTCGCCGGGATCGACATGGCGCTGCGCCGGCGCATGGCCGTGGCCGTGCCGGCATTGGCGCAGCTCACGCGGGACCGGGACCCCGCCATTCTGGACGCCGCCATCAAGGGCGTGGGCGATCTGGGCACCTTCAAGGAGATCCCGGTGCTGCTGGCGGCCATCGCCGGTAACCCGCAGAACGAGAATGCTGGCCGCGCGCTCGCCTCGCTCTGTTCGCGCTATGCCCGCCCGCGCGGCGGCAAGGTCACGGTCCAGAGCGCGGTCTACGGGAACTTCGAGAACAACCTGACCAAGGACGTCACGGAAAACGTGCAGAAACTCGCGGACGCCGGATCCATCACGATCCAGGCCTCCGGCCGGCTCTGCCGCTGGGACGGCTTCGGCGAGGACCCCGCGCCCGGCAAACCCAAGGCGCTCAGGCTGGTCTATCTGTTTGACGGCGTGAAAAAGAGCGTGCAGATCCGGGAGAATGATTCGGTCCACCTGAGCGGTGAGACCCTGTTGCCGGTGGCGATGGACCCCCTCCGGGCCGCATACGACGCGGCGACAGGCGCCGAGAAACTGGCCCTGTTCAAGGTCTTGGCCGGTCTGGCGAACGAGCAGGGTTTGGCGGTGGCCCGCGCCGCAGCCGCGCAGAACAGGGATGAGGCGCTGCGCGAGGCGGCGATCCGCGCCCTCGCGGAGTGGCGCACGCCCGAGGCGCTGGAGGATGCCGCCGCGTTCGCGAAGCAGGCGCCCTCCGACCGGTTGCGGATCCTCGCGCTGCGCGGATTCGTCCGGCAGCTTGAACAAAGCTTCACGATCCCGTTCGAACGCCAGATCAGCCTGCTGGAACAGGCCGCGGGCTGGGCCGTGCGCGGGGAGGACAAGGCCCTGCTCCAGGCGGCGATGGCTTCGACGCGACGCATGCAGGCCGAACAGGGGTTTGTCCCGATGTTCAATGGTTCTGACATGAAGCAGTGGAAGGGCGGCGACGGCTGGTGGCAGGTGAAGGAGGGGATTCTGCAGGCCCAGAGTTCGGAGGAGAAGCCTTGCAAGAAGAACAGCCACCTGATCTGGACCGGCGGCCAGCCCGGCGATTTCGAGATGCGGGCCGAGTTCCGGCTCAGCCCGTCCGCCAACTCCGGCATCCAGCTCCGCGCGCTGAATCAGGAGTTCGGCGACAGCGGTTATCAGGCGGACATGAACGGCGGCGGAAACTATGTCGGCTTCCTCTACCATCCCAAGCAGCATCTGGTCGGCGAGCGCGGCGCCAAAGTCGTGATCGCGGCGGACGGCAAGAAAACGGTCGAGCGCTTCGCGGACAGCAAGGCGTTGCAGGACAAGGTCTTCAAAGGCGATGACTGGAACGAGTACAGCATCGTCTGCAAGGGGCCGTCCATCACGCTCTTCGTCAACGGCATGAAGACCTGCGAGTTCGAGGACCACCGGCCGGACACGCCCCGCAAAGGCCACATCACGCTGCAGATGCACGCGGGGCCGCCCATGAAGATCCAGTACCGCAATCTGCGCATCAAGGAGTTCAAGTAAACGAGGTGTCGTAACCGATCCGGAAAGGGAGGGGACACGCATGAAAATCGATTCCGTAAAACAGTTGAAGACCGTGCGCGCCGCCCAGGCGCGCTCCGTGGCCGACGCCGCGCTGAACGCCGGCAACGGCGTGCTGCGGCTGGCGCCGAACTGGGTGCCGCGCGCGTTCTGCTATCCCGGGCGCCGCCTGAAGCTGCACCCGGACGATCTGTTCGCCTTCGGCCTCAACCGCGGGGGCATCGACGAGCGTTGGTTCGGTTCGACCACCGAGGCGGCCAACGAGGGGCGCGTGCCGGACGAGGGGCTGAGCTATGTGGTCTTCGAGAACAAGCGCGTGCTGTTGCGCGACGCGGTGGCCGAGCTGGGCGCGGCGATCGTCGGCGCGAAGATCTGGAAGAAGTACCGGCGCTGGCCGGTCTACAGCAAGTTCTTCGACAACCTCGGGCCGCTGCCGCACCACCTGCACCAGGACGACAAGCTCGCCAAGCTGGTGGGGCAGGAGGGCAAGCCGGAGTCCTACTACTTCCCGCCGCAGCACAACAATCTGGGCGCGCGCTTCCCCTACACCTTCTTCGGTCTGGTGCCCGGCACCACCAAGGCGGACATCATCCGCTGCCTGGAGCGCTGGAACCTGGGCGA
>JAVEYH010000187.1:0-4055 GCA_034003585.1 Kiritimatiellia bacterium
GGCCGCATCCCTGTGCGATGACGCGTGGCACCACGTGGCGGGCGTCTGGACCCGGGACGAGGACGGCGCGAACGGGCGGCTCGAAATTTTCCTCGACGGCGTGTCTGCCGCGAGCCGCGCGGTGCCGATCCCCGGCTCCGCCATCACCATTCCCACCGGCGGGTGGGGCTTTTCCGCCGAGGGGTACACCACCCCGCCGCGCCTGCGCTCGTTCATCGGAAAGCTGGACGCCGCGGCGGTGGCGGATGACGTGCGCGGCCCGGGACGTTTTCTGGTCGCGGCGCGCGATGCGGAGCTGTTCCCGGATCTCCACACCGAGGACTTCGCGTCAGGCTGGTCCAACGGGGTCGCCGGATTCACGGGCAGCGGCGCCGCCGTTCCGGGCAGGTGGGCCCTGCGGGAGGGGGAACTCGGCAAGTGGCAGGTCATGGATACCGGCGCCCCGCAGGGGCTGGCGCTCGCTTTCACAAACGGGAGTCATAACAGCGGTTGGTGGCCGACAGGCATGCAGGCGCCTTTCCGGTTCCCGGCGGCAGGGCCGGTGACCGTGGAGTTCAGCGCGCGCGTGAGGATCGCCTGCAACGCAACGTCCGGTAAAATCTGGGATGCCAGAATCCACCTGATGAGCCGTGACCAGAACGGATACGGCCTGGCCGTCAAGCGGAGTCTGGACCCCGGCACGCATGGCGCGGACAACAAAGTCTATGCGCGGATCATTAAATACAGGGGGTGCAAGGCGGCATTGGGCACGGGGACGACTTCGGACTGGACCGACAGCGAGGGCGCGAGCGCCTCCGGTGAGGCCATGACGGCGGATGCCGGCGAGACGGATTTCATCCGCCTGCATGTGCGTCTGTCGCAGGAGGAGCCGAACGGGCCGGTGACCGTCCGGCTCTGGCACACCGAGAGCGGAGCGGCGGACACCTCTTTGCAGAATCCCGACCTGGCCTGGACCGACGACGGATCGCTTTTCGGCGCGGTGCTGAATCTCCGCGAACTCAACTGGCTCGGCGTCAACGCCGAAGAGCAGTCTAGCTTGCCCAACGGTCCTGACGCGGGCGTCTGGTTCGACGACCTGCGGGTGGAGCTGATCCGGCGCGGCGGCACGTTGATCGGGGTCCGGTGATTCCGCCCTCTCTGCCGTCCGGCACGGGCTGGTGTTTTTTTCGTCTCCTTCCGCGATTCGGTTTGACGTGCCGTCTTCCGACTTGGTACAGTCCGCCCTGCACTTTCCATTTTTTCGGGGCGTAGCGCAGACTGGTAGCGCGTTTGCTTGGGGTGCAAAAGGTCTCGGGTTCAAATCCCGACGCCCCGACCATTTTAAATACTCATAAACCCTTGATTATCAAGGTTTTTTTCTATTTTCAGTGGAAGTTTAGTGTGTGCACGGTTGCTCGTTGTTGTTTTGGGCGTGCGCGAACGGGTTGGCGGAATTTCTAGCGAAGGGCGGGGCCGCGGCGAAGACGCGCCGGAACGTGATCGCGGACCTCGGAACGGTGTGGGAGGGGCTGCGGCGCGTCCGTGACGATGTGAAGGAGAACCCCTGGACTCTTGTTCTGCCGGCTGCGGAGAGCGTTCCGCTGTGGGGGACGTTTGGCGCAAAAGGACGGCTTAGGGACCCCGGTCGGCTTCTTTAGTCTTTGACGTCAAACACAGGGAATTCGCCGGTTGCGGGTTCGAGCGTTTCGGCAACGCGTCCGACATCCGCAAAGGCCGGGCCTTTCCGGCACCAGGCGGCGAAGGCGTTCAGCGCGGCGGGAGGGCCTTCCGCCATGATCTCGACACTGCCGTCCGGAAGGTTGCGCACCCAGCCGGTCAAACCCAGCGAACACGCCTGCCGGTAGCAGTTGAAGCGGTAACCCACTCCCTGCACCCGGCCGAACACCTGGAGATGAAGTCGTTTCATGGGGTATATGCGGAGCTGTCCGCAAGCGTGTTGCGGGCATGAAATGATGGAACCTTCTTTTCGCTCGCGTCTGAGATCCCTTCGTTCATAACGGATTGGATAGGGTCATGCGGGGGATCGCGAGGCGGCGGACAGACTCGCCGCGCATCAGCGTATTATAACGCTCCGGGGCGGCGTCGCGGGAGTGAAAAGGCTTGAGGCTGAGATCCAGCAGCGTGGCGGGAGCGACGGCGTGCCGGCCGAAACGGCGGTTGATGCGGTCGACCGCCTGATCCAGCTTGCCGTAATCGCGGCGGGCCGGTGTCTCCTCAAACAGGTCGGGCTGGCGGTTGCGTTCGGAAACGAGTCCGCCGAGCCAGACCAGGGTGGAACGGTAAAGCTGGCCGGGGGTAAAGAGCGCATCAAAGAGCGCGCGCAGTACCGGGGCGGCCTCGCAGTCGTGGCTGGTGGGCGCGGGAAGCGGCGCGCAGGCGGTCTGCCCGGTGTAGTCTTTTAGCCGCAGGGAAAGGCCGATCTCCTTGGCGAGGTGGGCGTGGCGGCGCAGTCTGGCCATGGCGTGGGTCATGTTCCGCAGAGCCTCGGAAAAGACGAGGCGCGGATCGCCGCCGGGCGGCGAAAAGGTGTGTCCCTTCATCATGCTGTCGTAATTCCGCTTGGAAACCAGATCCAGCGGGAAGACGCGGCGGCCCTGGAGTTCGCGCCAAGTCTCGTGTCCGGGCTTGTGCAGGAGGCGCAGGACGGCGGACTCTTCCATCAGGGTGAAGCCGTAGGCGGTCGCGATACCCTTGGCCTCGAGTTTCGCGGCGCTGGCCGGGCCGATGCCCCAGACCTTGGCAATGGGGGTGCGCTTCAGCATGATCTGGACATGTTCGCGCCGCAGGACGGTCTGGCCGTTCGGCTTGCGGAACTTCGAGCAGAGTTTGGCGAGGGTTTTGGTGAGGCTGACGCCCACGGAGACGGTCAGGTCCATTTCGCCGGCGACGGCCGCGCGCAACCGCCGGGCGACGGTTTCCAGGGGGCAGGCCAAGGCGTTCTCGCATCCGGAGAGGTCGGCGAAGGCCTCGTCGATGGAGTATTCCTCGACCAGCGGGGTGAAGCGGCGCAGGATGCCGAACAGGCGCCGGGAGTAAAGGCTGTAGGCTTCGTAGTCCGAGGGTACGATCACGAGCCCGGGGCAAAGCCTCTTGGCCTCATGCAACTGGATCCCGCGCTTGATGCCAAACGCCTTGGCCTCGTAACTGGCGGCGGCGATGATGCCGCGCTCCGCGCCGGTGACGACGGGGCGGCCGCGCAGGGCGGGGTTGAGCGCCTGCTCCACGCTGGCGAAGAAGCCGTCGGCGTCCACGTGGAGAACGGTGCAGTCTTGGAAAAGGGAGTCCATGGCGGGAAAGTGCGTTATTGCGTTAGTGCATGAGTGCGTTGATTTGGAACGCGGTTGAGGACAGAAGAGGGAAGAAGGAGGAAGGATGAGGGAAAAAGGGAGAAGATAGGCTGGCGGGAGAGACGGGGACCCGGTCAGCGGGAACAAGAAACAGGATAACGGATTCCGGTTGCGGATGATAGAACAAAGATTCTATACTGGCGGCATGTCACCCAAATCAAAGCTGGCTGACCGGATACCGGTCATCAACGACTATATCAGGGACCACGGGCGCGCGCCGACGCTGGCGGAGATCTGCGGGCTTTTCGGGGTCCGCTCGAAAAACACGGCCTCGGTGATGGCGCGCAAGTTCGTGGCGGCGGGCGTGCTGGCCCGGACGGCCACGGGCCGGCTCACGGCCCCGCGGCAGACGCCCGCGCGCAAGCTGCGGCTCTTGGGGTCCGTTGCCGCGGGTTTCCCCTCCCCGGCCGAGGAGTCGCTTCTGGACACCCTGAGCCTGGACGAGTATCTGGTAACGAGGCCTGAAGCCACGTTCATGCTCCGGGTCGAAGGCGACTCGATGGTCGACGCGGGAATCCTGCCGGGCGACACCGTGCTCGTGGAGCGCGGGCGCGCGCCGCGTAACGGGGATATCGTGATCGCGTGCGTGGACGCGGCCTGGACCATGAAGTACTTTTTCAAAGACTCCAATGGCGTGAGGCTGGAGCCGGCCAACAAGAAGTACGGGACGATCCGGCCCAAGAGCAGGCTGGCGGTCGAGGGCGTGGT
>JAVEYH010000188.1:0-4033 GCA_034003585.1 Kiritimatiellia bacterium
CAGAGGATCACTTCGGCGTCAGGCAGATGCTTTTCGATCAGCGCCAGCACGCCGGGCGTGTGGGCGATGTCGCCGATGTTGACCACCTGCCACGAAGAGCGCAGCAGGATGCGCGGCGCGCGCGGTTCCGCGCCGGCGCGCGAAGTCAGCGAAACCCCGGCGGCGAAGGCGCGTTGCAGGAAAAGGCGGCGGTTCATGGCTTTCCTTCCGAAATGGCGGGCGGTGCGGGCCCGAGCCGTGCCGACACGTTACTAAAACAACTTCTCCGCGACAAGGCGTGAGACGGGACGACGGGACAGGTGGGTGCGATTCAACTTTATTGAATCCGCACCCGGGACGGGTAATGAGAAGAGGGCGCATCCCGTTTCACTGACTTGGGGTTTGCTGGTTTCAGGTTATCGACACGTTGCGGCCTGTTTGCGCCACGCGCGGGGCGTCATGCCGAAGGCGCGCTTGAAATGTGAGGAGAAGTGCTGGGAGGCGCAGAAGCCCAGGTCGAAGGCGAACTGTGTGATCGGCGTGTCAGTCGCAGCCAGCAGGCGTTTCGCCTCTTCCAGGCGGCACGCGAGAAGATAATGGTAAGGCGGCAGGCCGGTCATCTGCTTGAACTGACTGATGAAAAGCGAGGGCGAAAGCCCGGCCTCGCGGGCCAGATCGTCGATCCGGATCTTTCGTTCGGGGTGTTCGCGCAGTGCGGCGATGACCTGTTCCATGAGTTGGGAGTGGCTGAGTGCGGCCTTGTGGGTGGAGGCGTCGATCACCGCCATGAGCAGAGAGGTGCAGGATGCCGTCAGTCCGACGTTGCGGTAGGGGCTGGGCGGCTGCCCGTAATATTTGAAAAGCTGTGCGAACGCGTGTTTGACCGCGTCGGTCTTGGCGACCACGTGGCAGGGGAGCCGGACCAGCCGTGTCCAGAGGTCGCGCGCCTCGGGCGGGGTGAGCCGCAGAAACGGCTGGCCTTTTTTCGGCTCGCGGATCAGCAGCCAGTGGGTGACCGTGCCCTTGGGGTGGGCGGTCAGGCAGTGGGTGTCGGACGGCTTGTTCACATAGAGGTCGCCGGGCATGATGCGGTGTTCCGCGCCGTTGTTGAGCAGGGTCAGCGCCCCGCGCAGGCAGAGCCCGATCTCGGCGCAGCCGGCATGCCTATGGGCTGAAACGGGCGAGATGGCATGTCCGTAGCGGCTGGCTCCAAGCGCCGGGACTTCCGGCACCCCCGACCGGGAGAGATCAAAAACGCGGCGTTCCGGCGTGTCGCTGTAAATGACCGCCAGGCGATCGGCCTTCGTGCGCGTGTTTCCGGGTTTCTTCATGAGAGGCACTCTTTTAACCTAAGAATAGCCGCAAAGAACAGAGACCACAAAGAAAAATCCACGAAAAACCTTTGCCTCTCCGGTTCTCCCTCGTCTCTGAGTTCCTTGTGATCTTTGCGGCTAATCTTTAACCGCTCCTTTTAGGTTTAAGGTATTCATTGGCGTAACCATGTGTCCGGCGTCATGGCGCAAAGCGTTCCCGAAGTCCGTTCGATCACCTCGGCGTCATAGGTCAGCAGGACGGCATCCGACAGATGGGCGACGGAGGCATAGACCGCATCCGCACCGCGCAGAAAAAGGGTTGCCGCAAAGCGTTCTGCGACTTCCGCGACTTCCTCCGAAAGCGGTTGCCAGAGATGGCCTCTGAAACCGCGTACCCACCGGGAGGCCGAACGCCCGTGCCGGGCGTCGCGTGTCTTGCGCCCTATCGTAGCCGCCACTTCGATGGGCAAAAAAAGCGGCGAATACAGGGTCGCGGATTTCTCGGCCGTCTTCAATAGACAGGCGCGGCAAGTCGAGGAGAACGGATCATGCACATCCAACGCGCCGATCCAGACATTCGCGTCGATGGTCAGCCTCATCGCCTGTCGTCCTTCAACAGATCCCGACCCAATCGCGTATCGCCGCACTTCTTGCCGATTCTTTCGGCCAGCGAGGAGGTTTCACGCACCCACTTCCGTTCCCAGCCGCCGTTTCCTTCAGGGGTGACGCCTTCCGGATCGTCAAGAGACACGCGTCCCTCCAGCCACAGTTCATAAAGCCGCTGCGTCACCGAACGGACGGGACGCCCGTCGAGGGAGCTTTTCGACTTGACCCGCCGGTAAAGCGCATCGGGAATTTCCAGAGTTGTTTTCATAACGGAAAACAGTTTCCCATATTCCCGTATTCCTGTCAATGCCGGACGCAGGGTTATGTCGGACGCAGGGTTACCGCAATTCTAAAATTGACAAATTCGGGGTCCGGTCCGGGTGGCACCGGACTCTCCCAATCAACGAATACGGTCAATTCCCGCTGGAGGGACGGGTGCCGCCCCGTCCTAAAAGCGTCCGAGAAAGTCAAAATTAGTATCCCGCATCTGTTTCCGCCTGGACTCATGCTCTTCATGGCCATTCGGCATGTTCCGGACAACCGTTCGCGAGACGGAATGCAATGAAATGACAATTCTTTTTTCACTGCTTTTATCTTGTCCCGCGTGTGGTATGATAAACAACAAATGGACAAAGGGAAGCGGTGTGGAAGGGAAAGGAGCGTACGTTCATGAAAAAGGCAAGTTGCGTTGTAGCGGCGGTTCTGGCGTTTGTCGGGTATGTGGGTGCGGAACCGGTGCTGTTCACAGAGGATGGGCGTTGGACCGTTCCGACGAACCAGTGGGATCATGTTTATGCCGCAAGCAACGGTCTGCCGGAGGTAACGGACGCGCGTTGGGTGACTGGCGGCTATCAGAGCACCACCCCCGGCAACGTGAACTACGTGCGGATCGTCAACGACGAGAAGGAAGGCGACGTGCTGATGTTGGTTCACACCAACAGTTCGACGGCGGATAATCGTTGGCCTTCTTATCAGATTAAAGTGGAGCCCGGTTCCGGCACGACCAACGATCTGATCACCGTTGACATGCGCTTTCGGCTGGCGGACGACAGCCAGTCCGACACGACCTCGCAGTTGTCGCTGGGTCTGGCCCGGCCTCGTCTGGACGGGACGGAGGGACGTGCCTCCTGGTATCTGGAGTTCGCAGAAAAAGGCATAAAGAAAAACGGGGAACAAACGGTATACGGTCCGGCGTTGGGCCTGGGCTGGCATACCGTGCGTGTGGTCATCGATGTTCCTGCCAACCGCGCCAAAGTCTACCTGGATCACTTGGCGGTTCCTGTGATTAGCGGGTGGTCCAGCGTTCAGGATGCAAGTGTTGCCAACCACGTGATGTTCGGTGACAGCGGAACCGCGCTTCAAGGCATGGCGGGAATCAAGTTTCTGCGGTGGACAACACGCGAGTTGGCCGAACCCGCGACTTGGTTGCATCGCGGAGCGGCGGATCCGGCGGGTGAGGGCTGGAGCTATGAACCCAGGGACTTGTTCTACACCGCAACGAATAGCGTATTGCCGGAGGCGTCCTTTCCCGCATGGGTGAAAAGCGGTTTCGAGCCGGGCGGATCCTCCATCGTGACCGACGAAATCACCGGTGAGAAGACCCTTCATCTGATCATGACCAACAGGACAGACTCTTATGGATATGCACGCTACTTCATCAAAACGGATGAGGGAACGTTTGCGACAAACCACATCACGACCTGCCGCATGCGTTTCCGGCTGGTCGACGAGACGCAGACCGACGACCGTTACCAACTCAATTGCGGACTCTGCGGCCCGAGGCCGGACGGTGTCAGCGGGAGGCAGGCATTCTACGTCATGTTCAGCAAAGACCGCGTCCGTTATTACGATGACACGGTTCTTTCGCGCAACTACATGGTCGATCTCGGCACAAACTGGCATGAAATGATCTGGACGCAGAACTGGCGTACGAGGGAGGCGAGGTTTTATCTCGATGGCAGTCCGGAACCCGTCTTCACCCATCTGAGTAGTCAAGATGAATATATTATGAACGAGACGACATTCGGCGATGGCAGCAGCGCAATATATGGCATCGCGCGCGTTAGCGAATTCCATCTCACACGGCAAGGTGTAGTCTGGAGCGGAGGCGCCGAGGAAGGGACCAACTACTGGGA
>JAVEYH010000189.1:0-3898 GCA_034003585.1 Kiritimatiellia bacterium
CTGCAGGGGTTGCCGAACCTGTGGTTCGACACCTCCGGGATCTGCGAGGCCGAGCCGCTGATCGCGCTGCTCGACGCCTTCGGGCCGCGCCGGCTGATGTGGGGCAGCGATTTCCCGGTTTCGGAGCAGCGCGGCCGTTGCGTTACGGCGGGGGACGGGTTCCTCTGGATCTCGCCGGATCACACGGCGGGCGCCGCACCCGCCTGCCGCCTGCTGCCGGTGGGCGTGGAGAGTCTGCGTGCGCACCTCGCTGCGGCCGCGACGTTCGGCCTGAACGCGGAGGACCGGAAGGATCTGTTCGGCAACAACGCGCGGCGTCTGCTGGGACTGGAGCCGGCGGAAGAGGGGCGCACGCAGGGGCTCTACCGGCACGCGCGCCAGCGCATCCCGGGCGGGGTGCAGCTTCTGAGCAAGCGGCCGGAGATGCTGGCGCCGGAGCAGTGGCCCGCCTATTTCCGCGAGGCGCGCGGTTGCGAGACGTGGGATCTCGACGGACGGCATTACTATGATTTCTCGACCAACGGCATCGGTTCCTGCCTGCTCGGATTCCGTGATCCGGACGTGACCGCGGCGGTGCGACGCCGGGTGGCGCTGGGCAGCATGTGCACGCTGAACGTGCCCGAAGAGGTCGAACTGGCCGATCTGCTTTGCGGGCTGCACCCCTGGGCGGAGCAGGCGCGGTTCGCGCGGTGCGGCGGGGAGGCCTGCGCCATGGCGGTGCGCATCGCGCGCGCCACCACCGACCGTTCGGTGGTGGCGGTCTGCGGCTACAGCGGCTGGCAGGACTGGTATCTGGCGGCGAATCTGGGCGACAGCGACGCCCTGCGCGGGCATCTCTTGCCGGGTCTGGACCCCTTGGGTGTGCCGCGGGAGCTTCGCGGCACCACCCGGCCTTTCACGTTCAACAGCCGCGAACAGTTCGACGCGCTGCTCGCGCAGTGCGGCGACCGGTTGGCGGCGGTGATCATGGAGCCGTGCCGCAACGCGGACCCCGATCCCGGGTTTCACGAATATGTGCGCGACGGCGCGCACCGGGTCGGCGCGCTCCTGATCTTCGATGAAATCACGATCGGCTGGCGGCTTTGCCACGGCGGCGCCCATCTGAAGCTGGGTGTGGCGCCGGACCTGGCCGTGTTCGCCAAGGCCTTGGGCAACGGGCATCCGATGGCGGCGGTGATCGGCACGGGGGCGGCCCTGTCCGGCGCGCACGCGTCCTTCATCAGCAGCACGTACTGGACCGAAGGGGTCGGGCCGGCGGCGGCACTGGCCACGGTCCGCAAGATGCGGTCGCGCGATGTGCCGGGGCACATCGCCCGCATTGGCGGGCTGGTGCAGGACGGCTGGGCGGAGGCCGCGCGGCGGCATGCGCTTCCGGTGCGCGTCGGGGGATACCCCTGTCTGGCGCATTTCGCTTTTCAGCACCCGCAGGCGGACGCGTTGCGCACCCTGTTCACCCAGCAGATGCTCGGGCGGGGATATCTGGCCGGCACCGGATTGTATCCGACCCTGGCGCATGACGAGGTTGTCACGGGGCGGTATCTGGAGGCGGTCGATGCGGTGTTCGGCGAGGTGGCCGCGGCGTTGTCGCAGGACAAGGTTCTGGAAAGCCTGCGCGGGCCGGTCGCGCACAGCGGGTTCAAACGGCTGCTGTGAGCGGGGAGAAGGGATGGGGATTCAGGATGGGCGGGGATCGGCTCTTTTTGCCGGACAGGAGCCGAAAAGAAAGTCGACCGTGTTGCGGTTGGCGACCTCGCATTGCTGGTCGGCGGAGAGATGGCGCAGCGCGGCGACCTCGTCCTCGTAAACGGCTTTCAGGCGGAACTCCCGGATCGTGTCGCCCCCTTGGCGGCGCCGGCAGATATAACTGTAGGCGGGGGTGTCCGAGCCCCACAGCATGCGTCCCGGGTACGCGGTTGCCAGCGCGGCGAGCACCTTGCCGGGATGGCGGTAATCCGCCCGCAGCCGCTGCGCTTTCGGCGCGACAATGGTGCTGTTGTCACGGGCGAGACGGACCTGGATGGCCAGCGCGGCGGAATCGATCCAGACGTTGGGTAAGCTCCAGGCCCGGTCGAGCGCCTGCCGCTGAAACCCGATGGCGTGCGCGAGGGCGAAGCGCAGGTCCGGGCGGGCTTCGATGACCCGGAAAGCGAGTCCGGAATGGGAGTAACCGTCGTCCGGCGAGCAGGTCGTGTGAAAGAGGATCGGCCAGTTGCGTTCGGCCGCGAAATCGAGCAGCGGGCGCCCTTGCTTCAGGAACGCCGTCAAAGGTGACTGGCAGAGCACGCCGCTGACTTTGATCCCGTAGATCGCATAGCGTCGGGAGAGCGACTCGAGACTACGGCACTGCGCCGCCACCTTCCGCATGGGATCGACCGAAACGAAAGGCAGGAAGCGCGGCGTCAGCTCGGGACAGAAATCGTAAACCTCCCTGAGCAACAGCTCGTTCTCGGTGGCATAGGGTACGGGCGAGAGCGGCCGGCGGGCCGGCCGCATACGGCAGTCGAGGAAGGACGGAAAATCAAAATAGAGGTCAGGGGTAAAGGGAAACACGACGCTCACGTCAATGCCGCATGCTTGCTGGCGGTAATAGATACCTTCGACGGTCGCCGCGTAGGGATACTCCTGCCGGGCATAGGCGTTGATCGAGACGCCGGCATGGTTGTGGCTGTCGATCGTCTTGCCGGAAAGTGTCCGGCGCGTGTGGGGCCGCATAGGAACTCCCTTCTCCCGGCAGACTCAGAAGGTTATCGGGACGCGGCGCTCGCTGGTCGCGGCGCTGCAGTCGGCGGCGACGGAACCCGAGAGGATCAGTTCGCTCCGCACCACCTGCAGCATGCTGGCGGGAACGCGGGGCGTCACCGGGCCGTGCGCGGCCAGGCGGCTGATGAAGCGCTGCCAAACGGATTCGCCGGCGCCGAAGCCGTCCCAGAAGCTCACGAGCTTAGCCCCGGCCAGGTCGCGCGGGCCGATCGTGGCGGCTTTGGGCGGCACCCAAGACCAGTCGCCGGCGCTGCCGGCGTCGGCGTACAGGCTGTTCTGGCAGACCGTGATGGGGTGCAGGTCGACCATGCAGGAGCCCTGTTGGAGAAACGACGCCATGTCCTCGCCGTGGTCGCGGGCCGCGATGTGCGGCTCGTAGAAGGCGACGTGCCCACCCCAGCCGATACCGCCGTAGGCCTTGTCGGCGCCGCCCATGTCCTCCAGCATGCGGCTGTAGGACTTGACGTTCCGCGTGGAGGGGAAGTGAATCTGTTTCTCCGGCATGCGGAGCTCCGGGCGGAGCCGGCTGAAAAAATCGTTCCACATCCAGTACTGAAAGCCGCCTTTCCACGTTCGCGGTGCGGTGCGGCCGTCTTGATCGGCATACTCGTCCATGTTGAAGGTGTGGACATGGTGGCAGGGAATGTTGAGGTCGTTGAGCATTTTCGCCACGTAGGCATAGTTGGGGTTGGGGGCGGGAAGGATGAGGGTGTAGTGTTTGCGGCCCTCTTCCAGCGCGCGTTTGATGCCGGACACGATGTCCAGCACATAGGCGAACTGGAAAGCCTGCTCATTCTCGATGACATGAATCCTGAAATCCTTGTTCTTGTGCTTCGTGATGTTCACGCGCCGGATCGCTTTCACGCGGTCGCAGGCGATGCGGTCACGGAAGGTAAGGCACGCGGCAAGCTCGTACTGGAAATCCCGGTTCTTCATAAGTCTGTCCTTCCTATGCGGTGATATGGTTCCAAAAGCCTTGAAAAGGTACAAGAATTATTCGAGGTAAGCCCGCCGGCTGACTTGCAAGATCAAATGAACGATTTTAGGCTGCGAGTTTATTGATCTGCTCCTGTTGGGCCTCTGCGGCGGTCTTGCCCCCGAGGGATTCCCTCGGGAGGTTGTTCATCCAGTCCTCGAT
>JAVEYH010000190.1:0-3873 GCA_034003585.1 Kiritimatiellia bacterium
TCGTTCAGTTTGGACGAGCAGAACGCCACCAGGCGCTGCCCTTCCTCGAACGACGCGATCATCGCGTCCAACTCGGTCTCGCCGGACTCCATCTCCTCCACGATCGCCTCCAGGCGCTTCAGCGCAGCCTCGAAACTCTGCGGCGTCTCCTCTTTCTTCGCCATCGCTCACTCCTTTTTTCTGCACTCCCGGACATCCGACACAATCACCCCGTCCCGGACTTGCGTGACCAGCTTCCCGCCGGGTACGGCATCCGCCGTGGAACGGACCAGTTTCCCGCAGGCGGTGCGCGTCAGACTGTACCCGCGGTCCAGCACCGCCAGCGGATTCAGCAGCGCAAGGTGGCGGGCGTGTTCCGCAACGCGCGTCCGCATCCGTTCCACGTTTCCGGCGCAGGCCCGGTCCATGCGGTGGCGGCCGAGTTCGAGCCGGGCTCCCACCTGTCCCAGCATGCGTTCCGGCCTCATCAGCAAACTGCCGACCGCCGCGGCCACGCGCTGCCGCGCGCCCTGCAACTGCCGCCCGATGCCGTGGCCCATGCGCAGCGAAAGCGAGTCCAGCCGCTGCGCCGGATTCTCGAGCATGCGCCGCGGCTGCCGCAGGCAGGAGGCGCGCCGGAGCCGTTCCAGTCGCGCCGCGCACTCCGCGAGGCGGCCCGCCAGCGCCTGCCGCAGCGCGTGCGCCTGCCGCCGTACCCCGGCCTCCAGCTCCGCTTTGAGGGGCACCGCCAGTTCCGCCGCAGCCGAAGGCGTGGGCGCGCGCAAATCCGCCGCGAAATCGCACAGCGTGTAATCCACATCGTGGCCGACCGCCGAGATCACCGGGATCGCCGAGTCCGCCACGGCGCGCGCCACGCGCTCCTCGTTGAAGGCCCACAGGTCCTCCAGGCTGCCGCCGCCCCGCCCCACGATCAGCAGGTCCGCCGGCCAGTCGCTCCCGGGCCCGCACGTCCGGTTGAAGCGCGCCACCGCCTCCGCGATCTCCTCCGCGGCACCCTCGCCCTGGACCTTGACCGGCGCGAGCCGCACCTGCACGTTCGGGAAGCGCCGCCCCAGCACGTTCAGGATATCGTGGATCACCGCGCCCGTCGGCGAGGTCACCACGCCGATGCGCTGCGGCAACTTGGGCAGCGGTTGCTTGCGCGCGGCGTCGAACAGCCCCTCGGCCTGCAACCGGCGCTTGAGCTCCTCGAAGCGCCGCATCAGGTCGCCCAATCCGGCTTCCTCGATCTTCCGGACTTTGAGCTGATACTGGCCGCGGCCCTCGAACACCGTGATCTCGCCGAACACGCGCACGCGCCGCCCGTCCTCCAGCCGCGGCGCGGAAGCGAGCAGCGCGCGGGTGCCCGCGAAGAGCACGGCGCTCAACTGCGCCTTCTCGTCCTTCAGCACGAAATAGGTGTGGCCGGAAGTGTGGAGGCGGAAATTCGAGATCTCGCCCTCGACCCACACGCTGCCGATCTCGTCTTCCAGCGTCTGCCGGATCCGGCGCGTGAGCTCGGAGACCGTCAGCGCTCTTTTGTCGGGAAACGTCATGCCCGTTCCCTCATTCCGCCGCCGCCGGTTCTCGGTACCGGTAGGGCGTCAGGGAGACCGCCCTGCCGCTCGAACGGTCGAGTTCCAGGATCGCGCCCTCCAGCACGCTGGGCCCGGCGGCGATATCGAACTTCGCCGGGATGCCGGTCGTGAATTTCTTCAGCACCGGCGCGATCTCGCGGCCGATCACGGAAACCGCGGGGCCGGTCATCCCCAGATCCGTGATGTAGGCCGTGCCCTTGGGCAGGATCACCGCGTCGCTGGTCTGCACATGCGTGTGCGTGCCGAAGACCGCCGCCACGCGGCCGTCCAGATAGTGCCCCATGGCGATTTTCTCGGAGGTGGCCTCGGCATGAAAATCCACGAGCACCGGCACCTGGGCCGGCAGCGTCTTCAACACCGCGTCCATGGCGCGGAACGGGCAGTCCATGGGATTCATGAACACGCGCCCGAGCAGGTTCACCACGGTGAACGGTCCGACGGCGGACTGCACGGTCACGGCCCCCTGACCCGGCGCGCCGGCCGGAAAATTCAGGGGCCGCAGCAGCCGTTTCTCGCCCGCGATGGTCGGTTCCAGCTCCTTCTGTCCCCACACGTGGTCCCCGAGCGTGATGACATCCGCGCCGGCCGCGAACAGCTCCTCGGCCAGCGCGCGCGTGATGCCGTTCCCGGCCGCCGCATTCTCGCCGTTGACCACCACCGCCTGAACCCCGTTCGCACCCCGCAGCCGCCGCACCACCTCGCGGAACACCCGCCGTCCCGGCCCGCCCACGATATCACCCACCAGCAGAATTTTCATCGCCCCGACTCCTCCCGCGTTCCCGCGCCGCCCGCCCGGTCACTTCGCATATTCGACACAGCGCGATTCGCGCACCACCACCACTTTGATCTGTCCGGGGAACTGCATCGTGGCGGAAATCTGCTGGCTGATGTCGCGCGCCATCACCATCGCGTCCTGATCGCTGATCTGCCCCGGGTCGACCATCACGCGCACCTCGCGCCCCGCCTGCACGGCGAAGGTCTTTTTGACCCCCTCGAACCGGTTGGCGATCGCCTCCAGCTTTTCGAGGCGCTGCACGTACACGCCCACGGTCTCGACCCGCGCGCCGGGCCGCGAGCTGGAGATGGCGTCCGCCGCCGAACAGAGCACGCCGTAGAGTCCCTCGGACGGCACGTCCTCATGGTGCGCCGCCACGCCGTTGACCACCACGGCAGCCTCCCCGTGGCGTTTCAGGAACTCCGCGCCGATCAGCGCGTGCGCGCCCTGCGCGTCGTGGTCCAGCGCCTTGCCGATGTCGTGGAAGAGGCCGATGCGCCGCGCGGTCAGGGGGTCCAGGCCCAGTTCGCCCGCCATCATGCCCATCAGGTGGGAGACCTCGATGGCGTGCCGCAGCACGTTCTGCGAGAAACTTGTGCGGAACTTGAGGCGCCCGAGGCAGCGCAGGATCTCCGTGGGCACGCCTTGGACCTGGGCCTCGTACGCCGCGGCCTCCCCGGCTTCGAAAATCGTCTTCTCCATGTTTTCGGTCACGCTCTTGACCACCTCCTCGATGCGCGCCGGATGGATGCGCCCGTCGGCGACCAGCTGCTCCAGCGCCTGCCGCGCGATCTCGCGCCGCACGGGATCGAACCCGGAGATCACCACCGCCTCGGGCGTGTCGTCGATCAGCATGTTGACGCCGGTCACCGCCTCCAGCGTGCGGATGTTGCGGCCCTCGCGCCCGATGATGCGTCCCTTGATGTCGTCGCTGGGCAGCGGCACGGTGCTGGTCATGCTCTCGCTGGCATGGGAGAGCGCGTAGCGCTGGACCGCCATGGTGACGATGCGCGCCGCCTCGCGCTCCGCGGTTTCCCGGGCCTCCTCCTGCACGCGGCGGATCATCCCGCCCGCCTCGGCGCGCACCTCCTGCTCGGCCCGCTGGTGGACTTCGCGCCGGGCCTCCTCATGCGTCATGCCCGCCAGTTTCTGCAGCCGCTGCTCCGCCTCGGCGTGCCGCCGGTCGGCCTCCTGTTTCCGCTGCTGCGCCTCCTCGCCCCGCCGCTGCAGCTCCTCCTGTTTCTGGGCGAGCGCCTGATCCTTTTTCTCGAGCAGGGCCGCCTTCTTGTCCATGTTCTCCTCGCGGACGGTCAGGCGCACCTCGATGTCCTGCAGCTCCTTGCGCCGGGCCTTGGTGCTTTTTTCGAACTCCTCGCGCGCCTTCACCACCTCCGCACGTGCCTGGATGTCCGCCTCCTTGAGCCGGTTGCGGACCTCCTTGTCCGCCTCGGTCAGCTTGAGGTGCGCCTGCTTCTCGACCGCGTCCGCCTGCCAGCGCCCGATCAGGCCGCGCAAGGCATA
>JAVEYH010000191.1:0-3854 GCA_034003585.1 Kiritimatiellia bacterium
GCGACCCGACCGTGAACCGGAACACAGACGTGTTGCCGATCCGGCGTCCCGGGGTCGTGTAGTTGCGCATCACCAGATAGTCCGACTCGTCCTGATGTTGGAAAAACGCGTCCAACGGTCCGGTGAGAATAATGTCAAGATCCAGAAACAGCCACTCGCCCGTCAGATCCGCCACCTGTTCCGCCCAGAGCGACACCTTGCGCCAGCCGCCGTTGCGCATCCGCGGCGGCAGCTCCAGCACCGGACAGGGCCGGATTTCCACCGCCGGATGGATGCCCTCCGGCTCGTTGGTCAGACAACATAGCCGGAACGGCGGCGTGGTGTGCCGCGCGATCATGTTGTACAGCCGGTTGACATACTCGGCCGTGTAGTAGGTGCCCCACTTCATGCAGATGATCTGTTTCACACAACCTCCGAATGTCTTTAACCGTAACACAGCCCCTAAACAGGGCTCAAGGGATATACGAAACATTAACAAAATGTAATCTTGGTTATGGAAGAGATCACCATTTATATTTATATTAACTGCGAATCCGAGGCACCGCAGACTTGCGGTCCTTATGCGATGGGTCTATAATTCCATTTCCAATCAGGCTTCGTATCCCGACAGACCTGATGCAACAGCATGAGCGACTTTTCGAACCCATCTCTTCCTTTTCGAGTCTGGCTTGATCAGAACCGTTTCCGTTATGCGGTATTGTGGGATTTCGACGCGCCCGCGGCACAAAGTCCCCTCTGCCCAAGGGACCGGCATGTGATCGTAGTGGAAGACCGCGCGATCCGACCTGCAGACCAACGCTGGGGCTGCCGATGGCGGCACCCCCGTAACCCGTACAGGGTGTATGGTGTGAACGGGGAAAACGGCACCGATTATCTCGGCCACCCCTTTCTGCCTACCGCTCTCGCCGGAAACCTGTTGGCACACAACAAACAAAACCTCTCAGGCTGGCCGATGCCTGACCCCCGCGACCGGCATGACGCGCTTCTCTACCACATCGCCTATCATCTGGCCGAGACCAGCGGCGCGGACGCGGAAGACCCGCTCGCCTTCCGCAACAGCCTCTGGCACGCCCAAGTCCGGTCCGTGGGCGAACCGCTCGACCTGCCTTACGACCTTTCGCTGTTGGATATGCACCACCGGCTGGAGGAGCGCGGCTACGGTCTTTGCGCGACCCGCCGGACGGCATACCTGCAGCATCAGTTCAAGAACCGCTTCAAGAGTGCTTTCTACGCCCTCGCGCTGAGTATGGAGAACCGAGGGGAGATGAATCTCTTTGTCCTGCGCTCGAAAGTCGTCCGCCACGGTTTCCGCCAACGCCTCCTGGATGAGATCGCCAGCCGGTACACGATACTGGCCGTGCGTGATATCCCCTGGCTCACCCGGTTCCGGAAAGCCCGCCACATGCGGGGGAACAAATGGCGGTGGGGCGGCTGGCCCGCCGTGGCGGTTGTGGTGTTTGATCCCGCGCCGCTCTGGCGCACGCGGCCGGAACGCGATCACGAACATAAGCTCGTGCTGAACCGCCGACAATTCTTCAAACGCGAACTTCGCGAACAGATCGTTCGGGAAGGCGGGCTTTACCACAAACACAACGCCATCCACACCACGGATAATGAGGCGGAAGCGATCGGCCATCTGAACCTGTTTTTCCCTCCGGAGGCGATGCGGACGGTTTTCGACCGTCTGGCGTCGGCGCGCTCCGCGCTGGATCCGTCGGCCCCGTCAACCGCGTTCGTTCCGTGACCCGCGGCCAGCCCGCAAGAAAACGAGTTGCGTCTCATCCCGATGGTTCCAGCCGCGGACGCCCCGGGGATGCGGTCTTCGTCCTCGTTATCCCCTCTTCCAGAAGTCCTCCAACTCGGGTGCGGCGAGGATGCGGGTCAGCGCGGGCCGCAAGGGCGCGACCGCGGCCGCGCGGACCCGGTCCGGCGCATGCGCGCGGAGCGCCGCATCCCAGACGCGGCCCGCACGGCCACGCTGCGGGAGATCCAGAAACTTCCAGACGCTTTCCAGCAATCGGAGGTAGTCATACAGGCATTGCTGATCGAACGTCAGCCCCGCTGCGGGGCCATACTCAAAATCCACAAACACCCGCCGTCCCGTTTCTTCCGCCAGAATGTTCGCGAGGCTCATATCCAGATGCGTGACGCCCAACCGGTGCAGGTGCGCGATGCGCGGCAGAACCGCCGCTGCCACATCCAGATAGGTTCCGCTGCGTTCCGCCTCCTTTTTGAGCGGCGCCCCATCCACATACGCGCAGATCAGAGTCCGCTCCGCGCGCCACAACGGTACGGGGGTCAACCCGTGCGGCGCGCCGACCGCATAAGCCTGCCACTCGCGCTCGATCTTTTCCTCCGGACCGAGCGGCGCGACAGGCTTCCCCTTCCGCGGCCCCCCGCTTGCGTGTGCAACAACCGGCATGACCCTCCGCAACACCCCGACCGGCTTCCCCCCGCACGACACCAGGCAAACGACATCGCGGCCGCACCCTCCCGTACGCCGCCATGTGACCGGACCTCCGAACAGCCGCTCCATTGTCGCGCGGCAGGCCTCCAGTTCCGGCTGCGCCGCGCGAAACGCCCGGCTCCGCAACCACCATCGCTTCAGCATCCTCATCCGCCGTTCCCCCCTCGTCACACCTGTCGTGCCGATCTGTCCCTGATCATACCCGAATCGCCAACACGGGACAATCTCAACATGGCGTCTTCGGATAAACGCTTCCGAGGGGATAACCCTTTCTGTGCTGTAATCTTGCTTTCGCTCTCTTGACACGGTTCCCCGTCTCAAATAAGATGAACATGTTTGTTTTCTACGAGGAGGAAAACCATTCATGGGAAGCGCCACACAAGACGGGCCGGTGAACATCCTGTGTTTAAAATGGGGGTCGCGTTATCCGGCGTATTTCGCAAACGCCTTGTATCAGGGTGTCCGGCGTTTTCTGCGCCGCCCCTTCCGGTTCGTATGCGTGACCGAGAACACGCTGGGGCTCGACCGGGGGATCGAGACCTTCCCGATTCCCGAAAACCCGGGCATGGCCATCGCGTGGCCGAATGTATTCCTGAAACTACTGGTGACGGCCGATGGCTTTGCCGGATTGCAGGGCCCCACGCTTTTTTGCGATCTGGATGTCGTGCTCACCGGCGAACTGGACTGCTTTTTCGACTTTCATCCGGGCAAGCCCTGCATCATCCACAATTGGGTCGAAATGCGTAAACAGATTTTCCGGTCGCGGCCGGCCATCGGCAACTCGTCGGTCTTCCGGTTCGAAGCGGGACAGTCGCAATATATCTGCGACACCTTTCTCCGCGAACAAGACCAGGCCGTCAACCCCGCGCGCTTCCGCACCGAACAGGCGTTTCTCACCTACGCGATGCGCGAATGGTACTGGTGGCCGGAAACCTGGGTGCGGAGTTTCAAGCGGCACAGCCTGCGGCCCTTCCCTCTGAACCTGTGTTCCACCCCGCGATTGCCGCACGACACCCGGATTCTGGTTTTCCACGGCCATCCGGATCCGGACGAGGCCTTGCGCGGATATCGCGGCAGACGTCCCCATCAGCATGCCCTGCCCGCCCCCTGGATCGCGGATTACTGGCGCACTTCCTGACCCGTCGGCAGAAACGTCTCCCGCAACCGCTTGAGATAGCGTGCGCACCGCCGCCGCACTTTGGCGCGGACATAAGGCCGGATTTGCGAGAGACCGGGAAGCAAGGCCCTCCCCCGCGGCTCGAAGTCCACGATGCGCAGGCGGAACGCCTCCGGCCCGGTCCACTGCACCATCACATTGGGCGGATCGTAAAAACAGACGGCCTGCTCCGCCAATCGCGCGAACAGCCCCTCGGCCGCCGCATACAGA
>JAVEYH010000192.1:0-3723 GCA_034003585.1 Kiritimatiellia bacterium
TCGACGCGAACCGGGTCTACCTGTGCGGCAACTCGATGGGCGGCAGCGGCACGCTCGGCATCGGCATGCGCCACGGCGAGGTCTTCGCCGCGATCAAGGCGAACGTGCCGGCGCGCGTCGAGCACGTTTCCCGCCGCATGGGCTTTCCGCCCTGCGCGCCGCTGCCCGCGGGTACGCGCCTCGCCGACCCGCCAATCTGCGTCGATTATTCCGCGCCCAACGACGCCTGGTCCACCAACCACGAGGAGTTTGTCAGCGCGATGAACGCCCGCAAGTATCCGCTCTACTTCTACTGGGGGCCGTTCGGCCACGCGAACAACGACGCGAAGATCCTGGCGGTGAACGACCTCGTGCACTCTTTCGACTGGCTCAACGTCCGGAAGAATGAGATGTACCCCGTCTTCACGGACGCCTCGACCAACGATCCGCTGCCGTGGCCCGGCCGTCCCGATGACAAAAAGCCGGGACAGGTCAACGCCTTTTTCCGCTGGAAACCGCTGGTGGAGCGTCGCCGGCGTGTGGAGGTCTCGCTGTTTCTGCTGACGCCCCAGACGCGGAAGACCGCGTTTGCGCTGCCTTCGGAGGCGACGGCAAGCGTCACGCTGCGGCGGTTACAGCGTTTCGCCGTGATGCCGGGGACAGAGGTCCGTTGGTCGTTTGGCGCACGGAAGGGCACGGTCCGCGCCGATTCCGAGGGGCTCGTCACGGTTCCGGGCCTGACCATCACAGGCGAACCGCAGACGCTGCGCCTGAGCAAACCCGGCTGGCGGTTGTGGTGACGCGGGAAAAGGGAACCCCTCTGCCGACGGGATGAAGCACTCCGCCTCGCAGTCCCGCGCACGCTTGGGGCTCGGCGACGCCGTGGCCTGCGATACGACGGAGTTGCTTGAGAACCAAGACGTGGTGAACCTGAACGTCCACGCATAAAGCCTAACGCCCAACACCTCACGTTTCGGACGAGGTATATTATAAAATGGGCGAACGAATGTAGAGGATGCTGGCGGCGGACGTACGCCGGCTTTAATCACCGACCGGAAAAGGCTGTCAATCCAGCCAATCCTGGCGAGTGAGAGATCGCGTCATGATCCGGTGGACGATACAGCGGTTTTCATGAAATAAAAGAAACAGTTGACGGGCAACGTGTCGTATGGTTTCATGTAAGCATGAAATCCACGAGTACCGTCACTGCATCCATCCGCGATACCGATCCGCATGAGGTAGGTGCCGCCATCCGGGATCTGCGGCGGCGCGCCCATCTGTCACAGGGTGAGCTGGCTCGCCGGTTGGGCATGAGACAGGGGCCGGTGTGCAACATCGAGCAGGGGAAAAATTTTCCCTCCGCGCAGGTGCTGCTGCGTCTCGCGGACATTCTGAATGTCACGACTGACCGTATCTTGCGGCCCGGCAGCGATCCCGCAGACCGCGTGGCGGAGTCATCCGAAGAATACGCGGTGTACGGCGCACCGGAGGTGCGTGCAGGAGGTCTAACGCCGACCTCGCCCGCCGCCCGCCTCGGTGTGGCCGCGCCAGACGCCGAACCGGTCGAGGCGGTTGCCCGCGACTATCTGGCGCTGGAAGACATCTGCCTCGCGCCGCGGCAGGCGCGTGTCCCGCTGCGGGTCGCCTTCGAACTTTCAGCAGCGGGGTTGTCCCGTCTGGCCTACCAGTTCCGCACGCTTTTCGGGATCGGCGACGCCGTGGTCTTCGACCCGCTGGAGCTGTTCGAAAACCACGGCCTGCGCGTGGTCTTCATGCCGCTGACTTCGGGGCATCACTTATCGTATTACGACGCGCCGAACGGCAACGTGTTCATTCTCATCCGCGAGGATCTCAATCCCGAAAAGCAGATTTTCGGGCTGGCCTACGAGTTAGGCCGCATTCTGCTCCACACCAGAGCAGGCTTGCCAAGCGAGACGCCGATCCGGAGCGAGGCCAAGGCCGACAAAGCCGCCCGTCATTTCGCGGCCTGCTTCCTGATGCCCGAGCAGGCCGTGCGCGTCAGCGCGGCGCAGACCGGCGTGCGGCCGCACGAATGGGATTTTCAGATGCTGCTGCGGATCAAGCACCGCTTCGGCGTGTCAGCCGAGGCCTTCAACTATCGGCTGCTGGAACTCGGTCTCATAACGCCCGACTGCCAAGACATACTCCGTGCCGAGATCAAGCGGCATTATGGCGCGCACGCTTTCGCCGAGCCTGGCGACAGCCGCCGCATCCTCTCGCCCAACGGCCGTCTCGGCGACCTGCTGCACACCGCCCTGCGGCGCGACGACCCCGAGGCCCGCGCGATCGCCGCGCGGCTGAAGAGGATGGAGATTGTGTGTGAACGATAAACGCATGTCTTTCCCACAGGAGTTGTTTTTATGCCGCCACTTTTCAGAAAAAGTAAGAATCAGAAACATCTCCCGGCCATTCCTTTCGATAAATGCGCGGCAAAAACGACGGCGGACGGCAAGCCGGGGACATGCGTCGTAGACCACTGCATCAACGTCGGGCGCGTCGCCGAGGCGCTCTTCGCGCTTCAGCCTGAGCGTGTCAAGCGCCTCTTTCCGCCGAAACCGGGGTTGTCGGTCAGTGTGCATGATGTTGGCAAAGTCTCGCCCGGCTATGAGAACAAGTATTTTAGAGACACGGTTGTACGCGAGTATGCGCCGGAACTGTGCAGTCAAATGTCTTTCAGTACGCATCACGCTTCCATCAGCGCGGCGGCGATAGATCGCTTGCTGGGTAGTTCAGTCTCGCATTCTCCGGTTTCGCTTGCCGCTGCCGCGCATCACGGCAAGAAAGACAAAAGTTATCCTCAGGACACGGCTGAAACATTGGGTGGGCCCGCATGGTCAGAAGAGCGGCAAAATCTGATCGAGCGCCTGTCCACAGTGTTCGGCGGCACTCTGCAGGATGCGGCCCATGCCGATCCCTGGTTGCTGGCCGGGCTGACGTGCGTGTCCGACTGGATCGGTTCGGACGAAATGTTTTTCCCGGCAGACCGGCCGCCGGTCGAACAGGCTGACGCCATGCTCACCGCGTGCCGGGCCGTAGCAGAATGCGGCTTTGTGCCCGCAATGACCAAGAAAGGATTGTCTTTTGAGGACGTGTTCGGGTTTGCCGCGCATCCGGCACAGCGGCAGTTTATTGATCGCGTGACTCAGCCCGGCCTCTATGTCTTGGAAGCCCCCATGGGCATCGGCAAGACCGAAGCCGCGCTCTATGCAGCGTATAAACTGATGGAAGCGGGTTGTCACCAAGGTTTGTACTTCGCGTTGCCGACCCGCCTGACCAGCGACCGAATCCATGCGCGTGTGAGCCGTTTTCTTGCAAAAATCAGCGAGGCTACGCTCGCTCCGAAACTCGCGCACGGCATGGCATGGCTGTATGAGTGCAGGTGGCGTCCGGCTGGTGAAGATGAAGAAGACGCGCGTTCAAAGCGCTCGGTGCATGCGTGGTTCAATCCCTCGAAACGCGCATTGCTCTATCCGTATGCGGTCGGCACCATCGACCAAGCTTTGCTCGGAGTGCTCAATGTGAAGCACAACTTCGTGCGCCTTTTCGGCCTGGCGGGCAAAGTGGTGATTCTCGACGAGGTACACAGCTATGACATGTACACCGGTACGCTGCTGGATGAGTTGGTCGAGCGTCTTTTGCGGATCGGCTGTACGGTGATCGTGCTTTCGGCCACGCTCACCGGCCAGCGCCGCACTCGGCTCGCCCCCGCTCTCGGTACGCTGC
>JAVEYH010000193.1:0-3710 GCA_034003585.1 Kiritimatiellia bacterium
GGCGAGCAGCAGCGGGTGGCCCTGGCCCGCGCCCTGATCAATGAGCCGGCGCTGATTCTGGCCGATGAGCCGACCGGCAATCTGGACCGCCTGACCGGCGCGCAGATCATGGAGCTGCTGTTCAGCCTCTCCTGCACCCGCGAGTTGGCGCTGGTGATGGTGACCCATTCGCCCGAGACCGCGGCGCTCTGCGACCGCGTGCTGGAGCTGCGCGACGGCCTGCTGGTGTCGCCCGCCGCGGTCTAGGCGAGCATCACCTGGCCACCCGTGACCGGCACGGCCTGCCCCGTCTCATACGTCTGCTCCATCAGATAATACAGCGCCTTCATCACGTCCGGGGTGGTGCATCCCCGCCGCATCGGCACCTTGGATTCGTAGAACCGTTTGACGTCCTCGAACGTCCGCGCGCCCGGAACCTTGCCGCTGTCGAGGTACTGCCTGAACAGGCCCTTCTCCGGATCGGACCAGAGCGGGCCGTCATAGAAGTTGCCGGGACAGATCGAGTTGACCTTGATGCCGTCCTCCACCAGCTCGAGCGCGAAACTCTGGGTCAGGCCGATGCCGCCGAATTTGGAACCCGCGTACGCGCCGTTCTTGTTCGAACCGGTCAGCCCGGATTTGCTGTTGATCTGGATGATGTCGAACCAGCGTTCCGGCACGGCCCGGTGCTGCAGCGCCAGGATGGGCGCCACCGCCTGAACCGCGAGGAAATAACCGTGGTAATTGACGTCCGTCACGAAGCGGAGGTCTTTGACGGAAAGCGTTTTGACGCTGCCGGCCCGCAACACGCCGGCGTTCGAGACCAGCAGGTCGATGCCGCCGAACGCCGCCACCACCGCCGCCACCGCCGCGCGCAGCGAATCGGGGTCCGCCACATTCACGGCCACACCGGCGGCCGCCGAACGTCCGCAGGCGTCGTTGACCCGCTCCGCCGCCGCAAGCACGCCCGCCTCGTTGATGTCGGCCAGGGCGACCCAGGCGCCCTGGGCCGCCAGATCGCATGCGATCTCGAAACCGAAACCCTGGGCCGCGCCGGTCACCAACGCGATCCGTCCCGCGGCGCGGCCCGGGTGATCGGCGAAGACCGCCTCGTAGGTGCCGCCCGTGTCCAGGGTGACGCGGCCCGCGCCCGAGGAAACCTGGTTCCGCAACACGGCGAGCGCGTCGCCGCATCCCGGCGGCACGGTGAGCAGCGGCTCGCCGCCTTCCGGCCGGACGCGCGCCAGACGCGGCAGGGTGTCGCCCCGGGCCATCAGGCCCCGCAGGGCGGGGAGAATCAGGGTCAGCATGAGGGGTCCTTTCCCAGTGCGGTTCGCGAGGGGCCGGCACTCCCGGCGGCGGTGCGTCACGCACGCGATCGGATCGCCGGAAGGGGCTCAAAATCAGGGAACCGGTACGATTTGGAAGGATGGCAGAGAGCGGGCCGGGGGTCAAGCGGAGAGTGCCGAATCCCTTCGTTGGCCGCGAGGCCGTACACGTTCACGTACACGAAGAGGAGGGAGGGGCACTCAACCACGGCAACCCAGGTGTACCCGTCCGCGAAGAAGAGAGCATCGTGCACGAGCACGAGCACGGGTATGGGTACGCGAACGGGGAAGACGTTGGGGCTTGGCCTCATCCAAATCGGGATCGCTATCGAGATCGTTCTTGTTGTCAGCCGTCCAGTGTGGTGCGCCCTTAGCCGGGTGTTTCCAGTCTTGACCTTCTGGACCCGTCCCCTGCATAGTTAAACCAGTCGGAAAGCGTAAGGGGGACAAGATGGGGATGAAGCAGATCGCGCGGACCGCGCGGGTTCTTGGCGTGCTGGGGGGGATGGCCCGCGCGGCGGAGGTGTATGTCAGTCCCGGGGGGCATGACGCGCAGTCCGGAACGCGGGACGCGCCGCTGGCCTCGTTCGAGGCCGCGCGGGATGCGCTCCGGCGGTCGGCCGCGGGGCCGAAGCAATTGGTGGTCATGCCGGGCGAATATTTTCTCGCGCGGCCTTTGGAATTGGATGTCCGCGACAGCGGCGTGACGATCCGGGCCGAGACGAACGGTACGGCGCGCCTCTATTGCGGGAGACTTGTCACGGGGTGGCGCCCGGACGGGGAGCGCTTCTGGTGCGCGGAGGTGCCGGAGGTGAAGGCGGGCAGATGGGATTTCCGCACGCTCATCGTCAACGGGCGCATGGCGGAGCGCGCCCGCTATCCCGAGACCAATACGCTGACCCATTTGCGGGAGTGCACCACCAAATCCATGCCCATGGCGCTCGCGCACCTGCAGCAGCCGCCGCCGGACGAGGAAATGCTGAACATGCCGTATCGGACAAACGACATTCCCGCGACGCTGGATATCCGGAATGCCGAGGTACTCGTGTATCACATGTGGAATGCGTCGGTGGTGGGGATCGCGAGCCACGATCTGAAGAAGCGCGCGCTGATTTTCGCGAACAAACCGCAGACCCCGCTGGGCAAGTTCAAGGTCAGGAAGTACGCGATCCTCAATACGGTGGAGGGCATGGCCCGGCCGGGACAATGGTATCTGGACCGGACCAACGGGCGGGTGGTCTACTGGCCGCTGTCCGGCGAGGACATGGCGAAGGCAAGGATCATCGCCCCGGTGGGGGAACGGGTGTTGGGGGTGCGGGGCAAGGGCCGGAGTGCGCCGGTGCGGGATCTGACAATCCGCGGGCTCGCGCTGCACTCGACCTCGGTGCCGTTCACCCAAGTGGGCAGTTTCGCGGGAACCCAGGTGCCCGGCGCACTGGAGGTGCGGTATGCCGCCCGCTGCGCGTTTGAGGAGTTGGAGGTCGGCAAGGTCGGGGGGATCGGCATCGCCGCGCGGGACCTGGAGGCATGCCGTTTCGCCGGGTGCGAGGTGCATCACACGGCCGCGTGCGGAATGCAGATTTCGGGAAACGATACGGTGATCGAGAGGAACCATGTGCATCATGTCGGGTTGCTGTATCTCGGATCCGCGGCGGGTGTGATCCACGGGGACCGCTGGCGGCTTTTCCGCAACGAGCTTCATGACGCGCCGTACTGCGGGGTGAGCGTCGGCGGGACGGACAACGTCATTGAGGAGAACCTGATTTACCGCGTGATGCGGACGGTGCATGACGGCGCCGCCATCTACGGCACCCTTCAGCGCGGCGTCATCCGCGGGAATCTTGTCCGGGAGGTCGAGAATGCCGGCGAGGGGTTCGGCGCGTTCGCGTATTATCTGGACGAGCGTTCGCGGGGGTGTGTGGTCGAGCGGAACGTGGCCTGCAACGTCTCCAAGCCGGCGCACAACCACATCAGCCACAACATCACGCTACGGGATAACGTGTTCCTCTCCGAGAAGGACATGCTGATCTCCTTCGCGCGCTCCACCCAATGCGTCTTCGAACGGAACACCCTGTATTATCCGGGAAAGCTGACGGTCAGTTACCCGCATGGCGCAAGGCTGTGGACGAACAACCTCGTTTTTCGGGAGGGGCTGGATGCGAAAGGCGCCCCGCAGCCGTTCCGGATCGGCGATCACTGCCCCGCCGACGCGCCGCAGGCGCGGCAAACCAAGCCGTTCGGCGTTCCGCGTGTCACCCGGGAACCGGTGCTGGACGGCGAGCTGAAGCCGGAGCGGGAGGCGTGGCAGCGGCAGACGGTGGCGCTGGGGCGCGACCCCTCGCGTCTGCGCGCGTGCGGGTCGCCGGTGCTGGCCGCGTTCGCGTATGATGACCGTAACCTGTA
>JAVEYH010000194.1:0-3680 GCA_034003585.1 Kiritimatiellia bacterium
TCTACGTGCTGCCGGTCACCGCACCGGCCAAGTGAGACGGGCGATGGGCTTTGAGCAAAAAGGGGGAGGCACGATGAAAAGGGGAGCATGGCTCATGTTTCTGGCGCTGGGGAGCGTCTGGACGGGGTTTGCGGCCGGGAACGCACCGGGACCGGTCTGGGATTCCGGTCAACTGAAGAACGCCGCCGCGACGCCTGCGGGCCTGCGGGCCGTGACCGATAAAACGCTGCTGCTGTCGGGGCGGCACGCGCTGCGCGCTGAGCCCGGCGTGCTGCCCGAAAGGCTGGAGCGCTTCTCCATCAGCGCCTGGGCCAAGCCGGACTCCTTCGACCGGTACAACGAGCTGTTCCGCATCGAATCAAACGAGGGCCGCGTCCTCTTCGCGTTTCAGGAGAAAGGTTCCGTGCTGGCTCTGGGGCTGGACGTCAACGGCGCCTACCGTGAATGTGACGCCCGGATCGCGCCGGAAAACCTGCTGGACGGCTGCTGGCACTTCGCGGCCGCAACGTTCGACGGCCGCGAGATGCGCGTCTACCTCGACGGCGCGCTGATCGGCCAACTGCCCCATGCCGGGACCGCCCGCGTCGCGCGCGCGGCGGGTTTCGTCGGTTCCTCGGGCGGCGGCGGCGAGTTTTTCCAGGGCGGGTTGGACGATGTGCGGCTGTACACCGACGCGCTGACGTCCGAGGCGCTGGCAGCACTTTTCAAGGCCGGGGCCGACCGTCTGACGGCGAACGCGTTGCCGTCTCTGCCGGCCGAGTGGAAGCCGCTGATCCAAGAGCGCTCCACCTTCGCCACGACGCTGACGGAGGCCAGGCGCGCGCTCGCGCAAAACCCGCGCGCCTGTCCCCCGGAGGTCAGGAACCTTTTCGCCATGACCCTGTCCGCCCGCTTTCCCGATGAGTGCGCCACCTACGCCCGGCTGTACAGCCAGGCGGCCGCGCTTTTCCCGTCGCTGCGCGACTTCGCCCCGCTGAAGGCGAAGCTGGCCGACCGGCTCGAGTGCCTGACGGAGTACATGCCGTTGACGGAAGACCAATGGGCGCGCTGTCCGGCGGCTGAGCGGAAGCGGTGGCAAAAGCTGAAAACCTGGGCGGGAGCGATGAAAACCCGTTTGGCGGCGGGCGGCCCAGACGCGGACGCGGTGGTCCTCGACGCCGTGACGGCCGCCTGGCCGGAGATCCCGGAGCGTCCGGCCGTGGCCGAGCCGGTCGCGCCCTATGTGCGGCCCGAGACGCCGCCGGTCCGTTCCTATACGGCCGACGAGGCGCGGCAGGCCATCGAGAGCGACTGGCTGTTTCAGGTCAACGGCGCGCCCGACCTCGCGCGGGAAATCACGCGGACACGCGCCCTGGCGGCGCGGCTCTGCCAGCCGGGCACCGGGTTGGACAGCCTGGCCGCGGAGTGTAGCCGGCCCAACCTGACGGCGGAAAAAACGAAAGAGCTTTACTTCTCCGTGCGCCGCGTCCGCCGCGCGCTGATGCTCGAAAACCCCGTTGTCAACTTCACCCGGCTCCTGCTGGTGGATATGCCCTACCCGCAGGGCCGCGAATGGCAGCACGAGACGCGTCACCGGCTCGGCTACATGGCCGTGCCCGGCGGGCAACTGCTCGTGGTCGACGGTTTGTCGCTGGCCGGCACCGTCCGCCGGCTGATGCCGCAGGCACCGCTGCACGGCAGCTTCTGGCGGCCGGACCTCTCGTTCGACGGGCAGCGCGTGCTCTTCTGCTTCAAGCCGCACAACGAGAAAGCGTTCCACATCTACGAGTGCGCTCTGGACGGCAGCGGGCTGCGCCAGCTCACTTCCGGGATCTTCGACGACTTCGACCCCGTCTACCTGCCCGACGGCAAGCACTACGTCTTCTCTTCCACGCGCGGCCACACCTACGTGCGCTGCATGCCGCCCACCAACGCCTACAACCTGATGCGCGGCTCGTTCGAGGACGGCGACCTCTATTTCATTTCGGCCAACAACGAGCCGGACTACCTGCCCTCCGTGATGAACGACGGCCGGATCGTCTACACGCGCTGGGAATACACCGACAAGCCGCTGTGGCGCTGCCAGAGCCTCTGGACCGTCAACCCCGACGGCACGCAGCCCAACACCTTCTGGGGCAACCAGTCGGTCTGGCCGGACCTGTTGAAGGACGCGCGGGCCATTCCCGGCAGCCGCCGCATGATGTTCACGGGCAGCGCCCACCACAACTGGTTCGCGGGCAGCATCGGCATCATCGACCCGGACAAGGGCTTGAACTTCCCGCACGGGCTGAGCAAGGTGACCGCCGAGGTGCGCTGGCCCGAGAGTGGCAACGGGCCGGTCGATCCCGTCGAGTCGCCCGACTATCTGGCCTACGGCAAGTTCGACTCCTATCAGAATCCCTATCCGCTGAGCGAGCGGGAGTTTCTGGTCTCCGCGCGCCGCAACGGCAAGTTCGCCCTTTACCTGATGGACACGGACGGCAACCGCGAACTGGTCTACGAAGGCGCCAACCACATTTTCCACGCCCAGCCGGTGCGGCCGCGCCCGGTGCCGCCCGTTATCCCCGACCGCGTCAAGTGGCCGACAAAGGCCGAGCGCCTCAACCCGGAGGGCGGCACGATCTACAGCGCCAACGTCTACCACGGCGCTCCGGCGGCGCTCCGGGGCAAGGCGAAGTTCCTGCGGATCCTGCACATCGAGCAGAAGACCTACACCTACTGGAACCGGCGCCCCGCGCTCTCCACCGGGCCGGTGGTCTCGCTGGTGCAGTCGGACGGCGTCAAGCGCGTGCTCGGCACGGCGCCCATCCATCCGGACGGCTCGTGCTGGTTCACTGTGCCGACCGGCGTGGCCCTGCACTTCCAGCTTCTGGACGGGCAGCACCGCGCGCTTCAGACGATGCGCAGCTTCGCCAACGTCATGCCGGGGGAGAGCCGCGGTTGCCTGGGCTGCCACGAGCAGCACAGCCGCGCCCCGCAGATGGGCGCGGGACCGTCCAAGGCGGTCCGCGGCGCGCCCGACGCCATCACGCCCGTGCCGTGGGCGTTTGACGACGGCTTCTCCTGCGCGCCGGACGGTTGCGCGACGCTCGCGCAGGCGCTCGAAGCGGGGGCGCGCAAAGCCGCGCGGGCGGCGCCGCGGAACATCTCCGCCACCGCGCGGTTCGGCACGTCGGTCGGCTATCTCAAGGACGTGCAGCCCGTACTGGACCGGTACTGCGGCACGTGCCACCAGGGCGAAGGCGAGGCGCGGAAGAAACTGGATCTCACCCTGCGCGGCTACGAGCCATACCTCACCCTGGTCGGCCGTCCCGGCTGGGGCCGGACCAACGCCGTTCCGGAGAAACTGCCTGCGGGATATGATCTGGCCGGAACCTTGCAGGTCGAAGCCTACAGCACCGTCGACCCGGCCGCCTACGTGACGCCCGAACCCATGACGCGCCTCTCGTACACCAGCAAGCTGGTCGCGCTCGCCGCAAGCGGCAAGCACCACAACGTGAAGGTCGACCCCTACAGCCTGTTGCGGCTCACGCTCTGGGTCGACACGATGTGCCCGTTTCTTACGGACGACGACATCCGCGCCGAGGAGGACCCCGAGTTTCAGGGCTGCGACTGGCTGGCCATCCGGCCGCGCTTGAAAACCGCGCCGATCTTGATCCGCCCGGGACCCTTCAGCGCGGACGCGCCGGGAATCGAGTGAG
>JAVEYH010000195.1:0-3661 GCA_034003585.1 Kiritimatiellia bacterium
CAGGCGCTACAACGCGCGTTCGTCCGGGAGCACCCGGATCTTGAGGTTGCGGTACGAGACCCGGTCCTGATGGTCCTGCAGCAGGATACGTCCCGCCGACTGCTCCCCCCACTGCGGGTGTTTGCTGAATTTGCTGCGGGCGACCGCCTGCCGGAACGCTTCGGACCCGCGCTCGAACGCCAACACCTTTTCGCCGTTGAGCCAATGCTCGACCTGCCGCCCCCGGCACACGATCATCGCCGTATTCCATTCGCCGACCGGTTTCGGCTTGGCCCCGGCCGCCGGCAGCACGTCGTAAAGCGACGCGACCGTGCGGTTGCCGTCGCGGCCTTTCGCGGCGTCGGGATGCTTGGCGTCCAATACCTGATACTCCGGGGCCGTGCCGCCATGCAGCGCGGGATCAAAGAAGTATTTGATGCCGCTGTTGGCCGCGTCCGTGAGCCGGAAATCCACTTTGAGGATGAACGAGGAGAAGGTTTCGCGCGTAATGATGTCCCCCGCGCCGCCGCCGGCGTTTTTGGGCAGCACGGTCAGGACCCCGTCCGCGATCTCCCAACCCTTTTCCGGAAACGCCGCGCCGTTCCGTCTCTGCCACCCTTCGGGCGTCCGTCCGTCCCACAGCAGACGCCACCCTTCACGCTGTTCCGCCGCGGTCAGGGTGTTGGGCGCCGCACCCGCCCCGCAACACACCTCCGCACCCCGCAACACCGACACCGCCATCACCGCACCCAGACACACCCGCACACACCGCATCGCTCTCCCCCTTTCCGTCCGTTCAGAACACATAACGCGCTCCCGTCACACTCTGGCTCGCCACTTCCAGCCGCACATCTTCCCGGCCCGCCCGTTTCAGCATCCCTGACATGGTGGAAAAGGCCAGGGCCGGCGTGTTGCACTCCTCACTCAAGTGCGCGAGAAACAGCGCACGCAACCGCTCCGTCAGCGCGGAACGGACCAGATCCGCCGCATCCTCATTCGAAAGGTGCCCGCTACGGCCCGCGATGCGCGTTTTGAGCGTCCACGCCCGCTGTGACCCCATGAGCATATCGTAGTCGTGATTGCTCTCGACCACCGCGGCATCACAGGCTGCCAGCTTGAACCGTACCAGAGGCGTCGCCTGCCCGAGATCCGTGACCACACACAGCCGCGCCGTCCCGTCATCCAGAACGAACCCCACCGGATCCGATGCGTCATGCGACACGGAAAAGGCCTCCACCGTCAGCCCCCCCACCTCAAAACTCGCGGAGGTCTCGAAGATCTCCCACTCCCTTCCCAGCGGGCTCACCTCCCGTTCGACTCCGGAGGCGGTCCCCTCGTTCGCGAAGAGGCGGACCGGATAGCGGCGGCTGAACACCCCGACACCCCGGTAGTGATCGGCATGGTCATGCGTCAGCAGAACCGCGTGAATCGAATCGGGGTCGATCTCCGCGGCGCGCATGCGCGCGACCAGCTCACGCGAAGACAGCCCCGCATCCACCAGCACCGCTACGCCGCCCCCCTTCACATAGAGGGCGTTGCCCTTGCTCCCGCTCGCTAGCACACAGAGTTCCATCGCCCGCCTCACGAAACCCGCGCGGCCGCCTTGACATATTGCTGCCGCTCGAAGCCCTGCCCGTCCTTCAGATCGGTCTCGCGCAACTTGCCCCGGAAGTCAGCCAGCGAAGCATACCCCTTGCGATCCATCCAAGCGGAGAGCCCCTCCAAAATTTCACGGATCACACCGAAATCCTTGCGCACATGCAACACGGAACAGATATACCCCGCATCCGCCCCGACCAGCAGCGCTTTGACCAGTCCGGCCCCCGAGTGAATGCCGCCGCTGATTGCCAGAGCGCACCGCACCCAGTCGCGCAGAACCGCGGTCCATCGCAATTGCGCATGCAGCACATGGGGCGTCGAATAGTTCGGCGCGAAGAAGATCGACTCGTTCTCGATGTCCACATCGGTCTGCAGAAACCGGTTGAAAAGCACGAGCCCTTTCACCCCCAGCGTGTCCAACCGGCGCGCGAAAGGCAGCAGCGTGGTGTAGTGCTGGCTGAGTTTCACCGCCACCGGCAAACGGACCTCCGCCAATACCGCTTGCACCAACGCGAGTCTGCGCGCCTCAACCTCCTCACCCGTCTCGTCCGGATCGACCGGCATATGATAGAGGTTGAGTTCGAGCGCGTCCGCCCCGGCCCGCTCGATCTTCCGCGCATACGCGACCCACTTGTCCGCCGCCACGCAGTTGACGCTGGCGATCACCGGGATCCGGACGCGCTTGCGGATCGCAGTCAGTTTTTCCAGATAGGCCTCCGGACCGAGTTGACCCGGCAGGTCGGCGCGCAGATACTCCAGTGCCGCCATGCTCGTGTCCCCCTCCAGCGCCTCGACCATACCGGACACGTCCGCCCGGATCTGTTCCTCGAAAATCGAACGCATCACCACCGCCGACGCGCCGGCCCGCTCCAGATCGGCCACCGTATCCGCCCGGTCGGTAAGGGGGTTCGAGCTGACAATCAGCGGATTCGCCAGCTCCAGCCCCAGATAAGAGGTTTTCAGATTTGCCATGGACCCCTCACTTGGCCGCGATCTGCCCGGCACGCGCCAACATGCGGGCCTCGACGCTTTGGATCTCGGCGAACCCCTGCGAACTGACGGGGTTGAGCCCGTCACTGGCCTCCATGGAGGAGTCCGCCTCATTGTAGATCGAGGCCTTGCAGCCGGTGAGCGCGTTGAAGAAAATGTTGCCTTTGTAAAGGCCGACTTCGACCGTGCCCGACGCGTGCTTGGAAAAGGTGCCGATCGCCGCGCGCGCGGCCTGCGTCACGGGGTCGAAGTAGCGGCCGTCGTAAATCTGGTCGGCCACCAGCTTGGAGAGCTGTCCGAAGAGCATTCCCGCGCGCCGGTCCATCGTGGCCTGGTACACGTAGCGCAGGCAGGTGCCCAGCAGCTCCATGCCCGGGGCCTCGTACACGCCGCGACTCTTGGTGCCGATGATGCGGTTTTCCAACGCGTGTCTCATGCCGACGCCGTTGCGGCCCGCCAGTCGGTTCGCAAGCCGCATCGCCTCGACCGGAGTCACGTCCTTGCCGTTGATTCGCACCGCGCGGCCCTTCACGAAGCGCACCGTGAACTTCTCGGCCTTGTCGGGCGCCTGCTGCGGCCACACGCCCATGGTCGGCTCGACGATCAGCATCGAGGTCTCCATGCTCTCCAGGTCCTCGGCCTCGTGCGAAAGGCCGGCGAGGTTGGCATCCGTGGAGTATTTCTTCTTCGCGCCCACGAAGGCCTGAATCCCGAATCGCGCAAGAAACTCGACCATCTGCGTGCGGCCGGGAAATTTTTTGAGCAATTCCGCGTCGCGCCACGGCGAGTAAACCTTCATCGACGGCGCCAGCACGTTGGTGTAACGCTCGAAGCGCATCTGGTCGTTGCCGCGGCCGGTCGCGCCGTGCACGAGCACCGTGCATCCGCGCTTCTTCATTTCCGGGATCAGCCCGCGGACCGTCACCGCGCGCGCGATGCCGGTGGAGTTCCAGTAGCCGCCGTCGTACATGGCCTGCGCCTCAATCACCTGAAAACACGCCTCAGCCATCGCTCCCTTGAGGTCGATGATCACCGTGTCGACGCCGCAGGGCGCCATGCGCTTCTTGATGTCGTTGATGTTTTTCTCGTCCGG
>JAVEYH010000196.1:0-3660 GCA_034003585.1 Kiritimatiellia bacterium
TCAAGCGGGCGTTCGCTCTGGCGTTCGCAAAGCCGCAGGAAGCCACGCAGGACGCGCCGGAGCTTGTCCCCCTTGCAAAGACACTCCCCGAGGTCTTGAAAGCCGTACAGGCCGCGAAAATGACCGCTGGCAAGCGAGCCAAGATGATTGACCTTCTGAACCGCTACGCCAGCGGGCAATCGTACCGGATGATCCAACAAGAGCGGAGCATATCGCGGGGCGGCATTTCCACGCTGCTGCATGAGGCGCAACGGCTGGCAAAGGTGCGTTTCCTTGCCGACTCGCAAGCCCCCGGCATGAACGCCGCGATTCGTGACGTGACGCGCACGGCGCGGGCGGTCGGGCTGAAAGCGGCGTCCAAGTACGACTTCCACGGGCTGCGGACAACCTTTGTCACGCTGGCGTTGAACGCCGGCGTCGGCGTGGACAAGCTGAAAGCCCTTACCGGACACCATACGGTTGAAACAGTCATGCGGCACTACTTCAAGCCGAGGGGCACGGACGCCCGTAACGAACTGCGGGCCGCGCTTCCCGCGTCGCTGACCGAGACAGCCACGCTGCCGGAAGCCAAGGCCGACCCGGTGGCGACGTTAGCGGTACAGCTTCAGGCGCTCACAGGCGAGCAACGGACGCAACTGGCCGCCATGCTGAAACAACCGTCGCCACGCTACGGTAACGCTTGACGTTATATCAGAAATGGGATAACATGACTCTCATGAAACCGCTTCGATGGCTACACGGCGAGGTGAAGACCCCGCCCATGACCACGGCCGCGCGGAAGGAATTGGGCTTCTTGCTGCGGTTGACACAGGACGGCGAGGCGCTATCCATGCCGCAGTCACGGCCCATGCCCGACATCGGCGCGGGTTGCCACGAGTTGCGCGTGACCGACGCGGGCGGCGAATGGCGGCTTGTCTACGCGGTCACGCCCGAGGCGGTCGTTGTTCTGGACGTGTTCAAGAAAACGACGCGGACGACGCCGCAAACGATTCTGACCCGGTGCGCACGGCGGTTGCGCGACTACCACAGGAGGGACTCGAAATGAAAGAGATCGGCAAAGGATGGGTTGAGGGAAGCGCGCAGGAACTGCTCGGGCTCACCGACGCGGAAGCGGCCTATGTTGAAACCAAGGTCGCTCTCACCCGCGCCGTCCGCGAGCGGCGGCTTGCGCTCGGGCTCTCGCAGGCCAGCATGGCCAAGGCGCTGGGAACCAGCCAGAGCCGCTTTTCGTTCATTGAGAAGGGCGACCCCTCCGTCAGCATCGACTTGGCCCTACGGGCGCTCTTCGAGACGGGCATGGACGTTCGCGGTGTCGCCGCACTCATGGCGGGCGGGGCTATTCAGAAAGCGCCTTCCGCGCCCCGGCGTACGTCGCGAAGACGCCTTGCCGTGCCAACTACTTGAAAGGCAGGTGAACTATGGCACTCACAAAGAGTTATCGTGAAACGGTCGTGAAACGGATCAAGGGCGACCCCGCTTTCGCGCGCGCCCTCTACGCCGAGGCCGTGTTCGCAATCCTCGACGGCGAGACGGCCGTCGGGCTTTCCCAGCTCCGTGACATCGTTCACGCGCTGGTGACGTTCCCCGAACTGGCGCGTGTGACCGGCGTCCCCGAAAAGTCCCTGCACCGCGCCCTGTCGGCTCACGGCAACCCCACGACGGCCACGCTGGGCCGGATCACGTCGGGCATCAGCAAGGCGACCGGATACGCGCCGCGCTTTGCGGTGTGAGGGGCGAAGGCGACTTGTCAACGTGCGGCCTGGCTTGGCGGCAACAGGCAGCATCGAAAGGGTTCCAATGAAAAACGAGGAGAAATTCATACGGAGGGAAAGAGGGGCCGATATAGTTCTTGAACTCCAACGTGAGGTATTAGAATCCTCGGTTGAAGTCTCTTACTTGCTGCGAAAAGCATTGCGGGCAGCAAGGAAGTTGAAAATCATTGACCAAGCATCGTGGATTCAATCCGAGTTGGAGGGGTATTTAGCAATAAACGGAAACTACTACGCCCTGCCCAAATACAGGTTTGTAAAGAGCAAGATCGACTACGAAAAAAGTACATCCAGCGGCACTGAATTTCATGACCCCCTTTTATCGGGACGCTCTCCGTCCGACCCCAATGAAAATACCGAAGATTATCCGTGTCATGTGTCAATCGCTGAAATTGAAAGATGGCTTAAAGGTAAAACACCAGACAATTACGTGCATATATCTTGCCAGCCAGACGTGGAGAAGGTCTTAATAGAGACGATGAAACTCCCGCCCTCGATAGTACTGACTGTTCAAGTATCGAGACTTCACGGCATTCTCGATGCCGTGCGGAAAAAAATCGTGGATTGGACATCAGAACTTGAAGAGAATGGCATTATTGTCGAAGATCCGCCCGCACACACCGGCGAGGGCGAGCCGCAGAAACCGACCAAAAAACGAGCATATACCCCATGGCCAAAACCCGCACAAGAAGCGGTTGGCAAACTTTGGTCCTCATACCGTACAAGTGGGGGTAAGCGGGAAATCGACTGCTACGAAGAGCACAAAGGAACGGAGCGGCTTCCCGAGCGCATCAAGAGCTTTGACGACTTCCAAAAATGCAAGGAATGCGCAGAACGGAACGGCATTATACCGCGGTTGGCGAAGAAGCGAGGGAAAACCAAGGGAAAGCCCTGTCAATAGGGCTAGCCTAACAATATCACACATCTTACAACCCCGTTACGGTCAATGCCGGACGGGGTTTTCTTATCTTCACAGTGTAACGCTGAAAAATGATTCCCTTGTGTTTCCCTTATCTTTCCTCTTGCAACTTTACGGTGTGGTCATGCGAACGAATATCGCGTTTCGCACAAACCGAAAGGGTTTGAAAATGACCACAGAAACCAGATTCTCAAAACTGTTGTCCGCCTCGCCGGACACGCTGGTTAAGATTGACACCCTGCTTGAGGGGAAGCGGATTGAGACCGACACAGGCGACCGCAAACTGTTGACGCTGATGGATGCGGCAAGGGCCACGGGACTTTCGCGCATGACAATTCACCGCATGTGTGCCGACGGAAGGCTTGCGACCATCCAAACGAGGGCCGGCCGCCGCCGCATCGCCTCTGCCGCGCTGACGGCGTTTCTAACGGGAAAGGAGGTGTCGGCTTGAAAAACCCAACCACTCCTGTTCTGCGCCCGCTGAAGGCGATCCGGGCGAAATGCTTGGATTGTTGTTGTTACCAACGGGCCGAGGTTCGCGCCTGTCCTGATAAAACGTGCGCCTTGTGGCCATATCGCATGGGGCACCGCCCCAGCCCTACGGAAGTGAAGGAAGCTACCGCCGCACTCGATACCCTCCACAGCCGTAAGGAAACGGGGGCAAAAATATGAAGACCGGAACAACAACCCATTATGCGCTTTGCCGTTTCCGAAACCGTCCGGACTCCCGTTGCCGCCTTCTGCCGCGCTGCCGCACCTGTGGCCGCGTGCTGGCGTTCAACTGGGGCACCGGATTATGCCTCGACTGCGAGCAAAAGGACAAGGCCACCACCGCCGCCGAAGAGGCCGCAGCCGCGGGCCGGGCCGTTCAGATCATCGACGTATCCGAACACAAACCTCGCCGCATCCCGTCCAAGAAATGGCGCGAACTCATCAAGAAGGTCTGGGAAGCCGATCCGCTGCTATGCCCGA
>JAVEYH010000197.1:0-3635 GCA_034003585.1 Kiritimatiellia bacterium
TCATTGCGCAGTCCCATGGAGCAGATGATGCGGGGTTCACGCGCGGCGGGGGTGACATCGTCGGCGACCACGCACAATTCGCCGCGTTTGCGCAGATCGAGAACCGTTTCGATAATCTCTTCGACCGTGCGGCCGCGTTTCATCATCTGGCCGAGAATGAACTTGGCGTTCTCCAGCATGGGAAGGTTGTAGATGTCGTCCACGGCGCGCTTGAGTCCGTCTGTGGCGAACAGCGTGTCAACGACCTCCCGGAGATAGCCCTCGAGCAGCGTGTAGAGCCTGAACTTGGTGCTGAAGCGTGAGCCGAGAATGCCCAGCGTGGACACCTTCTCGCTGCTGATGCCGCGCACGGTGGAGGCAACCAATTCGTGATGGGTGGCGAGCGGGGGCAAATTTGGCGTGAGGCTGTCGCAGGAGAGGGCTTGGAGGATCGTCTGCGGCGACTGGGAAACCAGTTCCTGCCGCTCGTTCATCCAGCACAGCATGTCGTTGCCATAGGGGGTCCGCGCGTAGGTTATCACGCCCTGCCGGGGAGGTTCGCTTCCGTTCCGTTTGGTCGCATAGACGATATCGGCCAGGCCGGCGACGCGCTCCCTGAGCGTGGGGTCGGCGCCGGTCGCGGCTTTCCAGATCTCGAAGGCCTGCGAGGCGAGATCGACTTCGGTCTCCTCGTCATCGTCCATGATGCCGCTTTTCTCGTTGAAGAGATCGGTGAGGTTCTGCGCGTTGCCCTCGAAAAAGATTTCGTCGGAGCCGACGGTTTCCGCGTTTTGGCGGATGCGCGTTTCAAGGCGTTCGCGCAGGCGGATGATTTTCTCGACACCCTGTTGCGGGAAAAAGGAGTAGCAGGTGACCGTTTCAGCCGTCTGTCCGATACGGTCAACACGGCCGGCGCGTTGGATCAGGCGGATAATGGCCCACGGCATGTCGTAGTTCACCACGATATGCGCATCTTGCAGATTCTGGCCCTCGCTCAGAACATCCGTGGCGATCAGCACGCGGAGCTGTTGTTCCTTCGGAATGGTGAACGGCACCTTGTTGCTGTGAGGGGAGAAGCGGTCTACCAGCGCACCGATATTTTCGGTGTCGCCGCAGACGGCTGCGACCTGTTGAATACCGCGGGCTTGCAACTGCGTGGCGACATAACCCGCCGTGTCGGCATATTGCGTGAAGACCAGAACCTTCTCTTGCGGATGCCTGCTGGCGAGCAGGTCGGCGAGCACGTTCAATTTCTCATCCCGGTCGGGGCGCCAACAGCCCGCCGCCTCCAGCATGGCCATGAGGTGTTGATTGTCTTTTTTCAATGCATCCGCGAGTTCCGGTTTGAAATAGGACGACTTGATCCAGCGTATGCCAGCGCTTCCTGCGGCGGCCAAGGCATCATAACGCGCCTTGCCTGTGTCCCGGTACACGGATTCACAGGTCGGGAAGGTCATTTGCTCGACATACTCTTCATTGCTCTCATCATCCAGATAGCCATCGTCGAGACCGCCTTCATCGCCGATCGGCAAGGGGAGCCGGTGTTCCAAAGCGTGGAGATACACCGCGTTGCGGACGGCATGCCGGTAAAGTGAGATCAGGAAGGCGATGCCGCTGCTGTCCATGCGTTTGTAAAAGCCGCAGCGGCAGAATCCCATCAACCGCACACCGGCCCTCGACAAGTTGTCGAGCACCGCCTGATCCGCTTCCATGGCGGCCTTTCTTTTGTTTTCGTCGATATATCTTTTCAACCCGTAACGCGGCAGTTTGAGTTTCGCCATGCTGTCGACCATGGCGTCGGAATACAGCCGCTCAAACAGTCCGTCCGGGGTGGTTCTGAATGTCAGCACCTTGGGTTTGCGATCCGGGAAATAACAGCGTGTGCCGTCATGATATTCGATGAACTTACGGTTGTTGTCCGGGTCGGTTTTCGCATAATTGTCCTTGATGAACGTCCGTGTGCGCCGGATCAGATACAGTTTCATCAGATCGCGCCAGTCATCGGGATGATCGCTCTGTTCAAAGGCGCGGATACTGCGGATATAGATTTCATTGTGTAGTTTCGCGAATTCTCGCACGCCCCCCAGAGCCCGAACATAGGCTTCCGGCTGAAGGCCAAGGTCTTCATCCGCGTTGAGAAAAAGCCGCAATTGATTGGACAGGTCGGAATAGTCTTTGTTGTAGGGGGTGGCCGTGAGGAGCAGCACCTTACAATCCTGATACTCGATCAAATCCCGGATGTTGCGGTAGCGGACACCCTCGCTGTTGCGCAGGTTATGACTTTCATCCACGATAACAAGGCGGAAAAAGCGCATCGCGCGCACATCCAGGCGCTTGCTGATCGATATGACTTCGGCTTTGAGGTCATATTTTGCAACGTACTTTCGCCACATGTCCTGCAGATTCGCGGGACAGAGAATCAACGTGCTTCCCGCATACCGCATTTCGTAGGTGGCGGCCACCGCGCATGCGGTGATGGTTTTTCCCAGGCCGACGACATCGCCGATCATCGCGCCGCCGTTCTTCTCCAAACGGCGCGCGATCAACTTCACGGCATTTGCCTGGAAATCAAACAGGTCACGTTCAAAAACCGCCGGAAGGTTATATTCCGACATGCCGTTGCGGGCTTCCTGGCTCAGATGATAGATGATCTTCAAGTAGACCTCATAGGGAGACGGCCCGTTTTCACCTGCCCAGCTTTCATCAATCACTTGGGCGAGATCCTCGGAGATGTCGATGCTGAAGCGATCCGTCCAGCGGGCATCGAACCAGTTTGAAAATTTGATGCCGTCATCACGGTCGCCGAATTCCGCGTCGAGTTCGCCCTGCCGGGTCAGTCCGCTGTAAGTCAGATTGCTGCTGCCCATGATCGACTGGATCGGATTGGAATGGTCTTCCGGGCGATGCGCGAGATACAGTTTGGCGTGCAGCGGTTCCCGGAGATAAAGTTTGACCGTGACTTTCGTCTGCTTGAGCTGCGCCGACAGGCGGCGCAGCGCCCACTCGTCCTGCGTTGACGGAACGCCGCAAACCAATTGTCTTCGGAATTCCATGCTCATTTGCCGCTTACACCGTTTCACCTCATCCGAATCCGGTGTCTCATGCTGTTCAAAACAGGAGTAGAGTTTTTGTATCAGTTCTTCCGGCGGTCGGTGCATGCCGATCAAGAGCCTGCAGGTGCGAAAAACACGGTCATCATTCTCATAGAGATAGTCGCCCGGCAGCGCATCGATCATGTCACAAATCATTCGCCACCCGCGAAGGTTAAAATAACCAACGCAAAAGTCGGCGCGTTTCATGCCCGAATTGCCGAGAATGCCTTTAAGCCCGGCCTCGAATTTTAAGTCGATGTTATCGTAGATTCTTGACATGCCTCTTACCCGATACAAGCCCAGTCCAATTTAACTTTTACAATAAAGGTTTTAGCTGCCGGAAACAAGATCGAGTAAGAATCATTCCCCCTGCCCGCGTCCGGGCAGGTCGCGCCAGACCGGATCGCGGCGCGGCGGATGGAGTCTGCGCCGCCATCCGGCGGCGGCCGGGTCCGCGGCTTCGCGGTCGGACTCGAACGGATTCTCCGTGTCGAACACCTCCCGGAAGGTCTCTTCGATCTGTTCCGGATCCTCGCCGGCCTCGATCCGCGCCATGGCCTCCCG
>JAVEYH010000198.1:0-3594 GCA_034003585.1 Kiritimatiellia bacterium
CGAATGCCGGCCCGGACGGGACGCTGGCGGCGGCGCTCTGCGCCGGCACGGCGGTGGACGCGACGCTGGGTTCCGGCGCGGTGCTCTTCGGCGGGACGTGCGGATGGGACGAGGGGGACGGTTCGGCGACCAACGCGGCGGCGTTCCTTCAGGCCCTGTTGGCGAAAGTCAAGGCGCGGACGGCGACGGCGGCCGAAAGCAACACGTTGGCTGCGGCGGCCGCGGGAGGGTTCGCCGTGCTCGGCGGATGCGGGGAGGACACGGTGGCGTTCGCGAGCGGGAACGCGGCGGTCTTCGGCACGGTCGCCCTGGGCGAGGGGTATGACCGGGTCGCCCTGGCGGGTGTGGCCTCGGGAGGCACGGTGACGCTGCCGGCGACGGACGGGGTGGAGCTGCTGGCGGTCACCAACTGCCCGGACGTGTCGGCCGCGAACACGGCGGGCTTCGCGGAACTGTTTGTGGGGAGCAACTCCCTGTGCCGGCTGAAGGACGTTTCCTGCGTGTTCGAAGGACTTTACGGGACGGGCACGGTCGCGCCGGAAGGGACGCTGCAGGTGACCGGGACGATCGCGGTCGCGCGCTTCGAATCCGCGGCAACCGGCGCGGTGCTGAACGTCAGCGGCGATCTGACGCTGGGCAACGGGGTGACCTGCGCCTTGCGCGCAACGGAGGAGGGCGGCGAATGGATCCATGACCGGGTGGCCGTCAGCGGGTTGCTGACCGTGGCGAGCGGCGGCACGGTCGATCTGGGATGTGCCGAAGAGTCGCCCCTCGCGCTGAACACGCGCCTGGTCCTGTTCACGGCCGCGGGCGGGATCGCGAATCCCGGCGCGCTGTCGGGCTGGCGCCTGACGGGTACCGGACGCGATGACGAACGGAAGGTGATCCGGACCGTTCGCGCGGAGGGCAATACGGTCGTGGCGGTCATCTCGGTGGGCGGCACATTCATTTCGATCCGTTGAAGAGGAGGCAGACATGAGCGTGATTTCAGGAATCCGGTTGGAAGAGAAGGCGCGGGCCGGGCTGATTCTTTGCGCCCGGGGGTGGCGCGCCGGGCTGGCGGTGTGGTGGCTCGGGGTTCAGGCGGTTACGGCGGGAACGATCGTTTCGCGCGTCACGCCGGGCGGTGTGCCCTCCCTGACCTGGGAGTCGCGGCCGCTGGGCGTGTACCGCGTCTGGCGGTCGGAAAACGCGGCCGGACCGTACGACACGCAGATCGGGGGCGATGTGACGGCAACGGGGTACACGACCACGCTGACGGATCCGCAAACGGGGTCCGCGGGCAGCCGCCGGTACTACCGGATCGAGACGGTGTCGCCCGGATATGAGAACTATCTGATCGTCGACGTGTCCGGCGGCACGAATGCGGCGTCGTGGCCGGTCACCGTAGCCCAAGCCGTGCCGGATCTGCTGACCGACCCCGCGTACCGGACATCGAAAGTGGTTCTGAAACTGATCGGATCCGGCAGTTTCAAAATGTACGGTTCGTACGATGTTACCCTGACCCGGCCCTTTTATATCGGCGTGTTTGAACTGACGCAGGGTCAATGCGTCAACATGACCGGTTCGGCCTATGCGAGTAAGGATTACGGGGCCACCCGTCCGGCGAACCACTTCCGGTTCGCCGATTTGCGCGGCAGCACGAACGATGCCGCGGGGTGGGGCTGGCCCGCTGACAATCTGGTCGCGTCGGATTCACTGATCGGCCGTCTGCGGGCCAAAACCGGCAGCGACAACTTTGACCTGCCGACCAGCGCGCAGTGGGAGTATGCCAGCCGCGCGGGAACGGCGACGCATTTCTACAATGGCACGGACGAGAATCCCGCGGACGGAACGGACTTCTCGATGGTGACCAACATCGCGCGCTGTAAAGCGAACAACACCATCCCCATCGACGGGTATACGGGGCACGCGCCGGCCGGATCCTACCTGCCCAACGCCTGGGGGATTTACGACACGCACGGCAATGTGGCGGAGCTGCTGCTGGACAGGTACTGGACGGAGGCGGCCTACGCGGGAACGGATCCGTTGGGGCCCACCAATGTCAACACCCGTGTGTTCCGGGGCGGTCAGTCCGGATCGCCCAACACGAGTTACTTGAAGAACACCGTGGTGAACGCCGCGGATCCCGAAAAGGTGTACTCGGCCGGGGTGATGGGAACGCGGTTGGCGCTGCGGCTGCCGGAGGACGAGGCTCTCGGGCAGGCGGGGGAGGGAGGGGGAGAAGAGGCCGTGATCACGCGGGTGGACCCCGTGCCGGTTCCGGTTGTCTCGTGGGCCACTCTTCCGGGCGCCGTCTACGGCGTGTTCCGCTCCGTGTCCCCGACCGGCCCTTTCGAGACGCAGATCGGCGCGGAGTTCACGGGGACCGGCGGCTTGCTCTCAATGGCCGACACCAGTGCCGCGGGTGGCGCCTATCACTACCGCGTCGAGCAACTGGCGCCGGGATACGCGCGCTACATGATCGTGGACGTGAGCGCGGGGGCCGGGGCGGTATCCTGGCCGGTGAGTTACACCAACGTGATCCCGGACCTGCTGACCGACAGCGGCTACAAGACGGATCGGATCGTGCTGAAGCTGTTGCCCCCGGACACCTACTCCATGCGGCAGCCGGAGAAAACGGGGGTGCCGGTGACCCTGACCCGCCCGTTTTACGCGGGCGTGTTCGAGGTGACCTGCGCGCAGTACACCCGGGTGACGGGAATCGACAAAGGGCTGACCGACAATCCGGTCGGGAACGTCTCCTACAACAGCCTCCGCGGCGGCACGGCGGACGGCGTCAACTGGCCTGCGACCTCGAACAGCGTGGCGGCAAGCTCCTTCATGGGGCTGCTCCAGGCCAAGACCGCGGGCGGAGGGGGAACCCTGCTGTTCGATCTGCCCACGGACGCGCAATGGGAGTACGCCTGCCGCGCGGGCACGAGTTCGCACTTCAACAACGGGCGGAACGCGGCCTCGACCAACGATTGGGCCGCGCTCAGTGAGATTGCCTGGAACCGGGACAATTCGGGCGGCGGACCGCGGGCCGTGGGGTTGCTCAACCCCAACGGCTTCGGTCTCTACGACCTGCACGGGAACATCACCGAGTTCTGCCTGGATTGGAACTGGGGCGGGCCGACCGCGCCCGCGACCGATCCCGCGGGACCGGAAGCGACCTCCTCCACCCGGATCTACCGCGGCGGAACCTACAGCAGCCTGAGCCCATCCACGCTCTACTCTTCGACGCGCGGCAGCTTTAACCCCGCCTCCATACAAGGGAACATCGGGTTCCGGCTCTATTGTCAACTGCAGGAAGAGGGAGGACAGCCATGAAAACGAACGTGTATGGGCTGACGGTGTTGTCAGGCGCGGCGCTTCTGCTGCTGGCGGGTGCCGCGGCGGCGGACCCGGTGCCGGTGACGGCGATCGCGACCAGCCCGGGATTTCTTCCGGGGCAGATCGAGTCGAACGGGCAGGCTCTCGTGTACTTTCAAACGGCGGACGGCGTCTTCGCGCCGGTCGGCGCGACCTGTACCTACTGTTCGATCAGTGATCCCGGCCGCGCGTATTATGAGCCCGCGCCCGCCTCTTCAACGGAGGCGCTCAGCGGGCTCC
>JAVEYH010000199.1:0-3494 GCA_034003585.1 Kiritimatiellia bacterium
GCTCCTGCGCGAGACCAACCTCGCCATCGGCGAGATCACCCGCCAATGCGGCTTCGATTCGGAGAGTCATCTCGGCGTGCTGTTCCGGCAGCGCTTCGGATGCGCCATGCGGCAATACCGCAATCAAAGGGTTTGACGCGGCAGCGTGCCGCGGGCCGTGGCCGGAATGAGGATCCCGGCCCCGCAGCCACGGGCACCCTCACTTCAGGGCGGCGGCGATCGCCTCGGCCACCTGTTTGCCGAGCAGGTCATACCCTTCGCCCTTGAAGTGGACATCCTTCGGGTTCTGCACCCTGGAGAGATGCAGGGTGATGAAGGCGAACAGGTCGTTGATCGCGACACCGTGCCGCGCCATCACCTCGGCCGCGATGCGGTTCCTCTCGACGATAGCCCCGGAGGCCTTCGGACCGTCTTTGGTGTCCGGAGGGACCGGTGTGGTGCTGGCCCAGATGACTTTGGCTCCGGTCGCCTTCATGCGGGTGACGAGCGTCTCTAGCCGCTGACGGTAAACGTCCGGCGGCGTGGCGCGGTCGTGGATGCCGAAATTGAAATGGAGCACATCCCACTTCTCGCCCGCAAGCCAAACATCGAGTTTCTTCAGCCCGTTGGCCGATGGGCCGCAGTTCTCCGGCGCGCGGTGGACGTTGGCCTTGCCGGACAGCGCCTTACGGGCCGCCAGCGTGTAGCCGCGCGACACGGAATCGCCGATGAGCAGCACACGCGGCAAACCCGGAACGTCCCTCACGTAGTCCCACGCCTGTTCGCTGCCTTTGACGCGGCCCGCCTTGTAGAGCGGCAGGTAGAACCCCCCCAGGTTCGCCTGCAGCGTGCGCTCCCACGCCTGTTCCTCCGGCGGCAGCTTGGCCACAAGCTCCGCGTATTTCGCGTCGATGGCCGCGGTGGCGGCGCCTTTCTTGTCCGCCGCCTCTTTGGCGTTCGTGGGTTCGCCTTTGGACCGCGGCGTCACGCCCGTTTCATCGGCACCTTTCTGGACAGGTGCCCGCGTGCGTAGAGGTTTGCTGTCGGCAGCGTTAAGCGTGGCCAGCGGCGAAACCAGCAGCGTTGCAAGAGTGAGGATTCTACCTTTGTTCATCGTGATCTCCTTTCGTGTTAAACGTCACCTTTCGCTGGAGGAAATCCGATCCCTCAGCCTTTACCCCATAGATCAGATGCGCTTCCACCTTCTCGAGTTGCACGGCGGAGTCCGGCGACGGCGCACGAGAGGCGAGGCGGATCGCCACTTCATTTACGCCGAGCTTCCATGCCGGCAAAGGCACGGGGCAATCGAGCAGCAGCAGATGCTGCTTGGGATTGACCTTGTACTCCCCCTTGCCACCGGAAGCGGGCTGAACTTTTGGGGAAAAGATCTGCGGGTCCTTCCAAGCCGCATCGCGCGTGGCCACCGACAGAAGCGTGTTGTTGAAACGGATCTCAAACGCGTCGGTCTCCTTGGCCTGAAACAGAACGCAGCGCAGCGTCAGGCTGGCCTGCGCCGGATCAACAGGCGGCGCGTCGCTGAGATGCACCGTGAGCCTTGCGGGGCTCTCCCCTCCATGGAGTTTCAGAGGCAATGGCGCCGTATCGTTACGGTTGAAGAACCCGTCAGCCCACGGATACCCCCCCCGGCGTTCAACGGCGAAGATTTTGTCCTTCCCGACAAGCGTGCGGGGGTCGCCGACCTCCCTGAACGCCGCCTGGTGGGTCAGCGGCGCGATTTCCCCTCCAAACCTTTTCGCTACCTCAGGCGTGGCCATCGCCCAATTGAATGTGACCACACTGTCCGCGCCGCGTTGGAAGTGGTTGGCAAACACGCCCCGAAGAAACTCGCTGGACGCGTAGCGGTAACCGTCCGTAGCGTGGTGGTCATCGAAACAGGGCTGGAGCCGCACGTCAGGCCCCACCGCCACGCGCAGGCCTTCGACGTCCACATCCATCGTGCGCGTACCCAACGTGAGAATGTCCACGAGATGTTGTTCCGCCCACGCCTGGACATCCAACCCGTCCGCGCGGCACCCCCCAAGCGTCTGCGGCACACGCGCCGCCAACAGAAAGGGGCGGCCGCGCTGTTGCGCAACCTCCTGTGTCATCCGCCGCACCATGCGCATGAACTCGGTGACGTGCCCGCGCAATTCCCATTGCCGTCCCACCGGCAGACACGGCACATGCCGCGCGAAGTCGATCTGCATGCCGTCGAGGTCAAAGCGCGCCGCGATCTCGCGCAGAACCTCGACTTTGTGGATGCGCAGGCCTTCTGCGGCGAGATTCCACATCCCGTGCGGCCACCACGATACCGGCAAGACCCAATCGGGATGCGCCACCTTGAGCGGGCACGGCCGCTTCGCGTGTCCGCCTTCAGGCAGGATGTCGACCTCGCTGATGCGGTGATTCCAAAACACCTCCAGCCGGCGCCGGCGCGTCTCGTTCACGAGTTCCCTCACCCAGTCCACGCCTTCCCCGTGCCAACGTTTCACCTGGGGATGCACCTCCGGCTGAAAGACCTTGCCCGGATAAACACTGCCCACGGCGTTGCCGCCGATATCCCACCAGATCGCATCGATCTGGCTGCCCGGCTCGTCGGCATACGAGAACACCGCATCGCGGAACGGCGCAAACGGAACATCGCCTTCCGGGTGCATTTTCAAGTAGTTCAGCAGAACCCAGAACACATCATGCTGCATCACGATGCGGCACCGCCTAGCCTTCACCAACGCCTGATGTTCCGAAGACAGCGCGCCCGGCTTTGTCCCGGCAAAAAGGGAGGGAGCTCCGAGCATCGCGAGCCCGGCACTTGTTTTCAAAAAGTGTCTTCTGTTTATCGGGATAAAAAATCTGGGCGAATGGATTTTCATGATGGTGCGTTACCGTCCACGTCCCGCCCTTCCCGCGTTGGCTCAACAGGCCAGAACGGAGAGAGGCCTTTATTCCTCTTGTAGGGCTTGTATGACCTCCTCGAAGATGTTTTCACGCAGCAGCGTCCCGCGGGCAGAGGCCTTGACGATGATGCCGTTATCACTCTTCCGAACGGTGTTGTTCTCGATCAGCGTGTCCTCCGTCATCCCGCTGACAACGAAGCGCGCGTTATTGTGGAGCACATTGCGCCGGAAAATTGTCCCGCGCACCAGCGCCCCATGATACGCCTGGGTCTCGTCGCGGCCCAACGTGCCGAGACTCGCACTGCGATGGCCATACCCGTTTCCTTCCAGAATCTCGTTGTCGAAGAACTGGCAATACCATGAGGGCTGATACCCCCAGCCGTGCGGGTTCAGCCCCCACACCAGAAAACCGTCCATGCGCGATCCTTTGTTCCCGGCGACGATCGAGTCATGGGCCGCCGCATAGAGCTGGAACGCGCCGCCGTCCTCAAACGTGTTGCCGATGAACAGGTTCTGCCCCCGGAACGGGGCGATGGAGATCCGGGAAGTCGCGTCCGGCAGCACGGCCCAGGGCCGGTCCACCTGCCAGTCGCGCCCCGCGTGCGCGGCCACGAAGCGGTA
>JAVEYH010000200.1:0-3490 GCA_034003585.1 Kiritimatiellia bacterium
GACACTGGTCGCCGTGGAAAGCGCGGCGGGCGGCGGACAGACCGCGCCGACCCACGGCGCGCAAAACATGGAGCAGATGCGCCGCGACCCCAACGCGCCCGTCGACCCTTCGGCCCGCACGGCCGTTTCGGGGCAGACCTCCGATCTGCCGGTGTATGAGCGCCGGGAGGAGTTCCAGGAGGGGAATCCCGATCCGTGGGTCTACCTCTCACACCCGTTTGTCGGCGGGGAGCTTTCGCACAGCAAGGCGAACGACCAGTTCGAGATCCTGCGCTACGGCGGACGGGGCGGCCTGCACCTGAACCGGAACCTCCAGCTCTCGGCCGAGTATTTCGAAAGCCGCATCGAACAGCGGATCCGGCCGCGCTGGAACGCGATCACGTACGACCGGGAGGATCTTGAATCCTACACCTTCAAGGCGCTGAAGCGCGAGGCGCGCGGCCGGCTCTCCTACCGCACGTCCGGCGGACTGGTGCTTTCGGGCTCCCTCGGCATGGCGGAGCTGGATTTCGATTACGACGAGGATGATCTGTTCGACACCGATTTCGAGGATGAGGTCGGCAGCGGGACTTTCTCGTATGATAACGGCAGCACCGATGTCATTGGTGACCTCTCGGCCAGTTGGTCGCCCCGCGACAACCTCAGCCTCTATGTGTTTTACGCGCGCGATCTGGTGATGTCGGCCGTCAAACAGTACACCTCCGACTCCGTGGGCGCGGTGGCGCGGTGGAAACCCTCCGACACCTGGCACGTCAACCTGCGCAGCCAGTATTGGAGTTATGAGGATGACAACGCGCTGTTTCTGATCCAGGGCGAGTCGTTCTGGGAAGTCAGTCAGGATCTCGGTGTCTGGTTGGGGCTCGATCTGTCGAGCGTCTCCTCCAGCGATCCGAGCGATTATTACTGGACACCCTATTGGGATCAGCGGATCATGGGCGTGCTGCGTTACCTCCAGGCCTGGCAGGGGTATTCCTTCCGGCTCGATCTGCTGGCGGGACTCCAGCGCGAGGACGCGCGTCCGCTGCGGCGCGAGGATGACGTGGAACTCTCCAGCAAAGCGGACTGGGACTATGCGTTGGGGGTCAGTTCCACCTTCAACCGGAGGCTGACCAGCTATCTGGACCTCTTCGTCGACGCGAACGTCATGGCCCTGCGCGATTACATCGACCACCGGTTCCTGTTCGGGTTCAACCTCGGATTCTGATCCGGCGTCTTTTTGCCCTCGTCATCGCGACCACTCAGTGGCCGCGATAGGATCCGCGCCGGAGGAACGCGAGGCTGACCTCAAAGAGGTCTTTCGTCCACGCCTCGCCGTAATAACTGTGGCCCGCGTAAGGAATGGTATGCGTCCGGCAGGGGATCGCGTGGGCACGGCAGTAGCGCGCGTAGGCGGCGCGCGAACCCGGTGCGTCGGGGTCCGAACCGCCGAAAACCAGCAGCAGCGGATTCCGGAACGCGCGGAAACGGGCGAGCGTCGCATCCTCCCGCGCCGCCTCCTCCGCGCTCCGGGTCTCGTGCCGGACCAGCGCCCGCGTGACCAGGTCGGTCCGGACCCGGCCGGTCAGCACTTTCCGCCAGGTTTCGGGCCGGGTCAGTTTGCGCGCGTACGCGAGTAGCGCGGCCCGGGTTTTGCGCCAGCCGGTGGCGCCGCTGCGCAGGGAACCCATGGATTCGGGTGACCAGAGCAGCAGGTTGGCGAGGTCAGGGTTGTCCGACGCCAGGGTGATCGCCACCTTGCAGCCGGAGCAGATGGCCACGACGGAAACCGGCGCCCCGGGCGGCAGGCGGTCGCGCAGCGCGGCCAACGCGGCTTGCGCCCCCTCCGCCATGCCGGCGATCGAGGCCTCCTCCGCCCGGCCTCCGCTGAGCCCCCGCCCCGCGAAATCCGGACGCAGGCACAGGGTGCCCTGCGCTGCCAACAGCCGCCCGAAGCGCGTGAACAGGCGGTGCGGTCCGGTACGGTCGCCGGACCAGCCGTGCAGGAGGAGCGCGCCCGCCTTCGGGGGGTCGCGCGGCACATCCAGTATGGCGCGCACCTCCGGCGAGACGGGGAGGGTCAGACAGGCGGCTTCCGCAGTGCCGCCCGGGCAGTCGGCCAGCGCCGGAAACGCCGCGGCCGGCCGCGGCGGTCCGGAGAGGGCGGCGGAAAGGCACGCCGCGGTCGCATCCATCAGCGCGGTCAGATCGACCTGGCCAACCGTATTCCAGAAGGGCGGGAAACGCAGTTCCGAATGTTCCGCGCGCGCGGCCTGACCCGCGAAAATCCGGCTTGCCGCGGGATCCTGGCCGCCGGCGAACAGGCGGGCGGGAATCGGCAGGGCAGGTGGCGACAGGCGCTGGAGCCAGGCATAGAACGCGCCGGTCATGGGGTACCCGTCGAGATCCACCGCGCCGCCGCCGCGCAACCGCTCCTCCAGCGCGGCGCGGCTCTCCCTCGCCCGACCGTACGCGGTCATGTCGTTCACCATGCGGCGCTGCAACAGCTGCCGGATAAAGGACGGGCCGTCGGCCGGAGCCCAGCCGACGAACAGCGCCAGATCCGGGTGGCGCGCGGCCAGCCGCGCGGCCAGCAGGGCGCCTGTCCGGAGGCCGAGCACAGCCACGGGCAGGCCGGGAAGGGCACCGCGCAGCCACATCAGCGCGGCCTCCGCATCGTTTTCCAGCCATTCCGGATCAATGTCCTCCAAAGCGCCGGCGGAATCTCCGCAACCCGTGAAATCGAACAGCAGCGAGGCGATCCCCTGTTCCGACAACGCGCGCGCGGCGCGCACGAAAGCGGGGAGCGCGCCCTTGCGCTCTTCGCAGAACGGCGGCACGAACAGCACCGCGCCGCGGAGCGTCTCCGGCACAAAGCGGGTCGCGCTCAAGGCCCGGCCCGCAGAGGAAAGGAAAAAAGAGTGTTGCCCGCACACGCTCACCGAACGTCCCCCAAGTGTTGACGCGATTCAGTATACGGGAAAAACCGGGCGGGACGAATAGGAAAATGCCGGGTTTTCTGGTATCGTGTCCCGCACAGACCGAACGCGGGAGGCCGCTTTGCCCTTATATGAATTTTACTGTGAAGCCTGTCATACGCTGTACACCTTCCGTTCGCCGCGGGTGGACACCGTCACCCTGCCGGCGTGCCCGGATTGCGGAGGGACGCTGAAACGCGAAGTCTCGGCCTTTTCGCACAGCGTGCGTGGGGAGGCGCGTGCGGGCGCGGAGGCGGATCCCGGGGATCTCGACCGCATGGATGTGGCGGCCGCGAAACTCAGCGAGCGGCTGCACGCGCTGGAGCGTGAGGACGCCGACCCGCGCGATGCCGTGCGGGTGATGCGCGAACTCGCCCGGGAGGGCGGCCTCCGCTTCAACCGCGAGGTCCGGGAGGCCATGGCGCGGATCGAGGCCGGCGAGGATCCGGAACAGATCGAAGAGACCTTCCGGGAGGTGTTCGACACGGAGAATCCGTTCGAGTCCGACCGCGAAGCCGCGGACCCGGCCGCCGCCG
>JAVEYH010000201.1:0-3477 GCA_034003585.1 Kiritimatiellia bacterium
TTCGGGATGCTGCGCAGGGTGTCGAGTAAGGCGAGCGTCACGGCCGCGCACAGCGGCAGCAACAGCACGCCGGCAATCAGTCTGAGCAGACGCAACATGCCGTCGCGATCCTACTTGGCGTCTTCCGAATCAAACACAAACACCATTTCGCCGGGACGTACCCGCTTGTTCTGCCGCGCGATGGCTTCGACAAACTCCGGGTCGGTCTTGAAACGCTGCTGTTTCTCCTTCAGCACCTTGATCTCGGCTTTCTTGTGGTCGATCCGGCGCAGCAGCTCGTTACGCTGCTGCTCCAGCCGTCTGAACTGCGCCATTTTCGGCGGGATGATGATCAGCCCCGCCGCAAACACGCAGAGAAACGCGGTGACGAGCGTGGTCCGGGTTATGATTTTCAGCAGAATGTTCACACGTACAGCCCGTAGGTGGCAATCCGGTTATCCGATCGCGAGTACTGAACCGTATATCCGCTAAAAAGTCAACCGTGAATTTTCCGCGATTCGCCTGTTGACGGAAAGGAAGAGGTGTGGTACCGTGGTTTCCACCATTGGGAATCGCTTTTGCATAATAAAGTTGTGCGGAGAAGACAGGAGGAGGGCGCATGCGGACTCAACACGGCGGATTGCGGATTGCGGTCGCGGTTTTCCTCGTCTGGCTTCCGGTTGCCCGGGCGGTGGTGACGGTCTCGTCGCCTCATTTCGTTTTCATCGACAACTGGCCGGCCAACCAGCCGGTCGCGACGGGGTCTTACGTGCCGGCCGTGCCAATGAATCTTGCGGCCTCGACGGCCGGCGCGGTTCCCTTCGCGAACGGCGTGTACAACCACCCGGCTCACACGATCGCGCATCTGAACGACAGCCGGTACGGGAATGATTACAGTTGGCTCACCACGGGAGGAACCCTTTCGCGCGCGATCGCGCTCGGCGGCTCCTACGGCACGGTCAACATGGCGTTCGCCGGTGTGGCGTTCAGCAACGCCGAACCGCGCACGGTCAGCGCGATCATTTTCGGGCGCGACGCGTCCAACACGTTTAAAGACCGGTATTTCGGCTCCATCTACATCCAGGTCGCCACGACCAACAGTTTGGCGGCCCTCACCAACCTGACCGCCGAAGCGGACGCGGTCTGGACGACCCTGGGCTCGTTTACGACGACCGATCCGTTCGAGCACCGGTTCGCGTTGATCCCGTCCCTGCAGATCACGGGCGTGCGCATGGTCTGCGACCCCCGGAACTGCATCGACGAGATCGTCGCGCACGGTACGGGGGACGGCTTTCAGACGTGGGGTACCGGCTCGACGGTCTCCACCAACTTCAGCTACTCGGGCGATTGGCCCATGCAGCCGGTCGCCACGGGCTCGGCCGTGCCGGCCACGCCGCCGAACCTGGCGTACGCGACCAACGGCGCGATCCCCTTCGCGATCAGCGAGTATGACGGGTCGCACAATGCCGGCTATCACAAGATCAGCTATCTGAACGACGGAAAGTACGGAAACCCCAGCAGTTGGATCGCCGCCACGAACACGGCGACCCTCCGTGACGTGGCGCTGGGCGGGGAGTACGGCTCGATCAACCTGTCGTTCGCCGGCGTGGCCTTCAGCAACGCCACGCCATTTCTGCTCAGCGACATCGCTTTCGGACAGAACGCGGACGGGCAGTACAGTGACCGGGTCCGGGGGAACATCTACATCCAAGTCACGACGGCCGGTAGCGTCGCCGAGATCACCAATACGGCGGCGGTTGCGGACGCGCTGTGGACGACCTTGGGGTATGTCACCACGACCAACGGCTATCAGCATCAGTTCGTGTTCAACCGGCCGGTTCAGGCGACCGGCGTGCGGATCGTGACCGCGAACGGAAACTGCATCGACGAGATCGTGGTACACGGCGTGCCCGCTACGGCATCGATCTGGGATGCCGTCGCGGAGGACGGCGCGGCGACGGACGGGGCCGGGCTCTGGGATACCGTGTCCTCGAACTGGTGGGACGGGACCGCGAACACCTCTTGGCCAAACGGGGGCGTGGCGGTCATCGGCGTGGCCAACGGCGCGGCGGGCGCCATCGCTGTGGGGGACGGCGTATCGGTGTCCGGTATCCAGTTCCATACGGCCGGCAGCGGAAGCTACCAGATCACAGGCAATCCCCTTTCCCTGGTCGGGACGGCGGTGATCCACTGTGCCGCCGACCTGACGATCAGCGCCGCCCTTGCCGGAAACGGGTTCGAGAAGTTCGGCGCGGGCGCGCTGACGGTGAGCGCCGCCAACAGTTACACGGGCGCCACCGTTCTCTCCCAAGGCGCCGTGAACGTTGCGGCGGTCGCGGACGGCGGGACCGCCAGCAGCCTCGGCGCCTCTTCCGCGGACGCCGCGAACCTCGTCTTCGCGGAAGGCACGCTGCGCTACACCGGTCCGACGGCCGGCACGGACCGCAGGTTCACGATCCGGCCTTATCAGAGTGCCGTGGTGGATGTGGCCGAGGCCGGAACCACGCTGACCTTCGCGAAGCTTGGCGGCAGCGCGTTGAACGCGACGGTCGGGATCATCAAAAACGGCCCCGGCACACTGGTTCTCGGCAACGAGGGGGGCGTTCCGTTTCTGGGTGACATCGGCGGATACACCGTCAATCAGGGGAGACTTCTGGCCCACGCAACCAGTCCGGCGCAACTGAATCTCCGGTGGACCGCCGGGCGGGCGGCCCTGACGTTAGGCGACGGGGCGCTGTTCGACAACGGCTACACGGCGCTGCGCACGGAGGCCAATTTAGACGAGCAGGTCGTGCGCTACACCGGCACCAATCAGACGGCTGAGCTGACAGGGCTCTGTTTCTGCGGGCCGACCAGCAACTACAACACCAAAACATTCGACGTGAACGACGGCACCGCCGGTGTGGACCTGCTGATGTCCAGCAACATCGTCATTTATCCGCTGGGAACGGGAATCAGCAGGTTGCGCAAATCAGGGTCGGGAACCCTACAATTGACCGGGCCTTCGCTGTATAGGGGGATGACCCTCATCCGCGACGGCCGCATCCTCGTCACGAACGACGTGCTCAGCGGCGTGGCGGGCCCCTTGGGGCAATCGGCGGAAGGCTTGCTGATGGGCGAGGCGGGCACGCCGAAAACCGCGGTGATGACCTTCGCCTTCGAGGGGACCGGGCCATTCACGTTCGACCGCGACATCACGGTGGCGACGAACGGGAGTGCCGCGGTGCTCGGCTGTCTCTCCGACGCCGACGCCACCTTCAGCGGGGCAATCCTGATCAGCAATGCGGTGCACCTGCTTTCCGTTGCGACCGATTCGCGCGCGCTGACCGTAGCCGGCACGATCGGCGGCATCGGCAGCGTCACCAAAACCGGGACGGGCACGGTGGTGCTGGCCGCCGCCAACACGTACACCGGTGTGACGACCGTGGCGGAAGGCACCTTGAGGCTGGGGGCATCCGACCGCATCGCCGACACAGGCGCGTTGCGGCTCACGGGCGG
>JAVEYH010000202.1:0-3472 GCA_034003585.1 Kiritimatiellia bacterium
CCAGCGCCGGAACGGCGGCACCTTTTGCGAAAACGCCCTATCCGCGCATCCACTCCTAATTCCTAACTCCTAACTCCTCCCTAACCTAACTCCTCCTTATGATACGCACCACCCCTTCCTCCGGCAACCCACCCCCTCCTGTCCTGCGCGCCTCGCCCGAAAACCTGTCCGGAGCGGCGCGCCTCCTTTGCGCCGGCGGGGTCATCGTGATCCCGACCGACACCGTGTACGGGATCGCGGCCCATCCGGACCGCCCGGAAGCGGTGGCGCGGCTTTCGGCCATGAAGGGGCGCCCCGACGGGAAGCCCATCGCCCTGCTGGCCGCGGATGCCGGCGCGGTGCGCGCGTTCGGCGCCCGCTTCCCGGACGGGGCCCGGCGTCTGGCGGACGCCTGCTGGCCCGGCGCGCTGACGCTGGTCCTGGCGTGCGGTGAACGCTGGGAGGGTTTCCGGGTTCCCAATCACGCTTTCACGCGTGACCTGCTGACCGCGTGCGGCGGCGCCCTGCGCGTCACCAGCGCGAATCTCAGCGGCGCGATGCCCGCGACGAGCGCCACCCGGGCGCTTCAGGATGTGGGGCTTGTGGCGGATCAGGTGTTGGATGACGGCCTCTCGCCGGGCGGGACCGCCAGTACGGTGGTCAAAGTGGAGGACGACGGCACGCTCACCGTGCTGCGCGAGGGCGCGATCCCCGCAACGGTCATCCGGCGCCTCGCGAGCGCCTGAGCCAACCGTCCCGCAAATCCATCTTGTCTTACGGTATGATTGTGCCATCATACGTGACACGAGAAACAAAGAAGGCTGGTTACGCGATATGGGTACGTTTCTGCTGAGTATCGTCATCCCGACCCGCAACGAGTCTCGGAACATCGCCGCGTGCGTAGACTCTTTTTCCGGTGCCGCCGCCGCAGGCTGGTGCGAAATCCTGGTGGTCGACAACGATTCCGGTGACGGGACGCCGCAACTCGCTGCCGCGCGCGGTGCCCGGGTTTTCCGTCAGGGACCCGAGCGCAGTGCGCAGCGGAATCGCGGCTGGCGTGAGGCGGCGGCCCCGTTCGTGCTTTTCATGGATGCCGACATGACCCTCCCGCCGGAAACCCTTGCGGAAATCCGCGCGCGTCTCACTTCCCCGCAACCGCCCGACGCCCTCTACATCCGGGAACGCCGCACCGGCGGAGGCTGGTGGACCCGCGCGCGGAATTTCGAGCGGGGGTTTTACAACGCAACCTGCATCGACGGGCTGCGCGTGTTCCGTCGCGCCCTGCTGGAGGCAGCGGGCGGGTATGACGAATCCCTGTTCGCCTGCGAGGATTGGGATCTGGACCGCCGGGTCCTGGCCCTCACCCGCAACACCGCCCTGACGGACGGACCGCTGCTGCACCATGAGGAACGGCTGACCTTCCGGCGCCATCTCCGCAAAAAACGGTACTACTCCGGGTCCTTCTCCGCCTACATCGGAAAGTGGGGGTGGGATCCGGTGACCCGGCAACAGTTCGGCTTCCGGTACCGCTTTGTCACCGTGTTCCTGGAGAACGGCAAATGGCGGCAGGCCCTGCGGCACCCGGTCTTTCTGTTGGCGGTTTGGGCCGAGCGCGTGTGCGTGGGGCTGCTCTGCCTGCGGGCCGTCAAAAAGGCCTGACCGCCGCCGGGCCCTGTCCGTCCCGCGTCAGAAGCCCCGTCTCCACAAACTGCCGGAAGGCGGCCGGACCGTGGAATCCGAAAGGCAGCTCCGCCGGACACGCGCCATACAGGTGGTCGTAAGAGAAACGCAGCGCGACATCCACCGGCGCGAACCGGACCGCTTGCCGGTATGACGCCTCCAGCCACGGCAGCAACACGCCGTAAAAGGCGTCCTCCCTCACAAAACGCCAGTCCCGCGGCATGCGGCGATACCACCGTTTCGTCCAGTAGAAAGAGGCCATCTCGCAGATCCGTTTCGACCGCAGGGAGAACCCCCCGTTGCCAACGGCAAACCGCGGCCACAGCCCCGTCAGCCGGTTGAGGGCCGTATCGCGCACAAAGGGCGCGCCGATGTAGTCGTAACGCCCTTCGAACGCCTCGATCCCGTCCCGCAGGGGAAAACCGTCGTTCTGGATGACCAGAACGGAATCCGTATCGAAATACCGGTGCAGATTGACAATGCAATCCACGCTCATCGAAGGGAGGTCACCCGGGATCAGCGCGGGGTTGATCCGGATCGCCACCGCGTCACCCTGCGCCTCGGCAAAGGCCCGCAGGCGCGGCGTCTCCCGGTTGGCGACCACACACGCCTTCAGTTTTCCGCAGTGCCGCCACGTCTCGTACAGCGCACATTCCACGGCGTCAAAACGCCGGTCAAACTGCTCCGCATCCCAAAAGTGATACACCACCACCGTCACCCGGGATGAGCGCGGCGCCCCGAACACGGCCGACCGCTGCCTTTCGAGCCGCTCGCGTTGCCATTCGAACAGGTTTGCCGTACCCTCTGCCATCCCCGCTCCCATCCGATCCGGAACCCCTCCTGATCGCGCCGGACTATACCACAGCCGGAAAACACTGTCACCCCCGCCGCGGACATGCTACTGTGTTGCGCACGACCGAACACGTCCCTGTGCCGTTCCGCCTATGCGCCCGATCTACGCCATCCTCATCACCTATCACCCTTCCGGCCGCGTGCCGGATGCCGTGCGGGCCGCGGCGGAGCAGGCGGATCACGTGATTGTGGTCGATAACAGCGCAACGGAGTCTGCCCGTAACCTTCTGACCCAAGCCTTCGCCCCGTGCGCCGACCGGTTCACCCTGATTTTCAACCCCGCCAACCTGGGCGTCGCGGCGGCGTTGAATATCGGCATGCGCGCCGCCCGGGCCGCCCGGGCACACTGGGTCCTGACGCTCGACCAGGACAGCCGCCTGACATCCGGAATGGTTGCCGCGCTGGCCTCAGCCTGGGATGCGATGCCGCGGGAACAACGGACGCAGATCGGCGTTCTCGCGCCACAGACCGTGTCGGCAGACGAGGAGTCCTCCGGAAACGCGCCCGCCCCGTCCGCAGCCTGGCTTGAGGTGGAGACCGCCATCACCTCGGGATGCCTGGTCTGCCTGGAGGCCTGGCAGGCGGTCGGGGGGTTCAACGAAGCGCTGTTCATCGATTACGTGGATCACGAATTCTGTTTCCGGCTGCGGCGGGAGGGATGGCGGATCGCCCAATGCCCGGACGCGCGGCTGGTCCACACCATCGGCAACGCCGACCGCCGCCGTTTCTTCGGGCGGGAGGTCACCGTCAACCAGCACCCTCCGGTCCGCTCCTACTACATCGCGCGGAACGGGTTGTTTTTCTGGCGCGCCTTCCCCGGACCTTCCGCGTTCATCCGGGCGGACAAGCGCAACACCCTGACCCTGCTCCTGAAAGCGCTGACGGTCGAGCCCCGCAAAGGGGAACGGCTGAAGATGTTCTGGCGCGGGTACCGGGATTACCGCGCCGGGCGGTCCGGCGC
>JAVEYH010000203.1:0-3413 GCA_034003585.1 Kiritimatiellia bacterium
CGCGAGGAGCGCGAGAAGGGCGCAGAGCGAAGGACGCGCGGCCAAAGGCCTGCGGTCTTTCCGCGTGTCGTTCGTCGAGAGTCGGTCGTCAGTCGTTCGGAACGGGATCGGGGATAGTCTCATGGTGTTGGTCTCGGGTGGGGGTGTAGAGTGAAAAGGACAGGTTCCGGGTCAGTCGCGCGTTTCTCCGGGATGCAGCGTGCCCTCCCACCAGGGGGGGCCGACGAAAACGTTGCCCGCGTAAGCCACGTTCAGGGTGATGTACTGTTTCGTGGCGCGTTGGGCGCTTTTCGCGGAGGAATTCGGGTATCCGTATATCCGCTGGTCACGCCAATGATGGTAACACCGGATGATCGGGATGCGCGAGGCGCTGTACGGCATGATTTTACCGTCGATGAGGTTCGAGTCGTCGCCGTACGTCATCTGGTCCATTTTGTAATCGCGCATGCAGTATCCGGCGGGGAGTGCCCCTTCCCGGGAAGGGACGCGCCAGGGGGTGTTCGCGCCCGAGAATTCGTAGAGGTAGCTGCATGAGGTGACAGCGCGGTTCCGGCTCGAATCGGAATTCTGCTCGTTGTCCCAGAAGGAGGAGGTGTCGGTCGGATTGCGCCCCCCGATCAGGGTTACGAACTCTTCCGGCCGGGGGGTGCCCCTCCCGCCGTTCCGGTCGGCGCGGCAGACGTACATCGCCCGGTCGTCGACATAGTCGGGATAGAGGTTCGAGAGCCAGTCGGGTGTTTGGTTGTCGTTTTCGCCGCGCCAGATGGTGAGGGCCACGCCGAACTGCCGCAGGTTGGACTTGCAGTTGGCCTGGCGCGCCTGCTTGTAGCCGGACTGCACCGAGACCACCAGGGCGGAGCTGAGGATGCCGAGGATGGCGATCACCACCAGAAGCTCGATCAGGGTGAAACCGGAGCGGTCTTGGCATGATGCCTGCGGAAAAAAGGCACAGACCCCCGCGGAGATTGCGGAAGCGGAGGCGAGCGGTTCGGATATGGAGTCCCTGACCATCCTTAGTGTTTTCGCAGAAATCATGCCAAACAAGGAGGGTCGGAAGCAAGGGCGAAGCGCGGTGAGTTTAAACGGAAAGCGCGTGTCAGGTTTGGCCGCGCGGAAATCGGATCGGAAGGCATGGATACTGGAGTAGACAGGATCGTGTGTGCCGCAGGGGGTTCCCTGCGTTGCGCGCAACGCAGGGGCGGGCGCAGGGACAGGCCGGCAGGAACCGTGATTTTTAACGCGGAGGCGCGGAGACGGGGAGACGCGGGGGGAAGGAGGAAGGAGGAGGGAGGAAGGAGGGAGTCGAACTCCGGGCGTCGAGCGTCGAGCGTCGAGCGTCTAAGGATGGGCGTCGCGCCGCGGTGGGCGCGGGTGTCCGGCTGCGTTGTCTGTCTCTTTTTCGTGACGGCGGCCTTGGGGCAGCCGCCCGCCCGCGTGCTGAAGGCGGTGCCGGCGTGGCATGTGGCGGAGGCGCCGTGCCGTCTGGTGCTGGAGAGGGGGCCGGGCGATTTCGTTCTGGCGCGGGTTCCCGCGCAACTGGACGGAAAACCGGTGGCAACGGTGCGCGCGTTTGCGGCGACCAACGAGGTGGCGGTGCGGGTGGTCTGGAGTGATGCCAGCGAGGTGACGCTGCTGGCGGACGCGAGCGCGCTGCGGCAAAGGCAGCTGCTCCGCCTCTATCCGGTGCCCGGCGGGCAGGCGGCGGCGCCGGTTGCGGCCGGCTTGGCCGACCCCATGCCGCTGGCCGGGGTCGCGCGCCGGACGGCGGGCATGGATTTTCCCGCGTCGCTGGCGGAGTTGCGGATGCTGGAAACGCGCTGCGACGGCAAGTCCGTGTTTTTTGCGGTCAGCGATTTCAGCAAGCTCGGGGCGACGTTTAAAGAGTGGTTCCGGGGCGACTGGACGCGAAAAAGTCATCTGGTCAATTTGCAGACCTGGCTGCGGGTGCCGGAGGACGGGCGCTATCAGTTCGGCCTGGCCGGCGTGGCGCCCGCCTGGCTGTCGGTGGACGGGGAGGAGATCCTGGCCCATCCGGCGGGCCAGCCGTTCGATGCCTGGACAGCCGGGGAGGAAGTCAGCCTCCGGGCCGGGCTGCGGCGCGTGCGCATCCGCACGGTCTGCCGCCAGGAGATCGACACCGGCCTGGCCTGGAAGCGCTCGGGCGAAACGGGCATAGCCACCAATGTGGTGATGGTCACGGGCGGCGATTTGTGCGACGGCCGCTGGGAGTGGCGCGACCGCACGCTCCATCCGTACGCCACGGCGCAAATCGGCCGCGCCTACCGGTTCAGGGGGACGGACGAGGTGTTCGTGCCCTTCACGTTGCGCGACGCCACCGCCTGCTGGGGGACCAATTATGTTGTCCGCTGGCAGGCGGGCAGGATGCCGGAACAGGAGGGGGCCGCCGCAGGGGCCCTGCCGGTGATTCTGCGCAAAAGCGCGCTGCCCGCACCGCTGACGCTGCGGGCCGTTTCGGCCTGCGGCGAGAAGGCGGAGTACGCGACTGTGCTTCAAGACGATGGGCTGGTCTGGGCCGAATATGGCGTGACCACCCGGATCACCGATGTGCCGGCGGTCTGCTATGACGACGACCGCGTCCGTCCGATCATCCGGATCCGTTCCTCGGCGTTGGACGGCATGGCCTACGAGCTGGTCACAAAGATCGAGCGTCCCGGAGGGGAGAGCGAGGAGATTGCGCACGCGCTGGTCACCGAACGCGGTTGGGCGCGGGTATACCTCACGGCTTTCCGGGTGGGGGATGCGGCGCGCGTCACCTGGTCCCTGCGCCATGCCGGGGTTGAGATCGGGCAGGGGTGCCTGCGTTTTCTTCGCGAACCGGTTACGGCGCTGCCGGAAACGGTTTCGGGCGGACTGTTGAAGGTCGGCGCGGATTTCGCGGTGCTGGTGGCCTCCCACACGGCTCGCGGCACGGAGCCGCTGCCCGCGCCGCGCACCGGGACCAACGGGGTGGCGGTGCTGGACGGGTTTCTCGGTTTGGGCGCGCCGGAAAAGGGGGAAGAGCGGCCGGACGGCCTTGCCCGGATCGCGGATCTGCGCGTCGCGGAGCAGAACGACGCCGCAACGGGCATGGCGCTGTTGCAGCCCTTTACCGTTCTCCGTTCGGTTTTGCCCGCGGACACGGTGGTGGTCGCGCCCTCGCTGCTGGCCATCAGCCGGGAGGGCGGCACGGGAGGGTTCGAGCGCCGTCTCGCGGCGATGACCGGCCTGCTTTCGGGTCCGGCGTGCGGTTCGCCCCGCGTGCTGCTGGCGGTGCCGCCCGCGTTTGACGTGCTGCCCGGGTGCGGCTGCGTGCCGGGCGAAAAGCCCTGCGAGCATGCGGCCGCGGCGCGGAGCTATGCCGAGAGCGTGGTGAGGGTCGCCGACGCGTACGGGGTGGAGACCGTGGATCTGTT
>JAVEYH010000204.1:0-3378 GCA_034003585.1 Kiritimatiellia bacterium
ACGCGCTTCTATCTGCGCCAAGTCCACCAGCGCTTCGGCGCCTATTGGCAGAACCACTTCTCCACCATCGGACTCGTGGGACTGAACGAAGCCTGCCTCAACCTCTTGGGGCGCGACATCGGAACCGGACCGGGACGCCGTTTCGCCCTGCGCGTCATGGATTTCATGCGCGCGCGCCTCGCGGATTATCAGGAGGAGACCGGCAACTACTACAACCTCGAAGCCACGCCGGCCGAAGGCACTACCTACCGGTTGGCGCAACTCGACCGGCAGCTCTATCCGGAGATCATCACCGCCGGCGGCGGCGGCGCCCCGTTCTATTCCAACTCCACGCAGTTGCCCGTCAATTACAGCGACGACCTCCTGCGCGTGTTGGATCTGCAGGATGAGATCCAGACCAAGTACACCGGCGGCACCGTCGTGCACGCCTTCGTCGGCGAGGCGGTGAGCGACCCGCTGGCCGTCAAGTCCTTTGTGCGCATGGTCTGCGAGAGGTACCGCCTGCCCTACTTCACCCTGACGCCGACTTTCAGCATCTGCGAGGAGCACGGGTATCTGACGGGCGAGGTCCGCGCCTGCCCGCATTGCGGCAAAACGACCGAGGTGTACTCGCGCGTGGTGGGCTATATCCGTCCGGTGCAGCAATGGAACGAGGGCAAACAGCACGAGTTCCGGCAGCGCAAAACCTACCGGGTCTGCGAGGCGGCGGCGCGATGAACATCGCGGGGTTTGTGCCGCTCAGCCTCTGCGATTACCCGGGGCGCGTGGCCGCGGTGGTGTTCACGCAGGGCTGCAATTTCCGCTGCCCTTTCTGCCATAACGCGCACCTGATGCCCCTCCTGCCCTCGACCGGAAACGTTTTGGAGGAAGAACAGGTGCTCGCCCGGATCGCGGAGCACCGGACCCGTCTGGGCGGGGTCGTGATCTCCGGAGGCGAGCCGACCCTCCAGCGGGATCTGCCGGGGTTTCTGCTGCGGCTCAAAACACTCGGTCTCGCAGTCAAACTGGACACCAACGGTTCCCAACCCGAGGCGCTCCGCCATGTGCTCGACGAGCGCCTCGTGGATTTCATCGCCATGGATGTCAAGGCCCCGTGGGAACACTACCCGCGGCTCACGGGCACCGCGTGCGCTCCGGATGACCTCACGCAAAGCGTGCGGCTGATCGCCGGGTCCGGATTGCCCCATCAGTTCCGCACCACGCGCGTGGACCTGCTGCTGACGGACAGCGATTACCGTAACGTGCTCGCGCAAATTCCGGACGGCAGCCCCCATGTCTGGCAAGCCTTCCGGCCCGAACATTGTTTTGACCCAACGTTAAGACCCCCCGCACCCCATTCTCCAGCCCCTGTCACACCCGGCAACCCAACCGCAACAAAAGAACGGTCCTCGAGCCGCGTTGTTCGGTCATCACAGTAACGGGGACGGACTGACAGGGTGTTTGTTTTGTTGCTCACCCTCCCTTGCGGGGACAGACCCCAGCACCAGCGAAAGAACGTTCCTCCTTCCTCCTTGGGTGCGAGCCGGTCCCTGTTGCGTGCGGGATTGCCTTTCTGATTGCCCGCGGGCAAGGGAGAGGGCACAATAGGGGCATGTTCGTTCCGAACGCCGACAGCATCACAACACGCTGGGTCTGCCAGATCGCGGGCGGGGGGATTCTGCTCGCGGGCGGCGCCGCCGCGCTCGCGCTGCTGTGGCTCGCGCAACGACGGCGCGGCGCGGGTGTGCCGTTCCCCGCCGCCGCGCGTCTGGCCTCGCTCCCCTTCTCGGGGTTTCACGCCGCGGTGACACTGGGCATCACGCTGCTTTTCGCGCTGGCTTCGCTCCATCCGATGGCGGAAAACGCGCTGCCGCCCGACGACCGCGCCCTGGTGCTCGGCCCCCTGCTTTACGCCTGCTCGAGCGTGATGGTCGTGATGCTGTGCCGCGCCCACACGGGCTGCGGCCTGCGGCAGATGTTTTTTTCCGGACCGGCGGGGCCGGCTGCCGCCGTGGCGAAAGGGCTGCTCTACGGGCTCGCCGTGATCCCGCCGGTGGCCCTGCTCTCGATCCTGGTCTCCGCCGGCCTGGAGGCCTGGGGAATCGCGCCGCAGCACCAGGAGGTCTTCAACTGGCTCGGCGACGAGTCGCGGGCGCCCGGGACGCGCCTCTTCATGATGGGGGCGGCCGTGTTTCTTGCCCCCCTCTCCGAGGAGGCTCTGTTCCGGGGCCTCCTCTTCCCCTTCCTGCTGCGCGGGCGGACCGTGATTGCCGCCGCATGGGTTTCCTCCCTCTATTTCGCACTGGTGCATCTCCACCTCGCGTCCTTTCTGCCGCTCATGGCGCTGGGCATGGCTTTTTCCGCGGGGTACGCCGCCACCGGCTCGCTCCTGACCCCCATCACCATGCACGCGCTCTTCAATCTCGCCAGCCTGATCTTTTATCTTGCCGATCCCCTTCCCTGAACCCGGCGCGCAAGCCGACCACCCCGCACACGGAACACGAACATGACGGATCCAGACCTGTTCGACGAATCGGCGCCGCTGCCGGAGATTCCGGACGGACACGCCGCAGAGGGAGTGCGCCCCCCCCTGGCCGCCCGCATGCGGCCCGAAACCCTTGAGGAGGTGGTGGGGCAGGAGCATCTTCTCGGCCCGGGCAAGCTGTTGCGCCGCGTGATTGAGGCGGACCGCCTGACCAACCTGATTTTCTACGGTCCGCCGGGTTGCGGCAAGACCACGTTGGCCGAAGTCATCTCCCGCGTCACCCGCAGACGCTTCGAGCGGACCAGCGGGGTTCTGTCCAATGTCGCCACCCTGCGCACCCTCTGCGAGACCGCCCGCCTTTACCGGGACGGCCCCGGCACCGTGCTGTTCATCGACGAGATCCACCGGTTCAGCAAATCGCAGCAGGATGTGTTGCTGCCGTACGTGGAGAACGGCACGGTGACCCTCATCGGGGCCACCACCCACAATCCGAATGTCTTCGTCAACAGCCCCCTCACCTCGCGCTCCCTGGTTTTCGAACTGCGCCCCCTGGACGAAGAGGCCATCACCCGTCTGGTGCGGCGCGCCCTGGCCGACCCCTCACGCGGTCTAGGGCACCTCCCGGCGGAGATCGCGTCCGAGGCCACACACTTTCTCGCCGCCATGTGCGACGGCGACGCGCGACGCGCGTTGAACGCGCTCGAAGTCGCGGTCCGCTCCACGCCGCCCGATCCGGATGGGGTGATCCGCATCACCCCCGCGGTGGCCGAGGACTCGGTGCAGCGCAAAATGATCGTCTACGACAAGGATGAGGACGGTCACTACGACACCATTTCAGCCTTCATTAAATCGGTGCGCGGATCGGATCCCCACGCCGCGGTCTACTGGCTCGCCAAAATGCTGGAGGCCGGCGA
>JAVEYH010000205.1:0-3210 GCA_034003585.1 Kiritimatiellia bacterium
GGGGGGCGGGGGGGGGAAGTTCATTAGTGCGTTAGTGCGTTAGTGCGTTAGTGAATCCGGTCGGTCCGGGACTGGGAGCGCGGGCGTCCCCGCCCGCAACAACGTTTCGCCGCGCAACCAGAAACCTGAAACCTGAAACCTGGAACCTGGAACCCGGAACCCGATTGCGGGCGGGGATGCCCGCGCTCCCAGTCCTCACATCAGGTTGACCGCGTCCACATCCACGGCGAGGCTCACGCCGGAGGCCAGAAGCGGACGGCCCATGACCTCGCGCAGCGGCCGCGTAAGCTGCCGCGCCGCGGCAGCCCGCAGCAGAATCTGATACCGGTACAGCCCCTTGGCCTTGGCGAGCGGCGCGGCGCAGACCCCGGAGACGCGCAGGGCGGCCGCGCCCCCGGCCTGGGCCAGCGCGCGCGCGAAGGTCTCCGCGCTGAAGCGCACCTTCTCCTCGGACGCGCCCCGGAAGGTCAGGCACACCAGATGGGTATACGGCGGGTAGCCGCCCGCCTCGCGTTCGGCCAGCTCGCGCGCGGCGAACGGTTCGAACCCGGCATCCGAGGCGGCGGCGCGGATGGCCGGATGGTCGGGCGAATAGGTCTGGATGAACACCTCGCCGGGCAGCTCGGCGCGGCCCGCGCGGCCCGACACCTGCGCCAGCAGCTGGTAGGTGCGCTCGGCGGCGCGGAAGTCCGGCATGTGCAGGCTCATGTCCGCCGCGAGCACGCCGACCAGCGTGACGTTCGGGAAGTCGAGCCCCTTGGCGATCATCTGCGTGCCGATCAGGATGTCGGCATGGCCGCTCTTGAACAGCGAGAGGATCTCGTCATGGCTGCGGCGGCGCGAGGTGACATCCGCATCCATGCGCAGGACCCGCGCCTGCGGGAAACAGGCCGCCAGCGCCGTCTCCGCGCGCTGCGTGCCGAAGCCGGCGTAGCGGAACGCCGGATCGCCGCACGCGGGGCAGGCTTCGGGGACGGGCTTCCAGCCGCCGCAGATGTGGCAGCGCAGGCACGCGTCCGCCCGGTGGTAGGTGAACGTCACGCTGCACGCGTCGCAGGCCGCGGCATACCCGCAGCGGGGACAGAGCAGCGCGTTGGCGTATCCGCGCCGGTTGAGGAAGAGGATGGTCTGCTCACCGCGCTCGAGACGGGTCCGGACCGCTTCCAGCAGAGGCCCGGAAAAGAGCTGCGCATGGCCGGTTCTGGCCGTCTCGATGCGCATGTCCACGACCTGCACACGCGGCATGGGCCGGTTCGCCACGCGCGCGCGGAGGCGCGCCAGGGCGTATTTGCCTTTGGCGACGTTGCGCCAGGTCTCCATCGCCGGGGTCGCGCTGCCCAGCACGACCGGGCAGCCCTCGATGTGCCCGCGCATCACCGCCAGGTCGCGGGCGTGGTACCGCGGGACCTCCTCCTGTTTGTACGAGGGCTCGTGCTCCTCATCCACCACGATCAGGCCGAGGTTGCGCACCGGCGCGAAAACCGCCGAGCGCGGCCCCACCACCACCGCGGCCTCGCCGTTGCGGATGCGGTGCCACTCGTCGAACCGCTCGCCCTCGCCCAGCGCGCTGTGCAGCACCGCGATGCGCTCGCCGAACCGCGAGGCGAAGCGCTGCACGGTCTGCGGGGTCAGCGCGATCTCCGGCACCAGCACGATCGCGCCGCGGCCCAGCTCCAGCGCGCGGGCGATGGCCTGCAGATAGACCTCGGTCTTGCCCGAGCCCGTCACGCCGAACAGCAGGACCGGCTTGGGCGGGCTGGGAGCGGGACTGGGAGCGCAGGCGTCCCCGCCACCAGCAGGCGGGCAATGACTGGGAGCGCGGGCGTCCCCGCCCGCTCTTACTTGCGATCTGGCTGCAGGCGGGCGGTCGCCGGGCGTTTCACAAGCGGGCGAGGACGCCCGCGCTCCCGACTCCAGGACCTGCCCTTGCGTGCCCGACTCCGCGACCTGCCCTTGCGCGCCGCAAAGCGCCGCATGCGCGCCTGACCGAATGCCGTGGTTGCCGAGGATATATGCGACCACGGCGCGAAAATGTCGTGGGTCACGCACATACCGGTCGAAATACTCGGGTTGCCAGAAGGCACCTTTCAGGCCTAAGCGCTGATTGATCCGATGCGCGGAGACCGCTTTCCAATCGCGCACGATCCGGGCGACGGAATCCGCCTCACGGACCTCGATCAGCGTGTGTACATGGTTCGGCATGACGGACCACGCAAGCAACCGATATTTCGCGCCGTCGCCATGTTGGAGCACGCCCATCACCTCTTGCGCGATCTCCGGCTGTTTCAGATGACAAGCCCCGTGTCCGGCATCCTCATAACGGGCGATGCGGCGGAATAGTTCCTCGTTCCTGTCCGGGGGCGTTGACGCGGTGTTGACGATGCCCAGTTCGCTCTTCCACGCCTCGATGACCGAAGACGGCAGACTGTCGGCAAGGCGGAACGTGATGAATTGAACCAGGCCCGGACAATCAAAATGAGGCACGTAATTGCGGGAATGCCAATACTTCTCCGCACCCGGCTCATCATGAATCACACCGGGAAAATGCGGCGGCATGGCGTTGGTGGAGTCGGGAGCGCGGGCGTCCCCGCCACCAGCAGGCGGGCAATGACTGGGAGCGCGGGCGTCCCCGCCCGCTCTTGCTTGCGGCCAGGCTGCAGGCGGGCAGTCGCCGGGCGTTTCACAAGCGGGCGGGGACGCCCGCGCTCCCGACTCCAGGACCTGCCCTTGCGTGCCCGACTCCGCGACCGGCCCTTGCGCGGACTCCACGGCGTCCAGGATCTGCGCCAGAGCCGCGGCCTGTTCGGGCATGAGCGCCAGGGGGCGGGTCGGCAGCACCCTGCGGTTGGCGAGGGGATCGCGCCGCACGGCGCGGCGCTCGATCACCGCCGCGCCTTTCGCGGCCAGGGCGCGGAGCGTCTGCGCGGTGCAGGCGAATTCGCGGGTCAGGCTGTGGAGCCAGCCGCCGTCCACGCGGCGCAGATTCTCCAGCAGCTCGGTCTGGCGCCGGGTCAGCGCGAACTCCCCCGGACAGGGCGTGACGTAGAAGCGCTCCTTGGCCCGGACGCCGCGGTTACGCACCGCGGCGGGCACCATGCAGCGCAGGGCCGCCTCGAACGGCGAGCAGGTGTAGTCCGCCATCCAGCGCGCGAGCGCGATCAGCGCCGGAGAGAGGAACGGCACGTCATCCTCGATGGCGAGAAGCGGGCG
>JAVEYH010000206.1:0-3206 GCA_034003585.1 Kiritimatiellia bacterium
GGACGGCCACTACGCGGTGGCGGCCTTCAATATTCTGAATCACCTCACCCTGTCGGCGGTGCTGGAGGCGGCGGCCCGCGAGAAGAGTCCGGTCATCCTCCAGACTTCTGTCGCGACGGTCAAAGCCCTCGGCCCTGCGGCGCTCGCGAAAATGGCACGCGCCCTGATCGGGGACGCGCCGGTTCCCGCGGTCCTGCACTTGGACCACTGTCAGGACCTCGCGCTGTGCAGGCTCTGCTGCGAGCTCGGCTGGGATTCGGTCATGTTCGACAGCTCCCACCTGCCGTTCGAGGAGAACATCACGGCCACGCGGCAGGTCCGGCGCGATGCCCAATCGAAGGGCGTCGACGTCGAAGGCGAGGTCGGCATCATCGCCGGCGTGGAAGACGATATTTCGCACAGCGAAAGCACGCTGGCGGGCTACGACGAGACGATGCGCTACATCCGGGAGACCGGCGTCGAGGCGATCGCCCCGGCGATCGGGACGGCGCACGGCGTGTATCACGGCGTGCCCAAACTCAATTTCGAACTGGTCCGGCAACTGTCGGAAAGCACGCCGTGTCCGGTCGTCGTGCATGGCGGGACCGGGCTCGAGGACGAGGTGTTCAGAAAGCTGATCGTACTGGGCGCGGCGAAGATCAACATCTCGACGGCTCTGAAACAGGCGTACGTTGGCGGCATGCGGCAGTATGTGACGGAAAACGAAGGCACGGTCAATCCGCTCAAGCTGGACCGCTTCGTGGCCGACCAGGTGATCGCGCTGGTCGTTCCCTTCCTGCGGCTGTTCGGCTCCAGCGGAAAAGCATAAAAGAATCTCTCACAGAGGCACGGAGGCACAGGGATATGGCGAATTACGAAATCGACCTGCACGCGCACACGACGCGCTCCGACGGCAACGATACGCCGGCGGAGCTGCTGGAGCATGCCGCCGCCCACGGGCTGAAGGTTGTGGCCATCACCGACCATGACGTGCTTCCGCCCGACGAGATTGAAAGCCAAGACGGACGGGTCAGCCTCGCCGCGTACGCGGCCTCGCTGGGAATCGGGGTCCTGCGCGGCATCGAGGTTTCGTGCGACACGCAGGTCGATGACGTGCACATCGTAGGCTTCGGGTGCGACTGGCGTTCCCCGGCCATGCGGGGATTGCCGGAGCAGGCCGTGGCCAGCAAGACGCAGGCTTACCGGGTGCTGGTCGAGCGACTGCGCGCGGCAGGCATGACGGCGCTGAACTGGGACGACCTGCTGGAGGGCGGCAAACGCGCCGCGGAGGAGATCCAGAAAAAACAGATTTTCGAGCTGATCGCCGGCAAGGGCTACGCGCCCAGTTGGCAGGCGGCCAAGATCATGGTCCGCGACAATCCCGCTTACGATGTGAAACGGGAGAAGCCCGATCCGGTGAAGACGGTCCGCGCGATACACGCCGCAGGCGGCATCGCGATTCTCGCGCATCCGTACCTGATCGATGAGACCGTCTCGCTTGAGGGAGAGACGGTCTCGCGGGACACGTACATCCGCGCGCTGATCGCGGCGGGCCTCGACGGCATCGAGACCCGTTACACCTACGACAAGACGAGCTACAAAGGCGCGCTGTCCCCCGACGCGATCCGACTGGAAGTGGAAGCGCGTTACGGGCAGGCCGTCCCGCTCCTGTCGGGCGGCTCGGATTATCACGCGGACCACAAGAAGGGTGTCGCGAACGCGCGCCAGCTCGGCGACGCCGGGGTTCCCTTAGACTACTTTCTCCGGCATCCCACCCTGCTTACCCTGTGCGAAGGAGCGCGTCCCCGATGATTCTTCCGGACATGCGATTCTGGCGAAAAGGTGGGTGGGCGAATCGGGAGTGCGGTCGTCCCCGTCCACAACACGCGCTCCATGCCCACGCTGCCGGTGCGAACCGATTACATGGCCCTTGTTGATTGACCTGTCTGACTTGTTTGTTTATTTTACGTTATGAAAAAACCTTCCAACGTGTTTGGGAAGCCCGGGCGCATCTGCCGGACCTGGCCGATACGCTTGCGTTCGACTGGCCGGCCTCCATTCCGGAGAGGATTGAAGATGACCTTGGATCGTTTGCCCAAACCGGCAGGTGCGGCCGTGCTTGCCGGTTTGGTGTGTTGGTTTGCTTGGGGGGGCGCGCTCGCGCAAGAGCCGGTCGTCGTGCAGGATTGCCCGGGGTACAACTCGTGGCCGATGACCCAGGCGATCGGTAGCAAACTCGTGTGCGCGTACAGCCGGGGAAAGAAGCACACCATCGCCGACGGGGAGCGCGGCGTGTTCGCGCGGATCTCGACGGACGGCGGCAAGACGTGGACACCCGAGACGCCTGTCGCCGTTTCGCCGGAGTACGGCGAGGTCACCATCGGGAAAGGCCTGGACGCGGACGGCGCGATGCTGCTCTGGATCCGCTGTTTCGGCGGACCCAAGCCGCACCATGACCTCTATCGCACGACGGACGGCATAACGTTCGCGCTTGTCGCGATCCCGGCGCTTTCGCCGCTGCCGATGCAGATCACCGACGTCTTTCACGTTCCGACGGTCGGCCTGATGGCTTTGTGGTTCGCGGGAACGTACCAGAATACGCCGTCCGGCTCGTGGGGGACGCTCACGAGCGCGGACAACGGCAGGACGTGGCGGCAACGCACCGTGGAGGACAAGCTCATGCGAACGGATTGGCCCACCGAACCCTCGGCGGTTTATCTCGACAGCGGAAAGATTCTCGTGATCGCGCGGACGGAAGGCGGCCCCGCTCAGTTTCAGATCACCTCCTGCGATTACGGCAGGACCTGGAAGCGCGCGCGGACGAACATCCGCGATGTGATGGCCTCCACGCCGAGCCTGATCCTCGACCGCAAAACCGGGTTGCTGAGCAACTATTATTACGAGCGCGGACAGCGCAAGGTCCGCCGCCGCGCGGCGCGCCCGGACGATGTTTTCGACAGCCCGACCGCATGGCCGGAGTCCGAGGTGCTCGCGTTCGGCAACGAGAAGGTCCCGTGGGACGCGGGCAACGCGAACGCCACCGTGATCGGGGACACGCACTACGTGTCCTACTATTCCGGCAACGCGCCCGAAACGACGGTCTACGTGCTGCCGGTCACCGCACCGGCCAAGTGAGACGGGCGATGGGCTTTGAGCAAAAAGGGGGAGGCACGATGAAAAGGGGAGCATGGCTCATGTTTCTGGCGCTGGGGAGCGTCTGGACGGGG
>JAVEYH010000207.1:0-3043 GCA_034003585.1 Kiritimatiellia bacterium
TGAAAACCGGCGTGCCGCCGTCTTCTGTCGTCACATCCTCAAACGTAACCTCCCGGCAGGAACGCAACGAAACCGACGCGTTGGGGGGCAGCCGGATGTTTCGGAACAGAAGGGGGCCGATCCTGCCGGAATGCCCCTCATAGCCGTCGATCAAAATCGCGGGCCTACCGGCCTGGTTGGGACGGGGATCGCCTTGCCGCATGTCGAGATTGGCAAACGATATCTCTCCAAGATACGGCATCTCCGGCGCGGCTTCGTAATTCTGGTTATAACTGAGTTTTGTGAATATCCGGATTTTATTAACCCGGCTGTCCTCCACCCGGATATCGCGCACGTACCCGCCGCGCTCTTTCGGCGCTTTGATCTGAAGACCGTTCAGCACATCCGCGGCCAGTTCACAGTCCCGGACCGTCACGTTCCGCACGCCGCCTGACATCTCGCTGCCGATGGAGAGCCCGTGTCCCGCAAACCGGCTGTAGGCGATCATGATGTTCTCCGTCGGGGCCCCAATGCGGTTCCCCTCCGGATTCTTGCCGGATTTGATCGCGATGCAGTCATCACTGGTGAAAAAATCGCAGTTAAGAATGTAACACGCGGATGACGAGTCGGGGTCGATGCCGTCCGCCTGCGGGATCTTCTCGCTGATCACGGTCAACCCCTCGCAGGTGATCCCGCAGGAGTAGATCAGGTGCAGGTTCCAGGAAGGCGGATTCTCCAGCGTCAGGCCCTGAATCAGGATGTTTTGCGCATTGAGGAGGCAGACCAGCCTGCCCCGTGAATAATACCCTTCCGCTTCCCGCATCGCCGTGGCCAGGGCCAGCCCGCCGCCGTCAATCTTCCCTTCGCCGCGCAGCGTCAGGTTGCTGACCGTCACGATGCCCGGCCGCGCGAGCGTGCCGGCGTTCAGCAAACTGGCGTAGGTTTCCCGCTCCCAGCCCGAAAAACGGTTACGAACGAACGGAAGGTAATCGGCCGGGTCGGCACTGCCTTTCAGCACGCCGCCACGGGCGATGTGCAGCGTCATCCCGCTTTTCAACCGTAACGCGCCGCTCAGAAAGGTTCCCGCCGGGATCCGCACGGTCCCTCCCGGCGTGCAGGCATCGATCGTGCGCTGAATCGCCGCCGTGTCGCGGGTCAGGCCGTCCCCCACCGCGCCGTAGCCGGTGACGTCAAACACGGCGCCCCGCGCCCGGGTCCGATGCCGCACGGGGTTTCCGAACGCGGAGACGGCTCCCCGGCTGTCCCGCGCCCGCACGCGGAACGTGTACGCCTGACCGGGGGTCAGATCGGTCACCGTATGCAGGGTCTGCGTCACCGATGCGATCTGTCGTCCGTCCTGAAACACATCATAGCCGTGCGTCCGCGCGGCATCCGCCGGTTTGTCCCAGAAAAGCGTCACGGAAGTCTCCGTCTCCGCCGCGGGAGGCACGATCAGATTTCGCGGCGCAACCGCGCGTTCCGGGATCAGCGGGGACCACCCCGCGGCAAACCACAACAGCAGCACCGTGCCGGGAACCGCGCGCATCACTTTTCCTCACGCGCGGCAGCTTCCTGCATCCGCCGGAAGCACGCGTCCACCACCATCTCGTGGCCGCCCTCAAAAATCGTGACCGTAACACCCGGCACCGCGCGCCGGAACAGCACGGCACGGTTTCCCACCCGCCCCAGCGCCGGATCGGCCCGCGCGTCCCGCGCCAGCAGCCGCGCGATCTCTTCCTCGCCGACGCGCTGCTCCGGATGGCCGTATTGCCCGGCCAGGCGGTTAAAAAAGCGCAACGACTGGGAGACCGGCACGCTGCCGGTATGGCCGTCGTGAATGCCCGCGAAGATCTCGATCCCGGAACGGGGCCGCACCGGCCCCTCCATGTGCAGCGGCGAGCGTCTGCGCGCCTCCGCCACGTCCAGCTCCGTTCCCCCGGAAGTGCAGGCGATGATCTCCTCGGCGTAGCGTTTGTTCCCGCGCGCCAGCGATTCGCTGTGCCACGCCACGAGATCGCTGATCGGGACCCACGCGAGAAAGAGCCGCACCGCATGGAGCGACCGCATGTAAGCTCCCAGCGTGGCCATGCCTCCGCCGGAGGCGCCGGCCACGAAAAGCCGCGACGGGTCCGCACCGGGCTGGCTTACCGCATACTGAATGGCATCGTCGATATCCGCCAACGCCTTGTCGCTCAGACAGGCGTCCGGGGTGTTGTTGCGGCCCCGGAAATGCGGCCGGAGATAAATCCAGCCCGCCGCCTTCGCCAGCGGCGCCAGCGGGTCCTGCTGCTCATATCCGGCGGACCAGGTGTGCAGGCTCACCAGCACGGGCACGTTTTTCGCGCCCTCCGGCGCAGCCAGAAAGTAGGCCGGCTGCAGCGCACCGTCCGCGCCGGAAGGAATGCTGACCCGCTTGAACTCGTCCGGCCACCCCTGTTTGCGTGTATCGTCCCATGCCGTCGGTGCCTTGCCGCCGGCTCCTTGACTTGTTGCCGACAATGTTGAAAGTGCCATGACGCAAAAAATACCCCAATCCTTTCCGACACACAAGTTCATCCCTTATCCTCCTCTTTTCCCGAAACACACACTCGCCCGCGATGCCCAGCCCGGAAACAAACAGTCGCTTCATGGAAGGGGGGAGTGCAGGGGGGCTTCGAACGTGTAGTGGCCCGAACCGATTTCGTAAACAGCGGCAGAGTGTTCAGCGCCGAGGAATTTCACTCCTCTGGACTGACCGGCAGGTCTTCCCGATTCCATAACGGCAGCGGGATCCGGTGTCGGCACATGGACCGTCGCAACCGTGTTTGGCGGGAGCCCGATTGCCATGCTCACACGGCCTGCATCTCGTCGCCAGTGGACCGTAACCGGACCGCGTTGGGTAGGGACCGTACCCTTGGCATAGTCCAGACCGAGCAGGCGCGGACGAATTTGCATCCGCGCGAACGCTGGCGCAAGCAGCTGCACACCGAGGATGTGGTTCTGAATGGCGATCACCCCTCCGTTTGCGCTGTCGGGATGCGACTCACTGTTGCCGAGGGTCCTTTTCCGGCCCCTCCAGTTTTCA
>JAVEYH010000208.1:0-2956 GCA_034003585.1 Kiritimatiellia bacterium
TGGCGCGGCGCAAGTTGGACGGACTGGAGGACGTCTGCGTGGATGAGAAGGCGGTCGGACGCGGACACGACTACGTGACCATTGTGACGGGGCTGGTCGGCGGCAAACCGCAGGTGCTGTACATCGGCGACGGCCGGGACGAGGCGGCCCTCAACGGCTTTTGGGAAGAGCTGGGAGCGGATGCTGCGCCCGGATCAAGGCGGTCAGCATGGACATGGGCCAGCCCTATCAGAACTCGGCCCGGCGGTACTGCAAGGGCGCCGACCTGATTTTTGACCCCTTCCGCCTGATGAAGATGCTGAACAAGGCGGTGGATGAGGTGCGGCGGCAAGAAATCGTGTTCGGCACCGGAACCGAGAAGGCCGAGTTGAAGGGCACCCGCCGCCTGTGGCTTTGGGGAGGGGAGAACCTGCCCGAACGGCATGCCGCGCGCTTCGAAGGCCTGAAGCAAAGCGCCTTGAAGACCGCTCGCGCCTGGCGCCTCAAAGAACTGTGGCGCGCGTTCAAGCGATGCCTTGATGTCGCCGACGCCACCGACTTCCTCCTGAAGTGGTATGCGTCCGCCATCCGATCGAAGCTGGAACCCGTCAAGCAGGTGGCCCGCACATTCAAGGCCCGCCTCGCCGGCATCGTGAGCATCTTCAAGCACGGCTTTTGCAACGCTCTGGCCGAAGGGGTCAACAGCCGCATCCAACTGCTCATGCAGAAGTCCTGCGGCTACCGCAATCGCCAGCGGCTCAAAACAGACATCCTCTTTCACTTTGGCGGCCTCGACATGGACCCGTTGCCCGTTCAATGAAAAATCCCCCCACAAACCCGGAAGCGCCTTAATATTACAACCCCCGGATTATGAAGCGAACCGATTTCGATGTTGACAGGGTTCATCCGGATGCGCCATGCTCTCCCATCATGGACGATCCGAATGCCTATCTCGCGCTGTTTTTCGAGCCGGTCCGGCCGTTTCTGCAGGATGATGCGGTTTCGGAGATTCTGATCAACGGGCCGAATCAGGTGTACATCGAACTCAAGGGCAAGCTGCAGGCCACGGAGGCGCGGTTTGTCAGCGAGCCGGCGCTCAAGGCCGCCGCCGTCAATGTCGCCAAGAATGTGGGGCGTCTGCTCAATGAGGAGAACCCGCGGCTGGACGCCCGGCTGCCGGACGGATCGCGCGTGCATGCGGTGATCCCGCCGCTCTCGCGGTGCGGAACCGTGGTCGCGATCCGCAAGTTCAAGAAGGAAAAGCTCGCCATGGAGCAGTTGATCGCCTTCGGCAGCATCACGCCGGCCGGTGCGCAGCTCATCGACGCGGTCGTCAAGCTGCACAAGAACGTGATCGTGTCGGGCGCGACCTCCTCCGGCAAGACCTCGGTGCTGAACGTGCTCAGCGGCTTCATACCCGGGAACGAGCGGATTCTGGTCATCGAGGACGCGAGCGAACTGCAGTTGCAGCAGGCGCACACGGTCTGCTTCGAGACGCGCAAGCCGGACAAGAACGACAAGGGCGAGGTGACGATCCGCGATCTGATCCACTCCGCGTTGCGGTTGCGGCCCGACCGGCTGGTCATCGGCGAGATCCGCGGCGGCGAGGCGCTGGATCTGCTGCAGGCGCTGAACACGGGGCACGCGGGGAGCATGTCGACGATCCACGCCAACAGCTCGCGCGACTGCCTCTCGCGCATTGAGACCTGCTCGCTGCTGAGCGGCATCGATATCCCGCTCTCCGCGCTGCGCTCCCAAGTCGCCTCCGCCATCGACGTGGTGGTTCACACGGCCCGCCTCTCCGACGGCTCGCGCAAAATCACGGCGGTCTCGGAGGTGTTGGGGCTGAAAGACGGGGAGTACGTTCTGCAGGACCTCTACCGGTTTGACGTGCGGGGGATCGGTCCGGACGGCAGCCTGGACGGCGTGTTCACGGGGACCGGCCAGAAGCCGACCTTCCTGCACGAGGCGGCGCTGCGCAAGCTGCCGCTGGACGAGGCGATGTTTGAGGCGAAGGAGGGGGCGAACGTCGAACGCTGAACACTGAACGCCCAACGCCGAACTTTGAACTCAGAAGGGGGAAACAGAAGGGACGAGAAATGGCAGAGAGAACGTACGACCTTGAGGATCGGCTCTTGGCGTACGCGGTGCAGATTGTGCGACTGGTCGAGAAACTGCCGGACACACGTGCGGGCAACCATATCGCCGGTCAACTGCTCCGTTCCGGCACGTCGCCGCTGCCCAACCACGGAGAAGCGGAAGGCGCCGAGTCACGCGGCGATTTCATCCACAAATTGGGGATTTGCCACAAAGAATTGCGCGAGTCGCACCGCTGGCTCAAACTGATTCAGCGCGTGCCACTTCTTCCGCTTACGGAAGCGGCCTTCTTAGAGACGGTACTTCGAGAAACCGACGAGTTGTTGCGGATTTTTGTCTCAAGCATTCGAACTGCCCGCGCAAACGCCTGTCGGGAGGGAACATTCGGATATGAGACAGGAGTCGAGAGGTGAGAATGTAGAACGCCGAACGCCGAACTTCGAACTTCCAACGCCGAATAGGGAGCTGGGAAGGGAAAAACTTCGGCGTTGGACGTTCGGCGTTCGGCGTTCAGAGTTTAAGGGAAAATGGATCACATGACCCCAGCGCAGCGGCATGACTGCATGTCGCGCATCCGCAGCAAGGACACCGGGCCGGAGTGGGCAGTGCGACGCGCGGTTTTCGCCATGGGGTTCCGGTACCGGCTGTATGACAAACGGCTGCCGGGCAAACCGGACCTGGTTCTGCCGCGCCACCGGAAAGTGATTTTCGTCCACGGCTGTTTCTGGCATGCGCACGGTTGCCGCATCGGGGGGCACACGCCCGCCACACACAAGAAGTTCTGGAAAACAAAATTCGCGAACAACGTGCGGCGTGACCGGGAGGCCCTGCGGCGGTTGTGGCGGGCCGGCTGGCGGACCCTGGTGGTGTGGGAGTGCGA
>JAVEYH010000209.1:0-2938 GCA_034003585.1 Kiritimatiellia bacterium
TACGCCGAAGGCGCGTGCCCGCCGTAATACATCGTCCGCGTGTTCCCGCCGTAATAGATGGCCCGTTTGCCCGAACCCCCATAATAGATGGGCCGGCGCGCGACCGCGTTCGCATCTCCGGCAGTGGTGTTTTCCCTCTCGTTCATCTGTTCTCTCCCAAAAAAAATGACCCGGTGGCGGCTGTTCCGTCAGCCGGTTACGGATGACCCTCATGGCGCGACGTTTCGCGCCCGCGCCTGGGAAGAAAGGCCGCCAACGCGGCCAAAGTCACCGACCAGGACAAAAGCACCGCGGGCGACCGGAAGGGGTTGGCGATCCAGCCCTCGGCAAAGACCGCACCGGTGGCGAGCACACCCGACACCACGATCGGTGAAATGCGCAACAGGAAGAATCGGCCTTCCTTTTCCGTCTCGCCGCCGGCCTGCCAGGCGATGCGGGCCCGATAACAGAGCGGCGCGATCAGCGCAAGCGCCGCCGCCAAAAAGAGGGCCAACCCCACCACTCCGTATTCGCACAGAATCTGGATGTACTCATGATAGGCATACGCCTGATCGGTTTGCAGCAACGCCCATTCTTTGTCCGTGAGCAACAACCCGACACCGTGAAAAAATCCCCCGGTCCCGCACCCGAACCAGAGGTGCTCCTTCCACAACCCGAGCGCGGCATCCATGCGGATCCGCCGTGTGGCCACCGTCTTTTCCCAATATTCCGCCACGGGCCAGGCCTCCTTCATCTTCACGGCCACCGGATTGTCCGGCATCAGGAATCCCAGCGAGACCACCAGCGCCGCCAGCGCCAGCACCGTAACCAAGAACAGCAGCACCTGCGTTTTTTTGGGCACCTGCGCATCCAGGCACACCAGCGCATACAAAAAGAGCGTCAGACCCAAGATGCCGTACAGGCAGACCGACAAGGGAGAGGAATAAAAAATCAGGCCGACCAGATTGGCGAGGATGCCGAACCCGTACAGGGCCCGCCCGCCCCGCTGGAAACGCGCCAGCGCATCGGCGAGAAGGCCCCAGGACAACAGCATCCAGAATCCGAAAAACGTGCCCCGCGCCTGGCTCGCCGCATCCGCGGGACACCCCTCCGGCCACATGCGGGCCACCGAGACCAGCGCCACACATCCGCCCGCCACCGCCATGCCCTGCAGCAACATGCGCTTCGGCGCCCGGCTGAGCGCGTTCCGCACGGCGAGCCCCGCCGCCACACAGGCAACCAGGATGCAGAACTGCGAGAAGCCGGCCGCCGTCTCCACGCAAAACGGCGCCCACGCAACCGGCGGCGCGCTGATCTGCCACACGTCGGCATCCGGCAGGTACACGAGCGGGCATCCCCCGTTCAGCCACTGGACCATCAGCATGCCGGCTAACGCGGCACCGATGTACAGCAACGGGTCCCAGCACAGATCGCGCGCCATGCGCCGACGGGCGTCCGCCAACGTCTCATCCCGGTGCACGGAGGGCAACAGGACCATCAGTTCCGCGACCGCCAGGGCAAGCCACAGAAAGGGGAGGAACAGAAGCCAGCGCGAATGCCCGAATCCGGCAAAAGGGTAAAAACAGACAAGGGCCACATGAATCGAGAGCCCGTATTTTGTCAGGATCTTCTGCATCATACACGGAACATCACTGGCACCGCATAAGAAATCCGCCCACACGCCGCATGCGGTGAAGGCGGATTCGGCGAGCCCATAATCCTCGTTCAGCCCATCCCATCAGTACCGGAACTGCAATCCCAGCAGCGCCCGGTACTGGTCATACTCATACGCACTGTTGTCCGACATCCGGTCGTCATATTCCAGACCGCCGTACACCGACACGTACCGCATCAACTGGTAATCCGCGCGCGCGCGGATCGAGAACACATCGTCCGTGGCTGCGCCCATGCCTTTGGCCATCGCGTCCTGGTACTCATCCTCCTCACGCCGATAGGCCACGTCCACACGCGTCGTGAGCTTGCGCGCCGGCCGGTAGGTGACGCCCGCCGAAATCGCGTACACCTGCATCGCCTGGTTCATCTGCGTCTCGCTGGGCTGGTAATAACTCGAACCGGCCACCGTCGCCGCCCATTTTTTGCTGATCAGCCAACTGGCGTCCAAACTGTACTTCCACCCCGTCAGGAGATCGCCGTTCGCGTAATCGAACCATTCGGCACCAGTCAGCGCGCGGTACGAGATCCGCTCCGTGGCGCGCGACCCGAAACCGGCCATCAGCGAATATCCCGTACTGCTGCTGTCCACACCGCCGGCCGCCCCGTTGCTCTCATACTGCTGATAGGTGCCGGACAACAGCAGATTGCTCTTTTCCGAAAGCTTGCGGGCGAGCTCCAAACCGGCGCTCCACTCGCGCCAGCCGTACAGCGGCGCGTACTGATTCTCGTTATTCCGGTAATTCAGATCCGAATACATGCCGCTGAGCGTCACCCCGGTTTTTTCGCTCAGCTGGTACGAGAGCGCGCCGTTCAGCTCGAACAGGTCCCGGTCCCGCCACAGGCCGCGTCCGCCATCGATGATCGAGTCATTCTCCCGGCTCCGGATAAAACTCTGCCCCAGAACAAACCGCCATCCTTTGGCGGATTCGCGATAGAACTCCACCCGTTCCCCGTACCGGTTCTTATCCAGTTCATCATAGTCGCGGTAATAGTCATGACCGAACCAGGCCCCGCCCGACAACCCCCAGTCATTGCCGGTGTACGTCAGATCCACCCCGGGATTCACCGAAAATATCTCGTCATCCACCTCGGTCCGGTCCGAGTCCACATTGGAATCGTACATGTACTCCAGGTTCACATACGGCGAGACCGTCAGGTTGTTGAACTTGAATCCGCCCGTTCCCTGCGCACGGGCCACCCCACACACCAGGATCAGCGTAAACAACAGACTGATACGCACCCGTGCAGTGAGAACCGTTCGTGTTACCATAACCCGCACTCCTTC
>JAVEYH010000210.1:0-2842 GCA_034003585.1 Kiritimatiellia bacterium
CGTGAACGCGGCCTCCTTCATGGGCAAACTGAGGGCGAAGACCGGTATCCCGGATTTCGACCTGCCGACCGAGGCGCAGTGGGAGTACGTCTGCCGGGCCAAGACCACGACCGTGTTCAACGACGGCAATGCGGCGGCCAAGTACGACGGGACGGAAGAGAACAACAACGGGAACACCAATGGCTTCCTGAATGCTTTGGGGTGGTACAAGTTCAACGACCCTACGCCCCCGACGGCCGCACAGCCGGTCGGCGGCAAGTTGCCGAACGCATGGGGGCTGTACGACACGCACGGCAACGTGTGGGAGTGGTGCCTGGACTGGTACGGGACGCCCGTCAGCGGTTCCGATCCCAAAGGTGCGGTGTCGGGTTCGAGCCGCGTGTGTCGGGGTGGAAGCTGGGGCAGCACCGCGTCGTACTGCCGTTCGGCGAGCCGGAACGGCAGCGCCCCGTCGAACCGGAGCAGCCATCTCGGCTTCCGCCTCGTGAGGACCTTGCCATAGACGGGAGTGTGCGGACCGGGCGCGAGGGCGGTAGCCCGCCGCGGCCGGCCGACACACGGACGGTTCTTGCGGGGGTTGCGCAGGGGGCGGCAGCCCCCTGCGGAGGGTGGGAAAGGGGCTTGACGGAATCGCGCGGGCTGGCTTAACATCCCCTCAGTGTGGCGTAACGCGCCTCGAAAATGGGGGGATTGCGATGGACGTGCGGGTGATTACGCTCAGATATCAGGAGGGTCTTCAGGGGTTTCCCGAGGAGGCCTTACGCAAGGCGATCTCCGGGCGGGAGGTGCTGGAGGCCCGCGAACATTTTTTCACGCACGGGAACATTCCGCACCTGGCCCTGACGCTGCTGCTGGGCGACGCCCCGGCGGGCGGCGACGGGTTACGCCGCCCCATGGGGCCAGACCCCGAGGAGGGGTTGGAGGAGGCGAGGCGGCCGCTGTACCGGGAACTGCGGCGCTGGCGCAACGACCGGGCGCGGGCGGACGGGAAGCCGGCGTACGCGATTGCCCGCAACGCGCAACTGGCGGAGATCGCGCGGCGGGTGCCGCGGTCGCTGGCGGAACTGAAAGAGATCGACGGCATCGGCGAGGCTTTCTGCCGGGATTACGGGGCAGAGACGCTGGGGCTGATGCCGGAGGTGACCGCGCCCGCGGCACCGGAAGGGGCTGCGGGCGGAGAAGGGGCGGATACCGCGGGAGACTGGACAAAAACGCCGAATGATGAACGCTCAACGCGCAACGTTGAAGTTGAAGCCGGGGGGGCACCTCCGTTTTGAAATCTTACGGACAGCTCTGGGAACGGGTCACGTCGCCGGAGAATCTGGCGGCGGCGCTGGGGCGCGTGCTGAAGGGGAGGACTGGCAACCCGCCGGTGGCGGCGTTCGCGGCGCACGGGGATGAGGAGTTGGCCGCGCTGCGGGAGGATTTGCTGTCGGGGGCGTGGCGTCCGGGGCCGTACGCGCAGTTCCGGGTGACGGACCCGAAGCCGCGCACGATCAGTTGCGCGCCGGTGCGGGACCGCGTGGCGCACCACGCGCTGTGCGGGGTTATCGCGCCTCTTCTGGAGCTGGGTTTTACGGAGGACTGTTATGCTTGCCGCGGGGGAAAGGGCACGCACCGGGCGGCGGCGCGGGCGCGGGAGTTGGTGCGGCGGCACGGCTGGACGTGCAAGCTGGACATCCGGCGGTATTTCGACAGCGTGCCGCACGACCGGCTATTGGAACTGCTCCTGCAAATGTTCCGCGAGAAAGAAATCCGCCGGATGATCGAGGCCATCGTGCGGCATCCGGTTCCGGGGCTTGCGGCCGGGAGGGGTCTGCCCATCGGGAACCTGACGAGCCAGTGGTTCGCCAACTTTTATCTGTCTGGGCTGGATCATTTCGCCAAAGAGACGCTGAGGGCACCGGGCTACATCCGTTACATGGACGACATCGTCCTTTTCGCGGACGGAAAAGCCGAAATATGGCGGCTGCACGACGGCGTGTGCGAATGGGTTGAAAAGGAGCGCGGGCTGAAGATCAAAGGCGAGCGTACGGTGGTCGCGCCGGTGACGGAAGGTCTGGGTTTTCTCGGATTGCGGATTTTCCGGGGCGGCTGGCGGCTCCAGAGGACACGGCTGCTGCGGACGCGCCGGAAGTTCAGGCTGCGGGAACTGCAGTTCGCGGCGGGGGAGATCAGCGGCGGACGGTTGGCGAGATGCGCGTCTGCGGCGGAAGGCGGCGTCCGGTGGTACGGGTTCAGGGGAATTTTACGTCCGTCGCATTTGGGGAATACTGAAGGATTCGGGCGCGCGGAGAAGGTACGGTGTCGGGTTCGAACCGCGTGAAACGGGGTGGAAGCTGGAACAACACCGCGTCGAACTGCCGTTCGGCGAACCGGAACAACAACACCCCGTCGAACCGGAACAACAATATCGGCTTCCGCCTCGTGAGCATCATGCCTTGTACAGGACAGGCAAGGTCCCATCCGCTGCCGCCCGTGCCCCGCAGAGGCGGGGACGAACAGGCCCAGCCCCGGACGGCTGGTAACCCTGCCGCGTAAGGCGGGGCGAAAGCCGTGCCGGGGCTCTTCATGGAGCAATAGGGGGACGGGTAAGCAGTTCGTGCCGGAAGCGTCATGAACAACAACGGGAACACGAACGAGTATCTGAATGACCTGGGGTGGTATACGTACAACGTCGTCTCCCCGCGAGCCGCACAGCCGGTCGGCGGCAAGCTGCCGAACGCCTGGGGCATTTACGACATGCACGGCAATCTGTGGGAACGGTGCCTGGACCTGTACGGCGCATTGGATACGAACCCGCCGCCCGATCCGGATGGACCGGTGTCGAACGCAACCGGAA
>JAVEYH010000211.1:0-2709 GCA_034003585.1 Kiritimatiellia bacterium
CCCGTCCGCCCATTGCCCGTGCAGGCTGGCCCGTACCGTCATGACAGGGGAAAAATCCGCCCGGACGTCCGTGCCCGGAGAAGAAGTCCGTGGAATACGCCACACCGCCAATCCCGCCAACCCCGCCAGCAGCATGGCCGTAGCGGCGGCGGCCCACCACAGGCCCGACAGCCGCCGTCCGCCGCCGTCCGCCGCCGTCCGCTCTCCACCCGCTGCCTCCCGCACTCCGGCACACGCCCCCAGCAGCACGTGCATCCGCGCCTGCCGCAAGTAGACTTTCCGATACTCCGGATGTTGTTCCAGCAACCGGTTGAGCGCCGCTGTCTGCGTCTCATCTGCCGTGCCGTCCCAAACCGCGTCCAGCAACTCTCCGAACGGTTCTATCCTGGGTTCGTCCATGCCCGTCACATCTGCTCCATCCGCATTGTTTTTTCCACACACCCGTGCAACAGGTTCCGTAACCGGTAGAGCACGGAGACCACGGAGGCCGCGGAGCGGTGAAACTGTCCCGCCATTTCCCGCACCGTTTTACGCTCTCCGTATTTCGCCGTTAGATAGGCGCGCTGCATCCCGGTCAGCTTTTTCAGACAAGACTCCAAGGCGTCCAACATCATTTCCGTGTCCGTCTGTTCCGTTTGCAGTTCAGCCGCCATCGCGTTCACAACCGGCTCGCTGAGAAAGACCCGGTCACGCGCTTTCCGGGTCCGGTATTTGCGCACCTGATACCACGCGAGCGTCTTGGCCCACGGCAGAAAAGGGCGGGACGCATCATAGGTCTCGGCTTTGACCCAAAGATAAATGTTCGTCTCTTGGAGCACATCCGCCGCATCGTACGCATTCCCGACCAGCGAGGTGACAAAGACGCTCAGCTCAAGCTGGGCTTGGGTCAGGTTGCGGATAAACGCCTCGGAGACCGGTTTGCACGCCTCGCCTGCCATGTCTGCGTCCTTTGTCTATCCAGTATAAACAAAGGTCCTCAGAATATAGCGAATTATTTTTTAGCGCTTATTGTTCTCCGAGCCCGGCAGGAAAGACGCAGATGACCCCGTTGGAGTCATTGCCCCCGTCGCTGCGGACATCCGCCCGGAGCGTGTAGACCGCACCGGCTTTGACGGCGGGGACCGTAAAGACGTAATCGGATAGGACGGGGTTGGCTCCGGCCGTACCCCGGCGCGTATCTTTCGCGATCTCGATCCCGTTCTCCAGCAGCGCCACGTTCCGCATCATTAACCGGTGTTTGCCGCGCATATAGATGAAGCGGACCGTGTACTTTCCCTCCGCCGGAATCCCCCGGGTCACATCCCATTCACGCGCGGCCCAGACATCCGACTGTTCGCCGGTCTTCCACCCGGCCACCGGCCGGTACCATGCGGGCTCGCGGAGCGGTGCCGCGTTCAGCCCCATGGCCTTCAGCCGCGCGCGGATCTCCGGTGCGCGCCTTTCGAAACTTGCCCAGGTGACTTTCGCGTCCGGCGACCACGCCCGCTCCGCGATCGCGGCGGCGCGCGGGAACAGCTTCCACTCGGCATCCGCACCGTTGAAACAGGACTCGCCCCAAAGGTTGCCCTGTATCCCCAGAACATGCTTCTGCCTCTGCGCCGGGATGCCCTCAACGGGATTGAACGAGAGGATGTGTTCGCAGGAGTTGACCCGCACGCGGAAATAAGCGAAGCCGTCGGGCGCCTCAAATTGGGGATAATCGAGATACAGGTAAGTCCTGGGCGACATCACCACATCATGACCCATGGCCGCCGCGGCCTGCCCGCCTTGGACGCCCCGCCACGACATCACGGTCGCGCCCGGCGCGAGCCCGCCTTCGAGAATCTCGTCCCAGCCGATCAGCCGCCGGCCTCTCTTCGCCAGATATTGGTCGAAGTGGCGGACCATCCAGCTCTGCAGCTCATGCTCGTCCTTCAGCCCGTGCTTGGCTTTGCGGGCCTGGCATTTCGGACAGGCTTTCCAAATCTTCTTCGGGCACTCGTCCCCGCCGATGTGGAGGAAGGGGCTGTCGAACAGCACCAGCACCTCGTCCAGCACGCCCTCCAGGAAGCGGAGCACCCCGTCGTTTCCCGCGCAGTACATGAACTCCGGTTTGCCCGTGCAGCTCAGGTTCGGATACGCCCGCATCGCGGCGGTGGCGTGCGCGGGCAGCTCAATCTCGGGGATCACCAGAATATGGCGTGCGCGCGCGTAGTCGAGAATCTCGCGGATGTCGGCCTGCGTGTAACATTGCGCGGGGCGTTTCGGATTGGAGTGGTCGCCGACGGCGCCGACCGTCGTGAGCTCGGGAAACCGTTTGATCTCCAGGCGCCAGCCTGTCGAGTCGGTGAGGTGCCAGTGGAAGCGGTTGAGTTTGAGCGACGCCATACCGTCCAGGATCTTCAGCACCGCGGCCTTGCCGAGAAAATGGCGGGCCTCGTCGATCATCAGCCCGCGCCAGCCGAAGCGCGGCGCGTCGCGGATCTCCACGGCGGGAAGCCGCCAGCCCCCTTTGCCCTTGTCCTGCCGCACCGCCGAGAAGGTCGGGGCCTCGAGCAACTGCCGCAGCGTCTGGACCCCGTAGAAGAAGCCGGCGGCATCCGCGGCCACAAGGCGCACTCCCGCCTGGTTCACCCGCAGCAGATAGCCTTCCGGCGGCTGGCGCTCCTCCGGCGCGGCGGGAGCGGCCAGACGGATCGCGCCGAGTGTCAGCGGCGGACGGTCCGGCTG
>JAVEYH010000212.1:0-2701 GCA_034003585.1 Kiritimatiellia bacterium
TTCCGCACACAGGAGGCCACCGGCGCCGCGGCGGTGCGTTTCAGCGTGCCGACCGGCAATTTCGGCGACATCTTCGCGGGGTATGTGGCGTACCGGATGGGGCTCCCGGTGGACCGGCTGGTGCTGGCCACGAACGAGAACGACATCCTCACGCGCTATTTCAACACCGGCGTGTACAGCCTGGGCGAGGTCGCGCCGACCCTGAGCCCCTCCATGGACATTCAGGTGGCCAGCAACTTCGAGCGTTACCTGTACTGCCTGACGGGCGGGAATGCGGCTGTGCTGAGAGAGTGGATGGACGCCTTCAAGGCCGAGGGGACCCTGCGCCCCGGCCTGCCGCCGGACCCCGTGATCGTTGCCGGGCGCGGCGACACGGAGATGACGCTGACCACGATCCGCTCCTTCTGGGAGAACTACGGTTACTTGCTCGACCCGCATACGGCGGTGGGCGTCGCGGTCGGCGAGCGCTTCACGCATCCGGAGATCCCGCTGATCTGCCTGGCCACGGCGCATCCGGCAAAGTTCGGCGAAGCGATCCTGCGTGCGACCGGACAGGATCTGGCGCACCATCCGATTCTCGACGCGCTGGCCGCGCTGCCCACGCGCGTGCGCGCCGTGCCGGCCGACGCGGACGCGGTGGCAAAAATCGTCGCGTCGGCTGTCCGGGGAGATTGATGGCCGATCCCGCCACATTCCGCTGCCGCCGGTGCGGCGCGTGCTGCCGTGTGCCCGGGTACGTGGCGCTGGCCGGGGGCGAGGCCGAGGCGATCGCCGCGTTTCTCGGGATGGATGTGTACGCCTTCACCTCCCGCTATACAACGCTGACCTTCAACCGCAGGACCCTCTCGCTCACGGAACGCGGAGACGGACGGTGTGTGTTTCTCGAAGACGACAACACCTGCCTCGTCCAGCCGGTCAAGCCCGCACAATGCAAAGGGTTCCCTTTCCTCTGGAGCACGCCCGCGCTGGAACGCGTCTGCGCGGGCATGCGGACCGCACGCGGTTCCCGATCCGGACGTTATTTCCGGGGGCCGCTGAACAGTTCGTCCGGCACGGCGGGCGCGAGATCCGGAAGACGGAAGTAAGTCAGTTCGGCGTCGGGATCGGCGAACTCCGTAAGCCGGATCCGCACCGCGTTCTTTTCGGTGACGCCCACCGCGTGACCGCCCGGACTGGCGAGCACGGTGCAAGCCGTGCCTTGAGGACGTACGGTTGTGTCCGGTCCCGCGTCCCGGATCGAAGCCGGATCGATCATCAGGGTCGCGCCGATGGCCGCCGCGTCATCGGCGAACACCTTCTGCTGCGAGGGTTTGAGCCCGGTGACAGTCGCCGGATTGAATGCGTAGACCAGAGGGCCGCGCATGACCGCTGCCCGGCCGGACTGGCGTCTGCGTCCCGCGACCACGCGCCAGGTCATGGGCAGATCGAGCGTGACGCGGTCACCGGCCCGCCACATCCGGTTCAGTTCGACGAACCTTCCGGGACGGATCGTGACGTTCGCTGCCTGGCCGTTGACCGCCACGGATGCCGTTTCACACCATTGGGGGATGCGGAGCTTGAGCGGGAACCTCGCGGAGGTTTCGGGGTCGAGGATCAGGGTCACCTTCCCGGAGGTGGGATAGTCGGTCTCCTGGCGCAGCGTCAGCTTCACCTTCTCCGCCACGGTCAGCCGCGCTTCGGATTCCGAATAGAGGTTCACCGCCACACCCCGGTCCGCCTCGTAGTAAAGCATCATCGGGAGTTCGGCAAGGATGCGACGGTAGTTGTTGGGGCAGCAGTAGGTGTCGCCGGGATAGAATTCGCGCGGCCCCTCAAAGGGCGAGTAGTACCGGATGCGGCGGCCGTTGGGCTCCTGAGCGGCGAACAGCGTGTTGTAGATCGTCCGCTCCATCAGATCCCCGTATGCCGCGTCGCCGTCCAGACGCAGCAGACTGTCGTACACGCGGATCTGATACGCCGAGGCGCAGGTCTCCGCGAGAGCCTTGCGGCCGTCCTGATCGTTTGTCCAGCACTCCCAGATGCCGGCCCCGCCTGTGATGCACGCGCCGTCCCCCTCGCGCAAGAAACGCATGGCCCGGAGAGCGGGCCGCAGCAGACGCCGGTTCCTCTGCGACCGGTACAGTTCCAACTGGACCACGCACTGGTCCAGATAGGTGTAGATATGGGCGTCTAAATTTTTGCGCCGGCCGATCACGATGTCGAGGTCCCAGTCCGCCATGTACCGTTGTTTGAGGCAGAAAGCGGGATAGCGGGTGTCCCGGGTCTCCGCGTACAGGGTCAGGAGCGCGTAGCAGAGTCCGGTGCAGCTCGGCACATCCGCCACGCCGTGCGTGCCCCAGTCCGGCGGCAGGGTGTCCCACTTCCTGAGGATGTAATCCGCGGCCCGGCGCGCCGCCTCCAGCGACGCGTTCTCGCCAAAGAGCCGGTAATCCACCACCAGGCCGAGAATGATGAATCCCATTTCAGGCAGATCCCACAACTCTTTCATCCGCGACCCTTCGGCCAGGCAGCCGATGTACCCGTCCGGACCTTGGGTCTTGAGGGTTTCAGCAATGAGATACCGGCGCATCTCAAGCGTCTTTTCGCGACGGTCATACGCGGCCAGCCGCGTGGCCTGCTCGATCAGTTTCCCCAAGCCGATCGAGGCGCCGCGGCGGGTCTTATTCCGGAACGGTTCGAGAAAATCCCGGTCCACCTCCAG
>JAVEYH010000213.1:0-2655 GCA_034003585.1 Kiritimatiellia bacterium
GAGCCGCTCTGGGCCCCGATCGACTTTGACGATCAGTGGCTCTTCAACAGCGTGGCGAACGGCGACAACAACAACCGCTGGCGCGGCATCCGCGCCTGGCCCTGCGGCGACGTCTGGGCGTTGCAGACGCATCACATGGTGAAGCAGACCGTGCCCGAGCGCACCCCGATCCAGGCCGGCGCGCACTATGCCGAGGCCGCGGGCACGTATGTGGGCGACTTCAACCACACGCACTTCGAGTTCAAGGTCGGCAGGTTGGTCAACGGGAAGCCGCCCGATTTCGATGCCGGCGGGCGGCTGAACGGCACGGTCGGCGACGGCACGCGCGCGCCTCTGGAAGGACAGCCCGCGGTTTTTCATCTGGATCCCTGGATCCTGTTCTGGCAGATCTTCGAAACGCAACGCGAACAGGAGGGGGAGATTCGCGCCGTCATGACGCCGCCGGGGCCGGCGCGCACCGGTCAGCAGGTCACATTTGATGCTGGCGCGTCGCGTCCGGGAAAGGGGGGCGGCGAGCTGCGGGCCTTCTGGAGTTTCGGCGACGGCGGCGGCGGTTCCGGTCTGCGCCAAACGCACATCTTCACCCGGCCCGGCGTGTATCCGGTGACCCTTGTGGTGGAGGACGACACCGGCTGCGCGCAATGCGTCCGGCATCTGACCGTCGATGGTCCGCCCCTTGATAAGCCGGTGCTGGGGATCCGGGTGGCGGATGATCCCGCCTTTGAGCCGTTGCCCGCGGGCGTGACTCCGGTTTACGGCGCACCGGTCACGGTGTTGCCGCACCTGCTGACACGCGCCGTGGAGCCCTGGAAACCCGAGCTGCCGCGGAGCGTCACCCTGGAACTGGTCAATCTCGGCGCCGGCGAACTGCCGCAGGTGACAGCCTGCGAGGTCACGAACCGTTTTCCGGGCAACGTGACGCGCGCCTGGCTGACCGCCGCATTGAACGGCGCGCGCGGCAAGCAGTCCGTCACGCTGACGTTCAATGAGAAGGGGCTCGGGCTGGGACGTTATGAGGCACTATTGACGCTGCGGTGCCCCGGGGCGGCGGCTGAGACGTTGGCCCTGCCCGTCCGGATGCTGAATACCCGGGTGCCGCTTAACCGGGAATCGGTCACCCTGGACGATGACCGCCCCGGCTTTTTCTGCATGCCGCCGGGATTCTGGGTCGGCCACCGGCTCGCGGGCCGCGGCATGGACTACCGGACCAACGGGGCGCGTCCTCGCAAGGGCGCGTACGCGCGTTTCACCCCGAATATTGTGGCGGGGATCTGGCGCGTGTCGCTGAGCACGGACACGCCGTTTGTGCCGGGCGCTTCCTTTACCGTGCGCGTCAAAGGCCGTGACGGCGAGCGGATGGTGCGGGTGGAGCCCGCGAAGTCGCGGATGATCGGAACCTTCGCCTTTGATGCCGGCACGGACGGGTTTGTGGAGTTTCTGGCGGAGGGATCGCAGGGAATGATCATGCTCAACAAGGTGGTTTTCGACAAAACCGAGGATAAGTGATTTAATGGTCTGCAACCAAAAAAGGGGGAACATCATGGGAAAACGCTTTTTATGCGGGTGCGTCTTGTTGCTGTTTGCGTCGCGGGTGGCCGGGCAGGAGGCCGCGGCGGAGGGGAAGGTCTGGGATCTGGTCGTGTACGGCGGCACATCGGGAGGCATCGCGGCTGCGGTGCAGGCCCGGCGCATGGCACTGGAGGTGGTGGTCATCGAGCCGACGCAACGCATCGGCGGGCTGACCACAGGCGGGCTGGGCCAGACCGATATCGGCAACAAGGTGGCGATCGGAGGCATCGCGCGCGAGTTTTACCGCGCGGTCCGCGCCTGGTACAGCCAGCCGTCCGCCTGGACCTGGCAGAAGCGCGAACAGTACCGGGACGGCGGGCAGACGCGCACGGATCAAGGCGAGGACACGATGTGGACCTTTGAGCCGAGTGCGGCGCTCAAGATCTACGAAGCCTGGATCCGCACGAACGCCCTCCCGGTTGTCCGGGGCGAACGTCTCGACCGCGCTTCGGGCGTGGCCCTGACGCGCGCGGTTCCGTGGCGGATCCTCTCGATCCGCATGGAAAGCGGGCGCGTGTTCCGGGGAAAGATGTTCATCGACGCGACCTACGAGGGCGATCTGATGGCGGCGGCGAAGGTCAGTTATACGGTCGGCCGCGAGGGCAACGCGCAGTACGGCGAGACCTACAACGGCGTGCAGGCCAAAATCGATCCCAAATACAAGCATCACAACTTCCTTCCCGGAGTCGATCCCTATGTCGAGAAGGGCAAGGCCGCGAGCGGGCTGCTGCCGTTCATCGACCCGAAGGGGCCCGGCGAGGAGGGCGCGGCGGACAAACGCGTCCAGGCCTACTGCTACCGCATGTGCCTGACCGACCATCCCGAAAACCGTATCCCCTTCGCCAAACCCGAAGGGTATGACCCCTTGTGGTACGAGCTGCTGTTGCGGAACTTCGAGGCGGGCCGGCAAGGGTACTGGATCAACTCGCGCATGCCCAACCGCAAGACCGACACCAACAACTACGGCGGGTTCTCCACGGATTTCATCGGACAGAACTACGACTATCCCGAAGCCTCCAATGCCGAACGCGGGAAGATCGCCGCGCGCCATCGCCTGTACCAGCAGGGGCTGATGTGGACGCTGGC
>JAVEYH010000214.1:0-2584 GCA_034003585.1 Kiritimatiellia bacterium
ATGCCCAGGTACCCATTGCGGCCGTGATGAAGAATATCCAGAAGACCTGGAACCCGATCCGCTGCGCCGTGCTGAGGATTGCCCGGTCGCGCTCGTCCGAAGGCTCCTCCTCCGGGTAAATTTTCCCGGCAAACCCGGCGAAACCTACGAACCCGAAGACGGACGAGGCGGCGTAGACTCCCAGGAATGGAAGGAGCGCCATGAAACCGAACAAGCCGAATAACGTCCAGCTGAATATGAACCAGCTCATTTTTTCGTTCCGGCTCTGAAGGGATCGTGCCTCATGCACCACCGTGGACGCGAACCAGACTGACCAGACCGTGGCAATTGCTGACATGACAATCGCCGCGGCGGTGCCGGCAAGGAACCACACGATCCCGCAAAAAGACAGCGCGAACACTGCGTACAACGAAATAAATATGAACCGTGCGACAGGCTGTTCCCGCCTCATGCGGCACCTCCTTGCAGGCATGATGTTAATGGTATTTTACTAAATGTAAAATATTTCTTACATGTTGTCAAGTCCTTTTCACCTCAAAAATTGTTGACCTGAGTTCTGCATGAATGTATTTTCCTTCATATATTTTACCGTACCAAAACAATTGTTCCGTTCACCGGTTCGGTGCAGTTCCATCAGCAAAGGTCTGCTTTTCTGACTGTCGGGCCTGCAATCTCAATCAGCAAATGCGAACTGGATGCATCTCTCTTGTGATGGAAAGTACATGAAAAAAGATCCCACTATCGCATTTCTCGCCCTTTTCGTAACGTTCAGCCTCGCAATCCCCGGTTCCGTCCGGGCGGATTCCTGGAGCAGTGTCGGATCAGGACTGAATAATCCTGTACGGGCCATTGCTTTTGATTCCGGTAACCTGTATGCCGGGGGAGATTTCATCACGGCCGGGGGTATGGCCGTCAACCGAGTTGCCAAGTGGGATGGCGCGGCTTGGAGCGCGCTGGGCAGCGGTATGAATGCAAGGGTTGAAGCGCTTGTCTGGGACGATGCCGGCACCCTGTATGCCGGGGGGGATTTCACCACGGCCGACGGCGTGGCTGCCAGCTATGTTGCAAAATGGAACGGCGCCTCGTGGAGCGCGCTGGGTTCCGGGATGAATGATTCTGTATACGCTCTTGTCTTTGATGATGCCGGCAACCTGTACGCCGGGGGACTCTTCACCACGGCCGGCGGTGTGCCTGCGAATGGCATCGCCATGTGGGACGGCACCTCATGGAGCGCGGTGGGTCACGGCCTGGATGATGGCGAACAAAATTTTAGAGTATACGCTCTTGCCGTTGATGATGCCGGCAACCTGTATGCCGGGGAGGATTTTTTCAGGCCAGGGGGCATCCCTGTCTCCCGTGTTGCCATGTGGGACGGCACCTCATGGAGCACGCTGGGCCACGAAATGAGTAGTACAATATGCGCTCTTACTGTTGATGACGCTGGCAACCCGTATGCCGGGGGTTTCTTTACGTCCGTCGGCGGGGTTCCTGCGATACATGTCGCAAAGTGGAACGGCACCGTATGGAGCGCACTGGGAGCCGGTTTGAATGATATTGTATACGCTCTCGCCTTTGATGCTGCCAGCAACCTGTACGCCGGGGGGGTAAACGCTGGATTCCTCTCCGACACCAGCATCACCACCTGGAACGGTACTGCATGGAGCGCTGCAGAATTTGAGATGAATGATCAAGTATTTGCATTGGTTTTTACTGATACCGGCGACCTGTATGCCGGAGGACAATTCACCACCGCCGATGGCGTGCCTGCAAACTACATTGCACAATTCCGCGTGGCCAAAATGGTGGTCAGGGGAAACGGGATGGTGATCGAGGATGGCGATTCGACGCCAGGTCCCGATGACGGAACGGATTTCGGGGCGGGGAATTCAGTGGTCAGGACCTTCACGATCGAAAACATCGGCACGGACCCCCTGCTTCTGACCCGCTGGCCGAGACTGGAAATTTTCGGCGCCGCCGATTATACGCTCAGCAGCGCCCTTCCCGGATCGCAGATCGCCCCGGGGGGATCGGAAACATTCCAGGTGACGTTCGACCCCCAGGCCGGGGAAGTCAAACATGCGGTCGTCTGCATCCCGAACAACGACGTCGACCGCAACCCGTATACGTTCGCCATACGAGGCGGTTCCGCCATACCGGTGGACACGTCGCAGAGTATTTCGCTCATGTCGCCGAACGGCGGAGAGAGCTGGGAAGCCGGATCGGAGCAGTGGATCGTCTGGAATCCGCATAATGTCACCGTGGGCCGAATCGAGTATTCCATGAATGGCGGCTCGTCATGGTCTGTGATCGAGCCGAATGCGACCATGGCCTACGGGTCGTTTTTGTGGACCGTTCCCCAGGGGGCATCACTGGATTGCCTGGTCAGGATCGTGTCGACAACCCCGGCCGGAACGACCGCGGTGAGCGCGCAGCCGTTCGCCATCACCGGAACCGCGCCGGTCAGGGTGACCGACCTCTCCATCGTGCCCGCGCCGTCTTCGAAATCCGCCGCCGCCGCGGTCGCGCCCGGGCCGTATCTCATTCTGGCCGATCGCGCCGCGCACGGCGCGGTCCGGGACGTGAA
>JAVEYH010000215.1:0-2514 GCA_034003585.1 Kiritimatiellia bacterium
TCGCAGAACGCCACCACGGGATCGGTCGGCGGCCGGCGGTACTCGTACGGGCTGTCCGCCCCGTACCGGATTTTCCCCTGTTCCGGCTCCAGCGTCCGCCAATAAAACGCGACGGTGGCGGCGTTGAAAAGCGTACCGAACGTGTCCTCGTACCGCTTGTTCTTTTCCGGCGTCTTCAGGTCGCCGAACAGGAAGATGTTGCCGCCGAACAGGAAGTCGTGCGTGAGCTGCTCAACCCTGACTTCCGTTCCGGCCGGCACCCCCTTCAGAACAAGCACGGCATCTGCCTTGCGGTGCTTCTCGATGTCCCGGTCGATGCGCGCCTGCGCCTCCGGATTCCAATGCTTCCGGTACGCCCCGCTCATCACGTCATCCGCCTCCGCACCGCAAATCACGAGGCCTGTCAGCATCCACGCAACGGACAGTGTGCCCCTTATCATCTTGGTTTCCCCTTTCTTTTCTCGTCACGGAATTTCCCTTTGAGACCTTCATGGCCGCGGGGTCGGAGACGATCTCGAAACAGCATACCCGTTCGCCTCCAAAACAACATGACCCCGCATATCTCCTTCCGCACCCTTCACCAACAACGGTTCGAAGGCCGTATCCACCCCTTTGAGCGAAACGCGCGCCGCCGCGCCGGAAAGATTGACCACAGAAAGAATGCGTTCCGTACCGCATACGCGCTGAAAAGCCAGCACCGCTTTGGGCGCGTCGTGGTCGAGCCAAACCACCTCGCCCTTCGTCAATGCCTTCTCGGCCTTGCGCAGCGCACAGAGTTTGCGCACCAGGGCGAGCCGCGCCCGGCCGGCCGGCGTCGCGGCGGCGGACCAGTCGATCGGCCATTTGGCGTACAGGCTGTTGCGCGACACGTCCGCAAACTCCTGCCCGTTGTACAGGAACGGTACGCCGTCGAGCGTGAAGAGCGCGGTCAGCACGGCATCCACACGGGCCACGCCCCAGGCCCGGTCCAAACGGTTGTCCCCCTCGTCCTCGACATAATCGTGGTTCTCGATGAACCGGACGAACTTCGCGCCGTTGCGCGGCCGCTCGTCCCGCTGTTTCTCCCACAACGCGCGAATCGCCGCAGCATCCTCCCAGTTCTTGTATGCCGGGCCCCAACCGTAATTGAGATCGAAAGCCTTGAGTTGGTTCTCCTTGCGCGTGCCTTCCGCCAAAACACCGATGTCAGACTTGATCTTTTCCAGCCGTTCGCGCGCCGTCTCCCAGAAGGCCAGTGGGATCGCATCCGCCACATCGCAACGGTAGCCGTCCACGTCAAACTCCCGCACCCAGTACTCCAGGTTGCGCCAGAAGTAGTCGTGCACGCGAGGATTTCCGAAATCGATACCGGGAAATCCCCACCCCGCCAGTTTCAGATTACCGGCCGCATCGCGCTTCATGAAGTCCGGGTGCTTCCGGATGATCACGGCTCCCGGGCCGCAATGTAAAAAGACCACATCCAGCAAAACGCGCATCCCGAGCCGGTGCGCCTCTTTCACGAAGGCGCGCAAATCCTCTTTCGTACCGAACTCCGGGTCAACCTCCCAGTAATCCTTGATCCGGTACGGGTTGCGCGGGTTGTCGGTCTTGCGCTGGCGCGGCGCCCAATGCTCCTTCCGCGGGTCGTCGTCCATCACGCAGATCGGGCTGAGATAGAGAATGGTGAAACCGGCCTCCGCGACCTGAGGCAACTTCCGCGCCGCCGCCCGGAGCGTCCCCTCCGGCGTGAACCCGCGCAGCCAGAGCTGGTACATCACGCCGTCCGTCATCCACGCGGGCGAGACCCTCGCCTCCCGCTGGTTCAGCGGAACCTCTGCCGATACGAGCGTCACCGCGGCCAGAAACATGACGGCCAACATCCCGATCCCCTTGTTCATCGTTTTCCTCCTCCGCGTTTCCCACAACCCCCTTCTTTATCCCATATCATTACCATACGTCAGCCCGACCAAGAAAACTAGTCCGGTTTGCGCAATAACGTTTATCGATTTTGCGCAGAATCCCGTTGACTTTCTTCTGCACGCATTCCATGCTTCCAAGCACTCGACACCTGATCATCGTGCTCACTCCCTTCTCCCTTATGACCCGTATCCTGAAAAGCATGCCCCAAGTCGCACTGCTGCTGCCCGCCTCGGTGAAGATCAGCCGGGACATGCGGCGCGGTGTTCTGCGGTATGTCCGCCAGCACGGGCCCTGGGGCCTGCACATCCTGGAAGGGCGGCAGGGCGAACAGAAACTGACCCGCATGCGCGCATGGGGATGCACCGGCATCATCGGGCGCCTTGACACCCCTGAATTGCGTGAGCGGATCCGGCTGGCACGCGTTCCCAAAATCCTGGTGGATCAGGAACTGACCCCGGAGCGGGCCACGCCCCGAACAACCGGGCATTCGCTGATCCGGAGCGACACCGCCGCGGTCGGCATCCTGGCCGCCGAGTATTTTCTCGGACTGCAATACCGCCACTTCGCGTATGTCGGCGAGGTTTGCGGACGCGCCTGGTCCGTGCGGCGCGGCCA